>JBBQPM010000029.1:0-51154 GCA_038217425.1 Gemmatales bacterium
ACGCTTCAAGACACTCGCTGGAGTCTTCCATGACTCTGACCCCGAAGGAAAATGATCGACACGCCTACCATCTTCCTCTTTTCGCTCTTCCCAGAAAAGAGCAGCTGACGGGTAAGCGAAGTGTTGCCGCTCGCCTTATGGAGTGATGTTGTCGTGGCTCGTCATGGGCTGCTGGCAGACGGACTCCTCGAAAAAAGGAAGTGGGCCGAAAGGTGAAATTGAGGTTTCAAAGTCGGCCGAGAAAGCACCCAACAAAGAGGAGGTTGCCGAGTGCTCCCATTGCAAAGGGGTGGGAATTGTAAAGGTTGGCTGCTCCGAATGCGTGGAAGGACGCAGAGATTGTCCTCATTGCAGTTTCGGAAAGGTTCGGTGCAGAACGTGTGGCGGTCGCGGGCAATATTCTTCGGGGAGCAGAATATACGATTGCTCGACTTGCCTCGGCACGGGACAAAGCCAATGTTTGCGCTGCCTTGGTCAACCATTAACCTGTTTTCGTTGCGGTGGCACCGGCGAGGAACGTGTGGCTTGTGGTGGTTGCGACGGGCTGGGAAAAATAAAAAAGAAATAGAAAAGGAGGAGAGAGAAAGTAAGCAAAGGTAGGTGCATGGGGCAGTTCATTTCTCTCTTAATTTTGCGGTGCCAAACGGCGGGTTGTTCGTTGACAACTCCAATCCGTTCTGAGCAAGAATTTCGGTAACTTCAGCAGTTTCATAGGTCCATGAAGCGGGAACGCGAATCAAACGAATATGCATTTGCCGGAACAAATTATTCATAAAAGCATCTCTCAAACGACGTTCAGGCTGCTGGTGCGAGCGGTCGTCAAGCTCGATGGCGGCGACAATCCGTGAAGACTCCATTCGAGTGAGCACAAAATCAACGTGCTTTTGAGCGATTCGGTTGGCGAAACCTCGCCGCCAGTCGCGTTCTGTGCAGGTAATGATGTCCGCCAGCCGAACCTTGCACGAAATCGAATAACGGTCGGCAACAACCATTCTCAACGCCCGAAAAAAGTCCGCTTCGTTTGGAGTTAAAAGGAATCGAATCGGACGATAGATGTTGCTCGCCGCGATCATCCGACTGGGCCGCGGTCGTTTGCATCCTGTCGCTCGGCGGGATCGAACGGTCACAGGTACCTCTGGCTTCGCAACCATCCAAACAGCGCTCGAAGCACAAAAACGGCGAATGCAAGGATCGTCAAGTCCGGATAACGAATGGTAAGAGCGAACAGGCAGATGAGAACGAGTAAGAAACGATCCATAACTCTCGATGAAGGCTGATTGCAAAGGCCCGGTGGTGCATCAGGCCTTGAGTAAAACGGGGAGGCGATGTGTTTGCCTGCGAATTGGTCAATGCGCTTCGCCGTTGCCGTTCGTTTCTTGCCCATGCTGGTAGATCCAGGTGTGGGCGAGATCGGCAACCTTGGCGACGAGGGGAAGTTCTTCACGGCCGAAGCTGGTCGAGGTCTTCCATTCGTCGCCATCTTTGTAGAGACGGGTGATGGCGACATTGTGACGTGTACCGTTGTCCGTCTCGTTCGCCCAGATCGCTGCCTTGATGCGCCCTAATCGGACTTCGTGGACGGGTTTTTGCTTCGCGTCATTGGATCGAGGTTGCTGCGGTGTGCGTTGGTTGTTGGCCATGGCACAGTCCTTTCGTCAAAAAAACAAGTAGAAAGAAACGGAATAAAACGAGAATCAACGCGCAAGTGTAAGAAGCCCGGCGGCCTTCTGATCGAGTTCGGCACGTTCGCCGGCGAAGCGGATTTCGCCAGCCATTCGAGTTAGAGCGTCCACCATCGAGAAAATGGTGAACCGGCCTTGCTCCTGGGCGATCTCCATCGCCTGCTTGGCCCAATTGCGGCCAACACCGTGCTGGACCAGCACCTTCATGACTTCCTCGGCGTCGCTTCCCAGGCGAGTTTTCATCGCTTTGAGCATGACTTTCGAGAAGCCATCGCGACGCTGGTCTCGCTTGGCGACGAGTTGTTCCACGATGCGCCGCATTTCCGCAAGGGAATCGTGGATACTGGCCGTGTGCTTGCGGGTGAACTCGACGACTTCGACCGCGTCCCAGACGATGTGATTCTGGCACACGGCCTGAAACCAGAACGTCTGGATTCCGAGCGACCGCTTGCCGACTTCGCTGTTCCAGACGAAGAAGCCGGGCGCGAACGCCTGGCCCTCGATCTCGGCCCAGCCGGTAGGGTCGATCAGGAACACGAACATGTCCTGCTCGCCTGCGTAGAGGCCAGTGCCGCCGGATTCGTCCTTGCCACCGAAAGCCGCCTTCTGAGGCGGTCGGAAGTCTGTAGCGAATTCGGCGAGCATAGCGAGGATGTCGGCGTTGTAGAGACGCGTATAGCTGACGCCGTGGATGGAGCGGATGACGTCCCCCTCGGTGTAGAGTTGCAACGGCTTGTTGCCGTCAGGCAAGGTGTCTTGAAACACCCGCCACGCCGTGTCCGCCGTAACTCGATTGACCGTGTCCCGGCTGACTTTGGCGAGTTGGCAGAGTTGCGTAAAGCTCCAGTCGTTCATGTGGTAGGAGTTGTCTGTGCCGTCGGTGCCGACGCCGGCAAAATCGACAACCAGGCGGTCGAGAGCCAAGGGCCGGGGACGAAGGCCGCGCGGCGGCAGCCAACGATCGGCCGATTTGGCCTTCTGTTCCTGACAGAAACGATTGAGATCCACGAGCGAATCAAAACATTCGTCGGGACCGCGGCGGAACAATTCCGTATGTCCGCGTTTAAGGACTTGCATGAGTTGAGCCTCCAAAAAATATGAAACCTGAGAATAAAACGAGAGATGCACCACCGGTCTCTCGGCAGGGAGGGACTGCCAAAAGACCGGGTTCGGAAACTACCCGTGTGCCGGTGGAGGGAACGACGAACGTGGAATGTGACACAGAATCGGCAGGAAATCAAATCGAAGCGGCTTGCTGAAGGCTAATTGGCTTTTCGCAAGGTCCTTCATTACTGGTGTGGATCGTGAGAAACCGGGGATCCATCCAATCGGCCAACCAGACGTGATCGTTCGCTTTTCGGAAAACGGTGCCCTTTTCTAGGGCGCGTTGAGTGTTGATGGCGAGAATGGCCCATTTCGGCTTGTCGGCGAGGAACTGAACAACCCAATCGAAGTCCGAAGAAAAATGGGCGAATTGACGTCGCATCCTGGAAATGCCCTCTTGCAGGATGCTCACCACGTTCTCGAAGGCGGTGCCATGAAAGAGCATTGCGGGCGGGGTGGCAACTTCCGGCAATCGCTTTAGAGCAATACTGTGGCCATAGACGGCTCGAATCCTGCTTCCCCGGACCTCGAAACGGTCCATGCCGTCGATTGCTTGTAAGAGCGACTTATTATCGAAATTCGCCCAAGCCATTCGCTCAAAGCGAATGGCGATAATCAAGTCCTCGAGGTCCGCCCATCCTTCGTCGTCGAGGTCCAAATCGAACTGGGCCGGACCGTGACGCAAGGCGAAAGCGATCATGCTGACGAGTTTATCTCGATCCATTCGAACATTCACGGTGCGTTCCTCGGAAGAGGTTTAATGGGGGCGGTCGTTGTCGCCCGGAAGTATCGGACCGATTTGCGACGCCAAGCGTTCCAAGGCGATCATGGCATCATGCCGCTGCCCGTTGAGGAAAAGGGCCTGAATGGAACTCGCCTCGACATCGTTCACAACGGCCCAAAATCCCATCCGACGGAGGCTATGCCGAATATGTCGGCGCACGAGCGAGATCGTGTCATCCCTTTCGGGCTGAAAAATGGAGAGGCCGTGCTTCGATGCGATGCCGACGTAAGCCTTAAGCATGGACTCTCCATAGCACATGTAGCGGGAGCGATTCAAACGCCGAATGACGTGGTCCCGACACGCAGGTTAATGCCCAGCAAAGGCAGCGGCCATTACGGTTTGCTGGGTACTCGGATACAGGTGCCGGTAGCGTCGACGCATTTCTTCTGTCGTGTGTCCTACAAAAGAATCGATGAGCCGTTGATCCACGCCCTTGGAGGCAAGCAAGCTGATGAAAGAATGGCGAAATACGTGCCAGCCACGTAGGACCGCCCATTTGCTTCCTTTCAGCGTTTGCTTGAAATGATTGTGCGCTTCATTGCGAGTGATCGGACTCGACTCCCGTCGAGCTGTCTTGCTCCGAATCACGCCGGGCGGTTGGGTAAAAGTCTGGACGCCGCCGGGATGGTGGCTTGTCCATTCGCGGAGGGCCTCGGCCAGGAAGGGCGTCATGGGAACTCGCCTCGTCGTGGTTTTCGAGTGAACTTTCTTTCGTTCATGAACGGTTATCATGTTCCCCTCGAAATCGATGTCATTGAGACGCGAACGAACCATCTCCGAGCGTCTGGCGCCGGTGTGAGCGGCGAAGGCGAACATCGGGTAGATGAATGGCTGCAAGGCTCGCTTTTTGACGAATTGAAGCAATTCCTCGATTTCCGGGAGTGTCAGGTAAAGGCAATCCCACAGCCCCGCTTTTTCCGTGTCGCTGAGGCCGCCCCGTTGAATTTGCCGTTCGATTTCTGCCCAAGTCTGGAAGGGGGGCTTCTCGGACGCCTTGGGGTATTTCAGCCCGCGATTTGGGAACGATCCCGAGAGTTGTCCCGTCATCAATCCCCATCGCCAGATCGTCCGGAAGGTAACGAGTGCCTTCTTGATCGTGGTTGCAGTGACATTTCCTCGAAAGCCCTTTTCCCTGGAACGCTTTTCGATGAAGGTTTGTAAGTCCGACGACGTCACCCTCTGCACCGGGAAATCGGAGCCGATCAGGCGCTCCAGGTGCCGTTGATGTAAACGCATCCCATCAATTGTGGTTTGCTCATTCGCCCCGGCCGGAAGGTTGGCGAAGTAGGCGTCGAAGACCTGTGTCAGGGTGAGGGGCTTTTCATTGCGAGGTTTCGCGGTCAGATTTCCGTCAGAAAGGACGAACGCCGCGATGTCGGTTCCTTCGGGGAGAAGTAGCGTGCCAAGTTCGATTCGGCGCAGGGTGTCTTCCAAGCGGGCCAAGGAAGCCTGGGCCTGTTTTTGATCTTTAGTTTGCAGCGAACGAGCGACCTTTTCGCCGCGGAACATAAAGACGACACGGTAGCCATGAGGCCGTTTTTCGAGAGAAGCCATGCTAAGATCCTACCTTTCGCGCAGTTCGCGCCAAGCGACGTAGGATCAACGCATCCCCAGTGTTTTCCCCGTTTTTTCCCCGTTCCGGTGGCGGGGAAACAAAAAAGGACTCGCGGTCATTTGCCGCAAGTCCTTTCCCTGTCAGGAGTGCCGAAGGTGGGACTTGAACCCACACTCACTTGCGTGAACCGGATTTTGAGTCCGGCGCGTCTGCCATTCCGCCACTTCGGCTTTTCTTCTTCACTAGTGTAATCTGCCGCGCGATATTGTCAATCCGGCTCGATCCCAATCTGCTTGCCGCTCGGTTCTAAACCGGGTAGACTCGTTGCGTTGCTCGAAATTCCGATTTCCCATGAGCTACCCATGAAAACCTTCGTCTGGCCGATGTTTCTGCTCCTGTGCCCGTTCACATATGTTTTGGCAGAGGCGCCGAATTCGCTTTCGCCCAAGGAAAAGGAACTCGGCTTCGAGCTCCTCTTCGACGGCAAATCCCTCGCTGGCTGGCTGCACAAAGGAAACTGGACCGTCGCCGACGATTCGCTGCATTGCGGCAAAAAGGGGGGCGATCTTACTTTCACCCTCAAAAAAGTCCCCGATGACTTCGAACTCCGGTTCGAATGGAAAGCCTCCAAAGGCTGCAACTCCGGCGTTTATTATCGACCCGGGCAGTACGAATATCAAGTGCTCGACAACGCGAATAGTCCCTATGGGCTCAATCCCAGGCAGAGTGCCGCGTCGCTTTTTTTCTGCATGGCGCCTTCCAAAGACGTCGCCAAACCCTTCGATCAGTGGAACGATGCGGCCATCGTTTGCAAGGGGTCCGTTATTCAGCATTTCCTTAACGGCGTCAAAGTTGTCGACTTCGACTACACGGATCCCAAATGGGCCAAGGAAGTCGAACTGTTGCGCATTCGCGGCGGCAATCTCGCGGCTCGCGGAGCATATTTGCGTCTCCAGGATCATGGACAAGTCGTCTCGTTTCGCAGTTTGCGGATGCGGGCCATTCCGGCAGGGGAGACGGTGACCGCTGGGGCTTTCACGCCGTTGCCGGTACCGGAGAGCGAACTGAAGAAGGAGGCGGAACGCGTCAAGCAACTCCTCAAAGGGAAGACGACGAAGTGACTCCCGTCCCCAGCGAATCGTGGACAGCAAATGGGAGCTTTCAAGCGCCGACCTGCCCTGCCTTTCAGGGGCTGGCTCTTGGTTCGTCGGCTTCTGCCCTTTGCATCGCTGTTGCAAGTCCCCGCAGCGACGTTGCCGAGCCGACCGAGAAACTGGTCACTGATGCGGGGGAATCGCGGCTGCAAAAACGTGTGCCGAAGGCGAGCATCGAGCGTTTGCGGGCGGATCGTCGTTTTCGCGACGAGGCTCTATTAACTTTTCTTGCAACACTCGCTATGAATAGCAGTAGGACTTATGGTCCTTTTGCAACCGAAACGCGAATCCTCGGTTCTCCATCCGGGGTTGTCCTATCAAGGAGTCAGAGATGGCCAAGAACGGTGACGCACACGAGAACGGCAACGGCGACGTAGACATTCTGGAAACGTCGGAATGGCTCGATTCGCTGGGCGGCGTCCTCCAGGCGCATGGCGCCTCGCGGGCGCGGTTCCTCCTGCACCAACTTCAGGCCAAGGCCTCGCGCAACGGCGTCGACGTTTCGCCGCCGCTCGTCACTCCGTACATCAACTCGATCCCGCCCGAGAAGCAGGCGCGCTTCCCTGGCGATCGCGATCTCGAGCGTAAGATCAAAAGCCTCGCCCGCTGGAACGCCATGGCCATGGTTGTGCGCGGCAACAAAAAGGACGCCGTCGGAGGACACATCGCGTCGTACGCCTCCTGCGCGACGCTCTACGAGATTGGCTTCAACCACTTCTTTCGCGGCCCCGACCACGCCAGCGGCGGCGACATGATCTACTACCAGGGACACAGCACTCCAGGCATCTACGCCCGCGCGTTCCTCGAAGGTCGCCTCACCGAAACCAATCTCGAAAACTTTCGTAGGGAACTCGAGCCCGGCGGCGGGCTTTCCTCCTATCCGCATCCCTGGCTCATGCCGAACTTTTGGCAGTTCCCCACCGTCTCGATGGGCCTCGGGCCGATCATGGCGGTCTACCACGCGCGCTTCCTCCGCTATCTGCACCATCGCGGCATCAAGGATACGAGCCAGCAAAAAGTCTGGTGCTTCATGGGCGACGGCGAATCCGACGAACCCGAATCGCTCGGCGCCCTCTCCATCGCCAACCGCGAAAGCCTCGACAATCTCATCTTCGTCGTCAACTGCAATCTCCAGCGGCTCGACGGCCCCGTGCGCGGCAACAGCAAAATCATCCAGGAACTCGAAGGCGTCTTCCGCGGCGCCGGCTGGAACGTCCTCAAGTGCATCTGGGGCAGCAACTGGGACCCACTCCTCGCGGCGGACAAGTCCGGGCTGCTCATCAAACGCATGGGCGAAGTCGTCGACGGCGAATACCAAAACTACATCGTCAAGCCCGGCGCTTACATCCGCCAACACTTCTTCGGCAAGTACCCCGAACTGCTCAAGCTCGTCGAACACCTGAGCGACGAGGAATTGCAGAAGCTGCGCCGCGGCGGACACGATCCGCTCAAGGTCTATGCCGCGTTTCATGCGGCCGTCAACCACAAGGGCGGGCCGACCGCGATCCTCGCCAAGACCGTCAAAGGCTACGGCATGGGTGACGCCGGCGAAGGCAAAAACACCGCGCATCAGTCCAAGAAAGTCGAAGAGAAACAACGGCTCACGTTCCGCGATCGCTTCGACCTTGGTCTCACCGACGAACAAGCCGCGACGGCGTACTTCGTCAAGCCAGACGACGACACGCCGGAGATTCAGTATCTGCACGCACGCCGCAAGGAACTCGGCGGTTACGTGCCGCAGCGGCGCGTCGATTGCCCCGTGCTCAAGGCGCCCGGCGACGAATTCATCCAGAAGTATGTGGCACAAAGCGCCGGACGCGAAGCCTCGACGACGATGGCCTTCGTCAATCTTCTGGGCCGCCTCCTCGACGACAAAGAGATCGGCAAATGGGTCGTGCCCATCATTCCCGACGAAGCCCGCACCTTCGGCATGGACAGCTTCTTCAACAAGTACGGCATTTATTCCGCCGTCGGTCAGCTCTATGAACCGGTCGATTCGGAATACCAAGTCAAATACCGCGAGGCAAAGGACGGGCAGGTTCTGGAAGAAGGAATCGCCGAAGCGGGTTCGGTCTCCTCGTTCATCGCCGCGGGCTCGGCGTACGCCAACGTCGGCGTGCCGATGCTGCCGTTCTACATCTACTACTCGATGTTCGGCTTCCAGCGCGTCGGCGATTTGATCTGGGCGGGCGCCGACATGCGCGTCCGCGGCTTCCTCATCGGCGGTACCGCGGGTCGCACGACCCTCATGGGCGAAGGCTTGCAGCATCAAGACGGTCACAGTCTGCTCGCCGCCGCCACCGTCCCCAACTGCCTGGCGTACGATCCCGCCTTTGCGTTCGAAATCGGGCTGATCGTGCAGGACGGCATTCGTCGAATGTACGAGGAGGGGGAGAGCATCTTCTACTACCTCACGGTCGGCAACGAGAATTACGTGATGGAGCCGATGCCCGAAGGTTGCAAAGAGGGCGTGCTGAAAGGCATGTACAAGTTCCGCTCAGTGACGCCGAAGACCGCGGGGCCCAAGACAAAGATCCATCTACTCGGCAGTGGTTCGATCTTGATGCAGGCGCTCAAAGCGCAGCAGGTGCTTGCGGACAAGTACAATGTCGCGTCCGACGTCTGGAGCGTCACCAGCTACAAGGAACTTCGCAAGGACGCCTTGGAGTGCGAACGCTGGAACCGCCTGCACCCGAAGGCGCCGCGGAAGAAGAGCTACGTCGAGAAACTGCTCGCCGATGAAAAAGGCATCTTCATCGCGGTCTCCGATTACATGAAGTGCTGGGCCGAGTTTATCCAGCGCTGGGTTCCCGGCGGCTTGATCCCGCTCGGCACCGACGGTTTCGGCCGAAGCGAGAACCGCGTGAGCTTACGGCGGTTTTTCGAGATCGATTCGGAGTTCGTGACGCTGACGGCACTCGAACAGCTCGCCCAGCGCAGCGAGGTCTCGCTCGATGCGGTCGAGAAGGCGATTCACGATCTAGGGATCGACCCTGACAAGGCGGATCCGGTTTCGGTATGACGGTTTAGCCGCCGCTTCGGAGCGGCGCGGACAGGTTCTCGGCGGCGTGATATAATTCCGCCAGGGAAACCCGTCTGCGACGCTCGTTAGTGTTAGGCAATTGTCATGAACCCTTCTCCGCTACTAGAATGGGCCAAGCCGTCCCCTTCCGTCCGTTCACCGTTACCATGTCGAGCGGACGGACAGTGGCGGTTACGGGACCGGAGATGATCATTCTCGGGAAAAGACGCGACACGTTGGCGTGGGTCGATGAGCAGGGTTGGGACCGCCATGTCATTATCGAACATTCGCACATCGTTTCGGTCGACGTCTACGATTCGCATCAAACTTCCTCGCCGCCGGAATGAGCGAAATTCGGCTTGAACTTCACGATTGCCAAACGCCCTCCACGCCGGTATTGTCAGGTAGTCCTGCCTCGTCACACCTTCCGCGAGCACGCCATGAATCGCCGCGAATTTCTTGCTGACTCCAGCCGAGGCCTCGGCGGTCTCGCGCTTCTCTCGATGCTCCAGCGCGACGCCGGCGCCAGCGAAACCTGGACGCCGCCGACGGGTCGGCCACACTTTGCTCCCAAGGCCAAGAGCGTCATCTGGCTGTTCATGAACGGCGGCGTCAGCCACATGGAGAGCTTCGATCCCAAGCCGATGCTCACTCGCTATGCCGGCAAATCGATCGCGGAAACGCCCTGGCGCGACGTGCAAGATCCGCAGCGGCTCAGCCTCGCGCGCGTCGTCGTCATCAACGACGCCAACGGCCAACAACGTAGCAAGATCTGTCCGCTGCAGATCGGCTACAAGAAACGCGGCCAACTCGGCATCGAGGTGAGCGACTGGTGGCCCCACCTCGCCCAGAAGGTCGATGACATCGCCTTCGTTCGCTCAATGGTCACCACCGACGACAACCACGGGGCCCAGACGCAGTTTCATTCGGGCCGACACATGCTCGACGGCGAGCATCCCAACCTCGGCGCCTGGATCAACTACGGCCTGGCGTCGGCTAACGATAACTTGCCGATGTACGTCTCGATGGGCCGACGCGAATACTGGAACGCCCGCGACGGCCATTACCTCGGCCCCGCCAACGACGCCATCCCGCTCCGCGCCGACCCCGGCAGCCCGCTCGATTACGGCCGACCCGAAGGAGCCATGACCGACGGCGAACAGCGCGTCGGCTTCGGACTTGTGAACCGCCTGAATCGCCTGCGCGGGCAGCAGTATCCCAACGATCCCGCGCTGGAGGCGCGCATCCAGTCGTACGAACTCGCGTTCCGCATGCAGCGTTCGCTCCCGGAAGTCTTTAACTTCGCCGCCGAGAGCGCCGAGACGAAACGCCTTTACGGCTTCGGCAACAGTACCACCGAGCCGTTCGCCTTGCAGCTTTTGGCCGCCCGGCGCCTGGTGGAGCGCGGCGTTCGTTTCGTGCAGATCCAGCACGGAGCCGGCGGCGCGGGGGCCTGGGATGCGCACAGCAATCTTCGTGCGAACCATTCCGCCAACTGTGCCAAAGTCGATCAGCCGATCGCGGGGTTGCTCACCGACCTGAAGCGACGCGGGCTCCTGGACGACACGATCGTCGTTTTCGCGACGGAGTTCGGCCGTACGCCGGGCTCGCAGGGCGAGACGGGCCGCGACCATCACATTTACGGTTTCTCGGTCTGGATGGCGGGCGGCGGCCTCAAGCGCGGCGTCATCCACGGCGCCACCGACGAACTCGGCTTCCACGCCGTCGAGAACCGCCATTACGTCACCGACATCCACGCCACGCTCATGCACCAACTCGGACTCGATTCCCGGCGCCTGGAACTGCCGGGCCGCAAACGCCTGGAAATCGACCACGGCACGCCGATTCGCGAAATTATGGGCTAAAGTCTCAGGGACGTCGCCAGCCGGTGATGCCCCACGAGGCGAGCACGTCGGTCGGCTCTTGCCCCCGAACCGCGCGCTCATTGGACCATGCGAGCAACTCGCGGGCGGCGTTGGTGCATAGCCGGCGCGGGTCGGGAGTAATCCCCACCCGTCCCAGGTCCAATCGGTCGGCATCCCAGCAGGCGAGCAAGGTTGGATCGCCGGTCGTATGTCCGTCGGTATGTAACCGACACGCTTCGTACAAGAGTTCGAATTTGGCGTCGTCCAGATGGACCAAGCTGCCACGCAGCGAGCGGGCGAGTTCCCCTCCGCGTCCACCATGGCCTTCGTCCCAATGTTCGTTGACGCGCCTCGCATCGTGAAATAATGCGAACAGCATGACCACTTCGCAATCGGCGCCCGTCGCCTCGGCCAACCGCAGGCCGTTATCGCAAACGCGCGCCCAGTGTGCAACGCCGTGGGCCCCCCAAATGGGCAACCCGTATCCGCCGAGGATCGTACTCATAATCGCTGTGACGTCGTGCATAGGTCTCAAGCCTTTCGGTAGGCCCGGCGTGCATCGGAGACGCCGAGGGGAGCTATTCACATAAAGGATTATGACGCGGCAACGAAGACGCAACCTGAATCGAATCGTTCGTAGCACAAATCTGAAACTCGCCCTCGGCCTGGAACTTCAGGGTTGCCTTCTCGGAGCGGCGCGGCTCCGGACGATCGCCGACCCGATTTCTTGTTTGCAATTCGTGCCGTTCCGCCCTATCTTCAGGGCATACTTCCTCGATCCCGCGTTCTTGCCAACGAAAGTCATTCTCATGATGCGCCGCGCTCTCCTCGTCGGTTGCTTGCTTCTCTGCGTTCTGGGGCTCACCGGTTGTAGCCGAGGCAAACGGTTTCGCGTCGCCTTCGTGTCGAACAACCCGGAGAATTTCTGGTTGCTCGCCGAGGCAGGCTGCCAGAAAGCGGAGAAAGAGTTGGGCGATGTCGCCGTCGAGTTTCGCCGGCCGAACCCGGCGACCCTCGAGGAGCAGCAAAAGATTCTCAAGAACCTTGAAAACACCGGCGTTCAGGCGATCGCGATCAGCCCGAACGATCCGCAGAACGCGGTTGACTTTTTGTCTCGGCTCAACGGCAAGCTGCCGATTTTGTGCCAGGACAATGACGTGCCGAACAAGGAAGCCCGGCGTTTATACCTGGGGACGCACAACTACCAGGCGGGACGCGCCGCGGGGGAACTCGTCAAGGAAGCGATGAAGAAAGCGAACAAGGACGGCGGCAAAGTCGGCATCTTCGTCGGCGACTTGGCGGCGTCCAACGCCCGCGAACGTCGCCAGGGCGTCCTCGACGTCCTCGCCGGCATCGACCGCACCGAGCTCGGCGCCGAGACTCCTCATGAGGCCGTCAACTTTCCCCTGGGGGACGGCAAGTACGTCCTCGCCCTGACTAAAACCGACGGCGCCGACGCGGAGAAATGCCAGAATCAAGCCGCCGCCATTCTCGGCCGCGATCGAGACATCGACGTTGTCGTCGGTCTCTGGGCTTACAATCCTCCCGCGCTGCTCAAGGCCAGGCCCAAAGACAGCAACGTCATCATTATCGGCTTCGATGAAGATCTCGAAACCTTGCAAGCCGTCGAGGACGGCAAAATCTACGGCACCGTCGTGCAAAACCCCGTCCAGTTCGGCTATCTGTCCGTGAAACTCATGCACGGCTTCCTCACCAAGGACGACACGTTCCGCAAGCAGCAAACCTTCGACAGCCAGGAGCGCCTTTTCATCCCGCATCGCGTCTTCAAGAACGACGGTACCGAACCGGAGCGCGCTAAGCTCGTCGCGTTTCATCAGGAGACGCGGAACATCCTCAATCGCAAGTAGTCGTCACGGCAACGTCGCCCGCAGAAAAGCCAGCGAGCCCTCGGCTTGCACCGTGCGGTCCTTCTGGGCCGCCGGCACGATCCAGACCTCGCCTGGAGTGACTGGTTCGCCGCCAGTCCATCGGCCGCTGCCGCTGATGACCGCGATCAGCTGCAGCGCGCCGGCCGATCCCAGATCGACGGCGCCCTCGTCCTGCACGAAATCGAGGTTGAAGAATGGACATCGTGCCAGCGGATGACGGTGCGTCGCCACCGGAGCGCTGTAATACGGCACCGTCCGAGGCGTCACCGGTCCCTTGTCCCAGTGAATCGCGGCCAGCGATTCTTCGACGTGCAACGTCCGCGACTTGCCTTGCGCGTCGACGCGGTCCCAGTCGTACAGCCGAAACGTGGCGTCGCTGGTTTCCTGAATCTCGGCCATCAGCACGCCGCCGCCGACCGCGTGGACCGTCCCCGCCGGCAGAAAGACGCACTGCCCTGGTTCCGGCGCGAACGAATGCAGCAGATCCGCGACCGTGCCGTCTTCGATCCCTTGACGCAACTCCTCAGGACCAACGCCCGGCTTCAACCCCGCATAGATTCGGCTCGCAGGGGCCGCATCCAGAATGAACCACGCCTCGGTCTTGCTCCCCTCGCCCGGCCAAAGCGTCTTGACCTTCTCCGTGTCGGGATGCACCTGCACGGAAAGCCAATCGTGACAGTCGAGATACTTGAAGAGCCAGGGAAACGTCTTGAACCGCGCCTCGGCCGGGCCCAATAGATCGACTCGATGCTCGCTCATCAGCTGGCGCAGCGATTTCCCTTTCCAGGGCCCCGACGCGACGACGCTCTGATGCAGGGAATGGTCGCTGACCTCCCATGCTTCGCCGACGGCGTCGGTTCCCGGGAGCGTCTTGCCGAGCTTCGTTTCCAGGCCGCGCCCGCCCCAGACCATGGGCCGAAAGAAGGTTTCAAAACGGAGCGACGTCTCGAGTTTGGCCATGAGATTCCTTTCGCTAAGGAAGCCCAGCGGGTGAGGTACTCCGAACCCCTGAGATTGGATCCCGAGGGTTCGGAGTACCTCACCCGTCGGGCTTTTAGACATACATCTGCGAGATCGGCTTGATGACCAGATCGGGGATCGACACGTGCGGCGGCTGACTGGCGACATAGACGACCGCGCGGGCGATGTCCTCGGGCTTGAGCATGCGGGCGCGGTGTTCGTCGCTGACCGGGTTGGGGCGATGGGCGAGGATCGGCGTATCGACTTCGCCCGGGTAAATGTTGGTGACGCGGATGCCGTTGTCCTTTTCCTCGGCGTGCAGCGAAACGCCCAGGGCGGTCATGCCGAACTTCGAAGCGTTGTACGCCGCTCCCCCGAGCGGATTCGCCCGCAGGCCGGAGATGCTGTTGATGTTGATGATGAGCCCCGCCTTGCGTTCGCGCATGGCGGGGAGCACCGCGTGAATGCAGTAGAAGGCGCCGTCGAGATTGGCGCGGATGATGCCGTCCCACGATTCGGGCGTCAATTCGCGAAACGTCCGCTCCTTGAGATTGGCGCCCGCGTTGTTGACGAGAATGTCGATCGGCCCAAACTTCTTCACGACCGCCTGGACGAGGGCTTTTACCTGCTCCGGCTTGGTAATGTCCGCGGCATGCACGAGCAAGTTCTCAGCGGGAGCGAGGTGCTTGGCTGCCTCCAGGAGTTTCTTGCCGTCGCGGCCGGCGATGGCGACGTGGGCGCCCTGTTCGAGAAAGAGCTGGGTGCTGGCCAGGCCCATGCCGCTGCCGCCTCCGGTGATGAGAATCGTTTTGCCGGTGAATGTCGCCATGGCGTGCCGCGTCCTAAAAGGCCTGTGTTTTCCTGGGACTAACCCGTGCGCGGCCGAAGCTGAGCCGTTCGTGTTTTCTTTCCGAGCCGGAAGCGTAAGCGACGATCTTACGAAGATCGTCGCTTACGCTTCCGGCTCGGAAATTCGAAGTTTGACCGCGAGCAGAATAACTTAGCGAACCGCATCCGGGCTGCAAGATGCCCAGAGCCCGCAGCGCCAGCAAGGATCGTTCCTTGCTGGCGCTGCGGGCTCCAAACACCTTACCACCCCAAACAGCAGCCCCCCTCGCCGCCCCCACCGGTGCTCAACGGCAACGCCCGGCGTTCGAACGGCAGCTTCAGATACTCGCTTCGGTCGTAGATCACTTTGCCCCCCACAATCGTGTACGTCACGTGCGTCGAATGCTCGAACGGGTTGCCGTCGTACAGGATCAGGTCCGCGACCTTGCCCGGCTCCACGCTGCCGAATCGGTCGGCGATGCCGAAGAGCTGCGCGGGTTCCAGCGTGATGCTGCGCAGGGCACGCTCGAAGCCGAGGCCGTTGACCATCGCCATCGCGGCTTCGAAACGCAAGACGCGCGTCTTGGGAACGTACCCCTCGAAGGCGGTACACATCGATACGGATAACTTCTTGTCCGCGAGAACTCCCGCGTTGCCGAGCTGGCCGTTGAACGTCTCCATCGTTGCGGGCCGTTGCATCGTCGGATGGACCACGACCTTGGCCTTCGACTGGGCGATGACGTCGGCGATCAAGTAACCCTCGGTCGCCAAACTGAGCACCGGCTCGACGCCGAACTCCTCGGCCAGCCGCAGCGCGGTGGCGATGTCGCTGGAGCGATGGGCGGCGAAGAAGACCGGGTACTTTTTCTTAAGAGCCCCCTCGAGCGCCTCGTGCTTGAGATTGATGGGCGGAGCTTCCTTCGCTCCCTCCTTTTTCTTGCTGTACGCCTGGGCCTGGCTCAGCGCCGTGCGGACGAGGTTCGCCGTCCCCATGCGCGTCGAAGGGAACTTGCCGGACCCCTTCACCGATTCGCCGAGATTCATCAAAATCCCGGCCGGGAACTTGAGCGTCATCCCCTCCGCGGTTCGGCCGTAGGTACGGAAGAGGCCCGTCTGCCCGCCGATGACGTTGCCGACGCCGGGCGAAGCGTGGACGATGGTCACGCCCTGCTCGCGGATGAATTGCAAGAGCGGCTCCTGCGGATTGAAGCTGTCGAGCACGCGCAGGTCGGCCTGGTTCGAGTCCGATTTCTCGTCGTGGTCGAGATCCGCCTTCGCAACATTGAGCGCCCCGGCGAGGCCGACGACGGACTGCGCGTCGATGAGTCCCGGCGTCACCTCCGCGGCGACGACGACGTTCATCCCCTTGGGCATCTTGAAACCCGCCTGCGTGCCGACCGACTTGATTTTGCCGTCCTCGACGACGATGACGCCGTCCTCGATCGTGCCGCTCGTCACCGTATGAATGCGTCCCGCGAGGATGGCGAAGGTCTTCGGATTGCCGGTGAAGTCGTGCGTCGTGGTCGGGATCTTGGCGGCGCTTGGCGCCTTCATCGGCGCCGCGGGCGTCGGCAGCCGGCCCTGGTTCGGCAGCGCGAAGCCGCCGGTCTGGTAGACGGAGTCGATGAGATTGCCGCGGTCGAACATGAGCTCGCCGTCGATGTAGGTTTCCAGGACGTGGGTGTAGACGCTGAACGGGGCGCCGGAAAGAATCACGAAGTCGGCGTCGAGCCCTTCTTTAAGATGGCCGAGGCGGTCCTCCAGATGCATCATGGTGGCCGGGTTGAGCGTGAGGGCGGCGAGCGCCTGGGCTTCGGTCATGCCGCCGCGCAGGGCGATGGCGCCGGTGCGGAGCAGGAAGCGCGATTCGGTGATGAAGTCGTCGGTGTTGATGGCCACGAGCGCGCCGGCTTTCACCAGCACGGCCGCGTTCTCTTCGAGCAGACCCATCGCTTCGGGTTTGCCGCCGGGGCTGTCGATCAGGGTCAGCGAGACCCAAGCCTTGCGTTTGCCGAGTTCGTCGGCGATGCGGTAGCCTTCGGTGCAGTGCTGCAGCACGATCTCGAAGCCGAACTCTTCGGAGAGCCGTAGCGCGGTCATGATGTCGTCGGCACGATGGCAATGGAAGTGGACAGTGCGGCGTTTCTCCAGGCATTCGACGAGGGGCTCCATGGCGATGTCGCGTTCCGGGGCGGTCGACTTGGGATCGGCCTTGTGTTTGTCCCACGCCTTCTTGTAGGCCTGGGCCTTGACGAGCGTCTCGCGCTGGAGGGCGGCGACTTTCATGCGGGTGCCGGGCGCTGCCCCCTTGGAGCCGTAGCCTTTGGGGTTTTCGCCGTTGGCGAACTTCATGCCGCCCAAGATGCGGTTGGTGAGGACGCGCATGAGATCGAGGAGTCCGCCTCGGAATTTAACGTAGAGTGTTTGCCCGCCGATGGGATTGCCGGATCCGGGCATGATGTTGGCGGTGGTGACGCCGCCGGCGAGCGCCATGCGGATGCCGGGGTCGCCGGTATGGATGGCGTCGAGGGCGCGCAGTCCGGGCTGGATGGGGCCGGTCGATTCGTTGCCGTCGGAGTGTGCGGGGACTTGTGGCCGGGGGAAGATGCCGACGTGCGAGTGCGAATCGACGAGCCCGGGGATGATGACCTTGCCGGTGACGTTGCGGACGACGGCGTTGGCGGGGATCTTCGATTTGTCATTGGGGCCGACGTATTGAATCTTGCCCTTGAAGGTGACGAGAAGTCCGTCCTCGATGACGGGCCCGCTGACGGTATGGACCTTGGCACCGACGAAGGCGAGGGGCCGATCGCCGGCGGGGGCCTGCGTCTTTTCTTGCGCGGGGAGACGGCGAAGGGAGGGTTGCCAAAAGGGTTGCGTGAGTAGGGCGAAGACGAGGCAGGCGAGGAGGCAGGGGAGAAAGCGGCGCGTCATTAGGGGCTCCGGAGGAGGGTTTGGCGAGCCAGGTCGCGTGAGCGCCTGGAGGATATCGTCGCAGCGAGAACGCTTCACTCCAGGCGCTCACGCGACCTGGCTCGCCGATTCGTTGTAAGCGAGACGAGCTCGGCACGCAAGAATGTTCCGTGAAAATGGTGCAACGTTTTTCTCAAAGTCCTTGCAATTGGAGAGCCGCGTTGGGTATCATTAATCAGATGGATGAACCTGCCCTGCCTCTGAGACCTCATATAAGAAAGGCCCCGCCACGCGGGTGGGGCCGTCGCTAATTCCCCCCTCAGGAGGACGCATGATCGCTCATTCTGGCAACTCGGCACTGGAAGCCAGTGTCCTCGTGCTCAACAAACTGTTCATGGCCGTCCATATTATTTCGGTTCGCCGAGCCTTCATTCTGCTTTGCAAGGATCTCGCGGAAGTCGTCACGCTCGAAGAGGGTCAGTTCCTGACCTACGACTTCGATAGCTGGCGGGAAGTGAGCGAGTTCCGCGCCAAGAATTTCCGGGCCGAGGATGACGACTGGGTGCGCACCGCGAACAGCCAGATCCAGGTGCCGCGCGTGATTCGGCTCATCGCGTACGACAAGATGCCAAAGCACACGGTAAAGTTCAACCGCCGAAACATCTTCGCCCGGGACAACAATCAGTGCCAGTACTGCGGCCGACGTTTCCCGACCACGGAGTTGAGCCTGGACCACATCGTGCCGCGTAGCCAGGGAGGCGGCAGCTCCTGGGAGAACATCGTCTGCGCATGCGTGGCGTGCAACGTCCGCAAGGGGGGCCGAACGCCGAAGCAAGCGCATCTAACGCTGATCCGCAAGCCGGAGAAGCCGAAGCGGAGTCCGCTGCTCAACTTGAAGCTCACGCATCGCAAGTACGAATCGTGGAAGACGTTCCTTGACAACGCGTACTGGAACGTCGAGCTGAAGTAGGAATCGCGGGAAAGCCCAGGGATGGCATCCCTGGGGAAGCGTCGGGGACAGTAATCCCCGACGCTTTAGCTGCAACACTGATCTTTCGGCGCCAACAAGATTCGCGAACAACTATCTTTATCGTCAGCATGTAGAAAGACGAGGCAGAGCCTCTGGGCAGTGCGTTCCCGGGCAGAACCCGGGAACGAGAGGAATTTCACTTCGTCTCGCGAGTCACCGATGCCGACATTCGACGAGGTAGCCAAGTTCGTTCGGGATCAGACAGGTTGCGGCTCGCAGATCCACGAAGCCACCTCGCTTCAGTTCGACATTGGCGTTTACGGCGACGATATGGACGATCTGCTGATCGCCTACGAAAAGCAATTTGACGTCGAACTCACCGGATACGTCTGGTACTTCCACACGGGTGAGGAGGGATTCCCAAACATCGGGGGCCTTTTCTTTCCTCCGCCAAACGAACGCGTTCAGCAAATTCCCATCACGATCGGCATGCTCCACGATTTCGCTCAGCGCGGCCGTTGGGATGTCAAGTATCCAGAGTACAAGCCGCCCGGATTTCGATTCGACCGTCTCATCAACCGGATTGTGGCGTTTGGTCTGCTCGCCTTGATATTCACGTCGGCGTACTTCGCTTGCGTAGGCGAGTGACGACCGTTCCCTGTGTCTTTCTGTCCCATTTTTTGTTGTCCCTCGCCGCTCCGTTCGAGTAGAGTGATCTCCACGACTGTCATTCACTCAAGGAGCATTTCATGCGTTTGTGTCGCTATCAGCACGGCGAAAAGGGCCAAATCGAGGTGGCTCTGTACTTCGACGACAAAGTCGTCAGCATCAATCGGGCCGCGGATGAACTCAAGATCCGCATCCCGACGCCGAACTCGACCGAGATCCTCGACTACCTGCCCGAAGGCCGATCCGCCGCCGCCGCCCGCGAAGTGGCCGTGGCGTACGGGAAACTCCCCGCGGCCGATCAGGCCCGCCTCTCCCGGCCCATGAAGGAAGCCCGTCTCAAAGTTCCCACTCCCAACCCCAACAAGATCATCCTCCTCGCCGGCAACTACGCGGCTCACATCCAAGAGGGCGGCGGCGTCGCTCCCGAACGGGCCGAGACCTTCCCCTACTTCTTCTGGAAACCGGGCTCAACCTGCCTCGCCGATCCCGATTCGCCCATCATTATCCCCAAATCGTCCCCCGATCACGTCGACTGGGAAATCGAACTCGGCGTCGTCATCAGCAAGCGTTGCCAGCACGTCAGCGAAAAGGACGCCCTCAGCTACGTCGCCGGCTACACTGTCTGCAACGACGTCTCCGATCGCCGAAACCGCATCAACCCGAAACGCAAGCCGCGCGACAAGGACAGTTTCTTCGATTGGCTGCACGGCAAATGGCACAACACCTTCCTGCCGACCGGGCCTTGCATCACCTCCTCGGCGACCATGACCGATCCGCAGAAATCGAGGCTGCTGCTCAAAGTCAACGGCAAGCCGATGCAGGATGCGAACACCGCGCAGATGATTTTCCCCGTGAACGCCATCATCTCGATCCTCTCGGACCTGGTGACGCTGGAACCGGGCGATTTGATCGTGACGGGAACGCCCGCAGGCGTTGGCAACTCGCGCAAGCCGCCCATCTATCTGAAGGCGAACGACAACGTCGAATGTGAGATTGAAGGGATCGGCACGCTGCGGAGCCCGGTCCGCAACGAGGCGTAGATTTGAACTCGTTTAGCGCTCGCAATTAACCTTGCGAGCGCTAAACGAATGTAGGTTACTGCATCATCGTCTCTTGGCGCGGCTCCGGAGGATATCGCTGATGCTCACGGTATCGAGCACTCAAGATGCGTGTTCGTGAAGAAACTTCGAGATTTCCGACTTGTTGGTTTGTCCTTGAGCCACGCGTAGTACCAGCCCTTCAAGTTCGGCGTTCGACATGGTCAGGTTCTGGCCGTTTAAGCTCAAGAATACGATAGCCGAGACGGCGCCGACGCGTTTGTTGCCATCTAAAAAGGGATGGTTTTGAACGACGTGGAAAAGGTAGGCCGCCGCCATTTCGAACAGATTCGCGTGAAGAAACTCGCCGGCGAAAGACGCGAGCGGCTGAGCTATGGCGGATTGCAAAAGTCCCAAGTCGCGAACTCCGAGAGTTCCGCCATAGCGATTAATCTGATCTCGGTGAATCTCGAGAACTTCGTCAAGCACCAGAAAGGTCGGCGACATCCGTTCATTCCGCCAAACGTTGGAGGGCCGGAGCGTACCGCCGATTCGTTTCTTCCAGAGCGAGCTTGAACTTTGCGTACCTTGCGCTGCGCTCCTCATCAGGCGCCGGGGTGATCAGCAATTGCTTGCCGTCCGTGGTGATTTCTAGCGAGGTTTCCGGATCGATCTGCAACAGGTCGAGGACCGGTTTGTCGATGAGGAGGGCCCATCCCTCGCCATGCTTCGTGAGTCTAGTGATCACGATGAATCTCCGGAAGTGCCGCGATGCGTCTTCACTCCATTGTACCACCGGAGATCACTGCATCATCGTCTCTTGTCGCGGTTCCGGCAGGAAAAACGACATCACGAAGCCGAGCGCGAACGCGAAGAAGCCCACCGCGGCGGCGGCGTAAGCCATGCGGATCGCGTCGGTTTCTCCCGGCGCGAAGGACGAAAAGTAGCTCGCGAAAAAGGCGAACGTCGTCCCGATCATGCGCCCACCAATGTTGTGCGCCACACTCTCGCCGGTGCCTCGCAAATGGACCGGATAAATCGTGGGCAGATAGTTACCCCAGAACGAGAACTGACCGACCGTAAGTAGGCCCGCCAGGAACATGCCCAGGTGCAGCAGCGTGATCGAGTAGCCCCCCACCGCAAACAACTCCGAGTTGTTGAGCGTCATGTAACCGAAAACGATCGGCATCAAGATCAGCCCGGGGACGATGAAGAGCCGGAGCAACCGTTGCCGGCTTACGATGCGAATCACCAGAAGCGCCAGGATGAATCGACCGAACAAACCGCCGATCTCCTGGGCGAACGTGTACTTGCTGGCAATGGTGCCGTAAGTGCGCTGGGTGATCTGCGCCTCGGCCAATTTCTGCAGTTTGCCGGCTTTCATTTCCGGATCGCGCTCGAGCAGTTTCGCCTTGGTCTCGTCCATTTTGTCTCGAAGATCCGCTGCGAGCGGGGCCTTGGATTCTTCCATGGCGGGGACGATTTGCGGCATCTGCTGGATGGCGCCGAAGGCGGCGCCGAAACTGGCGGCGACGAGGATCGTCGTGATGATCGTGTTTTTGCGGAACATCGGGCCAAACAGCTCCACGAAGCTCGGACGCTTGAGCGTGCCGGCGTCCTTCTTCTCCTGCCAGATGGGCGATTCGGGCAGAAACGGGCGGATCAAGATCAACGGCACCGCGGGGATGATTCCCGACATCAGCGTGTAGCGCCACGGCGCATGAATGCCCTGCACGCTGCCGAAAATCCCTTCCAGGAAACCGGGCATGACGATGGGGGGAAGCATCGTCGGGTATTGATTGGCGAGGTAGAACGCAAAGGCCACGAGCAACCCGCCGATGGAGGAACACGCTTGCGTATAGCCGAGGACGCGTTCGCGCTGTTCGTGATTGGGGAAGAGTTCGGCGAGCCAGGCGACCGCGGCGACGAACTCGACGCAGACGCCGATGAAGGTCGTGGAGCGCAGAATCAGCAGCATCGGCATCGAAGTCGAGAAGCCGGCGAAGAAGGCGGAGAAGGCGTAGAGCAGGATACTCCAGGTGAGCACGCGACGTCGGCCCAGAAGGTCGGTGAGATAGCCTCCGTAAAGGCCGAAGGCGCCGCCCGCCAGCGCGGGAACCCAGAACATGATGCCGCGCCAGAAGCGAATGGCTTCAGGATCGGGGGGGAGCAGTTCTTGCGCCGCCGGAGGCAAGATCAGCGGCAGCATCAAGAGTTCGTAGATGTCGAAGGCGAAACCGATCGAGGCGATGATCAGAATGAGCCAGATGGAAAGGGTCAGCTTTTGCGGCGGGGGTTGATTGGCGGCGGGTGTGGACACCGGATGCGTCTCCTTGGCGAAAGGAAGGTGGCAGGAGACGACATTGTATAAAGCGCAAGGGCCTACCGGCGAGGTTCGGGGCTCTGCGTGCGGTACGCCATCTCCAGCAGCCTCTGTTCCGGCGCCGGCAGCCCGCCGAAGATCGCGGTTTCGCGGGCGCGGGCCAACCACCGATTGGACTGTTCGCGCTGGCCGAGTTGCTTCCACACGGCATGCAGATAGACGCACGGGCGCGCCTGTTTCGGTTGCAGGCTGTGCGCCGCTTGCAGTTCGCCTGCGGATTTCACCAGGATCGTTTCAATGGGCAGATCATCGCCCAGTTCGGAGACGCCGGCGCGTTCCTTCGCCAGCCAAAACAGCCCCATGCCACGCTGCAGATGCACCTGGTATTCGTCGTCTTCCTTCTCGGCGAGTGCCAACATGCGGCCATGGCTCTCGACCAGGCTGGAGATGTCGGGGCGCTCCGCAAGCGCACTCTTGGCGATCGTCGTCTCCAGAAGTTCTTTGGCCTCGCCCAAACGGTCGAGCTTCACGAGCACTTCGATCAGGAAGGTCCGCGCCGTCGCCACGTTGGGGTGGCCGTGCACGTACCGACGCAGGTGGCTGCAGGCCTTTTCTTCTTCGCCCTGCTGTAGGCAGACGATCGCCTGCGTGAGGAGATCCTTGTCCGTATCCTCGGCTGGCGTCTGCATCGTCGTTGCCGTCTGCTTCAGCGAATGCGAACGGACCGGCTCGGAAGAGGGTTCGCCGACGGCCTCCACGCCAGTGAGCCGGGCGAGCGGCGAGTCGGGGATGGGCGTCATCTCACGGGTGTCGAGCCAGCTGGACGGCGCCGACTGGCACCCAAGCCCCCAGAGCAACACCAGCGTCCATGCGTTTGAGCGAAGCATCGCGAATCCCGCCCCCTGGTTCGACGTTCTTCTTTTGTTTATCGTTGGTAAACCAGAGAAAGTTTACCGATTAAAACGGATTCAAGTACTTTCGCGATTATTCCGATAATCCGGCCTCCCAACTCGCCCGCTTCGCCATAAGAAATTCCGGGGATTACCTCTTGCAATTTCGCGTCGACGTGTATATAACACTTGTACAAGTGTATATTCATCCCGTAGTCGATTCAAATCCCCCGGGGGAGGTCAGCCGTGGCAGAAATCAACGATCGCGAACTCAAGAACGCCCTGCAGCAGATCGAGAAGCAGTTCGGTAAGGGCTCGATCATGCAACTCGGTTCGAATTCCTCCATGGAAGTCGAGTGCCTGAGTACGGGGGCGCTGAGTCTTGACATTGCCCTGGGGGGCAGAGGGCTGCCGCGCGGCCGAATCATCGAAATCTTCGGTCCCGAGGCGAGCGGCAAGACGACCGTGGCGCTCACTGCACTCGCCGCGGCGCAGAAGGCAGGGGGCGTGGCGGCATTCATCGATGCGGAACATGCCCTTGACCCCAGCTGGGCCAAACGGGTCGGCGTCGACCTCGAAAGCCTGCTCGTCAGTCAACCGTCCAACGCCGAGGAGGCGCTGCAGATCGCCGAGATGCTGGTGAAATCCAACGCCGTCGACATCATCGTCATCGACTCCGTCGCCGCCCTCGTGCCCCGTTCGGAAATCGAAGGCGAGATCGGCGATACGCACGTCGGCTTGCAGGCCCGGCTCATGAGCCAGGCGCTGCGCATTCTCAATCCGACGATCTCCAAAACCAAGACTTGCATGATCTTCATCAACCAGATTCGCCAAAAGATCGGCGTCATGTTCGGCAGCCCCGAAACGACCTCGGGCGGCCTGGCGCTCAAGTTTTACTGCAGCGTTCGCATCGACGTCCGCAAGATCACCGCCGTCAAGGACGGCGAAATGACGATCGGCGCCCGCGTCCGCGCCAAGATCGTCAAAAATAAGGTCGCGCCTCCGTTTCGTCAGGCGGAGTTCGATCTCATGCACGATTGCGGAATCAGCAAAGAAGGCGATCTGCTCGATCTGGGCATTGAGGACAAGATCGTCGAAAAGAGCGGTTCCTGGGTGAATTACGGCGAGATTCGTCTGGGCCAAGGGCGGGAAAACGCCAAGCAGTACCTGCGTGACAACCCGGCCATCTACGAGGAGATCTCGAAGAAGATCCTGGCGGCGCGCAACCTGAACGGTTCGCCGATCGTGGTGGAGGACGAACTCCCGGTCAAGCCGGAACCACAGCCGCCGACCAAGCGGGAGAAGCGCAAATCCGAAGAGAAACCGCAAGTTGTGGAAGAATAACGCTCGTGAGCCCGCGGCGCGAGCACCGGCGAATTTAATTTCCCTTGCTTGCGCTTGCGGGCTCAAAACTATTTGCCCGCGGTTCTCGTCTTTTCCAGGAACCATTGTCTTAACCCCTGGAGGGTGTATGCTCAACTCGCGTTCCCTGTTTGCGTTCGCCGCCGCGCTGCTCGTGCCCATTCCGTCCCAGGCGGCCTGTTGTTACTTCTCCGCCAAGAACACCGACATCCTGCAGCCGGCCCAGAAGGTCTTCCTGAGCTGGAATCCGACCGAAAAGGTCGAAACGTTCACCGTGCAGCCGAAATTCGAGGGCAACGCGCTTGATTTCGGCATGGTGATCCCGACGCCGACCCAGCCGACATTGCACGAGATGCCGCGCGATTTCTTCAAGCACTTGGCGGTCTACACGATTTTGAAAAAGCGCGAACACCCGTTCTCAAAGCTGTCGCCCGCCCTGGGCGGATTTGGCGGCGGCCTCATGATGCCGATGGCGGCGCCGATGGCCAATATGGCGGGCGCCGCGGAAGGCGGCAAAGCGCAGCGCGCCCCGGCCATCAAGATTCTCGAAGCGGGCATCGTCGGTTCGCTCGACTACAAGATCATCGAAGCGGGCCGGGCTGACGATCTCTTCCAGTGGCTCAAGGACCACCAGTATTCCTACTCGGGCGATGAAGCCACGCTCAACTTCTACATCCAAAAGAAGTGGCTCTTTACGGTCATGAAGATCGACACCATGCAGATGAAACGGAACAAGGACGGCTCGTTCGCGGGCGAAGTCACGCCGACGCGCTTCCAGTTCACGAGCGAGAAGCTCGTTTATCCGCTCAAGATCACGCAGCTCTCCGTGAAGGACAAGACCGAGGCGCTCTTCTACGTGCAGGCGCCGACCAAGGTCGATCTCGAGGGAGACTTGACCTATCAGTACACCTGGGTGCCGCAACTTCAGGGGGCGATGGGCTGCACCCCGGACGGCTTGCCGGGCGGCGGCGTGGTTTGGCTCAAACGTTTCAACCAGCAAATCCCCGCGATCATGAACCGGGCCGGCCAGCTCGACTTCCGTTTTCAACCCGGCGTGCGTCCGCAGCCGAACAAGAAGGGACACATCCCGACGACCATGGAATGGGCTCGCAAACTGACCGCCGGCGACATCAAGGTCGTCAAGGGCGAGGGGGGCTACACCGAAACCGTCCCCGATCCCGACGAGGGGTTCACTCAGGCGGATGTCAACGATCCGAAGAAGGGCCCCGCGGTCCTCAAGACAATCCAGGCCCGGCTCGCCAAGTCGCAGCGCGAACGGCCCTTTGGCTACCTCGTTCGGCACGCCCCGGCCGAGGACTTGGCGGCGCTGCGTCAACTCGCCGGCCACTTGAGCGAAGGCGCGTTCATCACCAAGTTCCGCAAGACGTTCGCCCGGGACGAAATGAACGACGATCTCACGATCATCCCCTCCCGCTACAACGGCTCGGAGGACGAATCGGAATACGAGGAAATCTTGCCGACCTCGCCCCCGTGAGAACGACCGAAGAGCCGCGACCGCAAGGGAGCGGCTACTTCTGCCCAGTAGAGTAAAGCCGCTCCCTTGCGGTCGCGGCTCTTTAAGTCCTTCCGAGCGTGAACGATTTCGTTCACGCTCGTTTCATTGAGAGACGTCATGGCCGTTCGCGAAATCATGTTATCGACCCGGCATCTGGGCAGGCCTCTGCGGATCTTCGACGAACTCGACAGCACCAACACGCACGCTTTGGCGCTCGCCGACGATCCGAGTCGCAACGGCTTGACGCTGCTCGCCCGGCAGCAGAGCGCGGGCCGCGGACAGTATGGCCGGACGTGGAATGCGGCTCCGGATAGCAGCGTGCTCATGTCGATTCTGCTGTTTCCGCCGCCGCCGTTGCGTCGACCGGTGCTGCTCACCGCGTGGGTCGCAGTGGCAGTTGCACAATATTTGACGCGGGTCACGGGGCTTTCCGCCAAGATCAAATGGCCCAACGACGTCCTGGTGAACGGGCGAAAGATCTGCGGTATCCTGATCGAGCAACGGACGTCGGGGCACTCCGAGTTCCCTCTCGCCAGCGTCATCGGCATCGGCCTGAACGTGCAGCAGTCGGCCGACGATTTTGGGCGTGCGGGGCTGCCGCTCGCGGGTTCGCTGTGCACGCTGACGGACCGCGCTTTCGACACGCCCGAGGTAGCGCTCGGGCTCATCGAACAGTTGGACGCCGAATACGGCCGCATGCTCGCCGGCGACCTCGGTACGCTCGAATCGCTGTGGAGGACGCATCTCGATTTGCTCGGCAAGGACGTTTGCGTGGAGTTGCATGACGGCATCGCCGAGGGGAAGTTGGCGGAGTTGACGTTCGAGGGGCTCATCCTGTCCGACGGCGACGAACCGCGCCAGATTGTCCCGGAAGCGATCAAGCACATCACGCTGTCGAATTCGTAAAATACACGCGACGGCGAAAAGCCCAGGGATGGCGATCCCGGGGGAACGGCCGCGATATCAATTTTTACTAATAGCGCACGAAGTTTCGATTGTGGCGCGTTCCCAGGGATCGCCATCCCTGGGCTTTCAGAGTTTTTTGAGTAAGCCGATGGACGCCGTCTACTATCCGGTCAACGATTTCGGCCCCCTCATGAAGGGCCTTGCCATCGGCGGGCTCGGCATCTTTCACGTGTTCACCGCGCAGTTCGCGATCGGCGGCGGCTTTCTCCTGGCGTGGTTTCAATGGCGGGCCATGACCGATCGATGTCCCGAGTGCCGGCTGTTCATCCATGGCTACTTTCGCTTTCTGGTGCTTGTCAGCTTCGTCACGGGCGCCCTCACCGGCGTCGGCATGTGGTTTACCAGCATCCAGGTCAGCCCGCAAACCATCGCGCTGATGGTCGATGAATTCCATTGGCTCTGGGCCGTCGAGTGGACCTTCTTTACTCTCGAAGTCGTCGCCGGATACGCCGCCTACCGCTACGGCGCGCGCCTCTCCGACTCGGCGTATCTCATACTGCTCCTGCTCTACGCCTTCGCCGCCTGGATGAGCCTTTTCTGGATCAACGGTATCCTCTCGTTTCAGCTCACGCCCGGCCGCTGGCTCGAAACCGGCGGGTTGTGGGCCGGATTCTTCAACCCGACGTTTTGGCCCTCGCTGCTCTACCGCACCGTCGCGTGCGGATCCTTGGCGGCGCTCGTGGCGATGTTGGTGGTCAACCTTTCGAACTTGCCGCACAATCAAAAAACGACGCTGATCCGTGAGGCGGCGTGGTTCACGATGCCCATGCTGCTCATGCCCTTTCTGGGAATCTGGTTCGTGAGCGTGCTGCCTCCCGACAGCCGGGAATGGATCACCGGCGGATCGGTGGCGATGACGATGTTCCTGGGCATCGCGGTCGGGGCGTCGGTCGTCATCGCCGGGTATTGTCTGATCGGCATCTTGCGTCAACGGCTCACCATCAACGGCGCCACGGCAACGGTCTTGTGCCTGATGGCCTTCGCCGCGACGGCCGGGGGCGAGTTCGTCCGCGAAGGAGCCCGTAAGCCTTACACCTTGCGCGAAATCTTGTACTCCAACGCGATCCGGCCCGATCAGGTCAAGAAGCTGCGCGAGGTCGGCGTGACGACCGGCGATCCCTATCCGCTGCGCGGTGCCGACGGCTTGCCGAACGAGCAAACCAAGCTCGGCGCCCTTGCGTTTCGCAACCTCTGCAGCATCTGTCACACGGTGAACGGCGTCAATTCGCTCCCCGGCCTGACGGCGTCGTGGGATACCGACATGAAGCGCATGAACATCGCCAAGCTGCAGTATCTGAAACCGTTCATGCCGCCGTTCGCGGGAACGCCCGAGGAACTCGAAGGCCTGGTGCAGTATGTGGAATGGATCCAGGCCGGCAGTCCGCGCGCATGGCCCGATTCGCTGGCGGATCCTCAGACGCGGACCAAACGTCTCGCGGAGATCGGTCGCGCATTGGACCAGGCGGGCGTCGAGGCGTACTTGCACCAGAAACGGCGAAAGGAATAAATGATGGAGGCGCCGTTCCCGCTCGGGCTGCCGCTCGCGACCGCATTCTACCTGGTTTTCTACCTGTTCACGCTCGTAATTCACGTCGTTTTCATGAATTACGTCCTGGCGGGGACGCTCTTCATCGCCTACCGCGGACTCTTCAGCCGCGCGCCGTCGCCGGCAGGAGACATCACGCTCGACTGGATGCCGCTCATGCTCAGCGGCGCCATCACGGCCGCCATCGCGCCGCTGCTTTTCCTGCAAATCCTTTACAAGCAGGAGTTCTACACCGCGAACCTCCTGCTCTTTCATCGCTGGATGTCGATTCTCCCCGTGCTCATCGTCGGGTTCTACAGTCTGTATCTCCTCAAGTCTCCCGGCATCACCTCCCGATGGTTGCGAGCCGGGTTGTCATTGACGCCGTTTGCGTGCGTGGCGTTCACGGGCTATTCGTGGACGGAGAACCATCTGCTGAGCGTTCGGCCGGAAGGCGAATGGGCGGAGTTTTACAAAACGCAATCGATGTGGTACGCGGAGCCGGCGCTTTGGCCGAGGCTGATGATGTGGGCGGTAGGCGCCGTGCCGACGTTGTGCTGCGTGCTCGCCTGGCAACTCTGGTATCGCGATGAGTCCGTGGGCCCCGGGATGGCGACGTTGGCACTAGCGGGTTTGGCGGGAGCCGGCCTCGCCGCGGGGTGGTACTTCGAGGTCGCCGATGAAATCGTGAGGCCAGCGCTGTTCGGCCCGTTCGCGTTCGGCTATCTCGTCACGGCCGGCATCGGCGTGGCGCTGCAGTCGCTCGGCTGGATCATGATCGCCCGCGAACGGCAGGCTTCCTTACGATGGTTACTGCTCATCAGCGTTGGGCTCACGCTGACGCTCCTCGGCATGACGGTGTGCCGGGAAGCGATTCGCATCACCACTTTGGGCCTGGCGCGGTTCGAATCGTACTTCGGCCGACACGATGCGGCACTCGGCAAGAGCGGCTTCTTCTGGTTCTTGTTCTTCTTCGCGCTCAACGCCGGGCTCATCGCCTATGCCTTCTACCTGGTTCGCACGCAGCAGAAATCCAAGCCCAACGGGTGAGGTGCTCCGAACCCGTGGGATTCAAATATCGCGTGCGTTAATCCCCGAGGTTCAGAGTACCTCACCCGCGGGGCTTACTTTGATACAACAAGTTCACTCTCCCCCCTTTCGCAAAGGAACCCTCCATGAAGTCCTTCTGGCTCACGCTCGCCTTCGCTCTCATGTTCAGCGTCGCCGCACACGCGCAGACGATCCGCGTCGGCATCATCGGCCTGGATACCTCGCACGTCACCGCGTTCACCAAGATCCTGAACGCCGAGAATAATACCGGCGACCTCGCCGGCTTCAAAGTCGTCGCCGCCTTCCCCGGCGGCAGCAAAGATTACAAGCCCAGCTACTCGCGCGTCGAGATGTTCACCGAGAAGCTCAGGAAAGATTTCGGCGTCGAGATCGTGAGTTCCATTGAAGAACTCGTGCAGAAAGTCGACGTCGTTCTGTTGGAGAGCGTCGACGGCCGGCCGCACTTGCAGCAACTCATGCCGGTGCTGAAGGCGGGCAAACGCTGCTTCGTCGACAAACCCGTGGCCGCCTCGCTCGCCGATGCGGTGCAGATGTACGAACTGTCGAAGCAGCACAAGACGCCAATCTGGTCGAGTTCGTCGCTTCGCTTCGGCAGCAACATCGAACGCATCAAGCGCGGCAAACTCGAAGTGAATAAGCAGGAAGTTTCGTTCGGCAAGATCGTCGGCATGATCGTTTCGAGCCCGTGCGAGATCGGCGAGCACCATCCCGATTTGTTCTGGTACGGCATTCACGGCGTCGAAGCGATGTACGCGGCGATGGGGACCGGTTGCAAGAGCGTGCAGCGGACGCACACCGCCGGCACGGACATCGTCACGGGCGTCTGGGCGGACGGCCGCGTGGCCACGTATCGCGGACAGCGCGCGGGCAAGGGGGGCTACAGCGCCTACATCTGGGGGACTGAGGCGAGCGGCCCGGCGGACATTTCGGCCAAGGAAAGTTACACGCCGATGCTCGTCGAGATCTGCAAGTTCTTCCGCACCGGCGTCGCCCCCGTCTCGCCGGAAGAGACAATCGAGCTGATCGCCTTCATGCAGGCCGCCGACGAAAGCAAGGCGAACAACGGCGCCGCGGTGAGCATCGCCGACCTCATTGCCAAGACGCGGGCGCAGGTCAAAAGCAGCAAATGACGGGCTAAAGATTCCGCTGTCCCCTTGGTGTTTCACGCGGCCCACATAAAAAAGAAATCTCGAACATCGAGCGATTGCGACCGAATGAAAGGAGTGGCCCATGCCATCAATGAAAATGCGCGACGTCAAAATCGGCGAAGCGATCATGTACAACAACGAAGTCTGGGTCATCTTCGATCGCCACGAGCAAACTCGCGGCAATCTCCGCACCTACTGGCAGGTCAAGCTCAAACACTTCGAGCGCGGCAGCGTCGTCGAGCAGCGTTTCTCGCCCGACGACGTCGTCGAAAAGGTCATCCTCTTCCGCGAAGAATGGGAGTACCTCTACCGCGACGCCGACATGTTCATCGTCATGAACCCGACGTCGTACGAGCAGATCTACCTGAACCAGAATCTCGTCCCCGCGGCACAGCACAGCCTCATGATCCCCAACATGCGGCTCAACCTGCTGAAGATCGAGGACAAGGTCGTGCAGGTCGAGTTGCCGCAGGTCGTCGAAGTCGAAGTCATCGACGCTCCCGAAGGCGCCCGCGGCGACACCGCGACGTCGGTGACGAAGCTGGTGACAATCGAAGGAGGCGGCCAGGTCCGCTGCCCGGGCCATATTCGTAAGGGCGATCGCATCAAGGTTCGCACCGAGGACGCCGAGTTCCGCGGCCGAGTGAATGAATGAACCATGAACACCCAGGTCATTCTCCTGGATCCGCACCAACCCGACCCCGCCCAGATTCAGGCCGCCGCTCGCGTTCTTCGCGCCGGCGGCCTGGTTGCGTTTCCGACCGAAACGGTCTACGGTCTCGGCGCCAATGCCCTGGATGACGCCGCCGTGCGGCGCATTTATGAAGCGAAGGGTCGACCCGCCTCCAATCCCGTCATCGTCCACGTCGCCGACGCCCTGGCGGTTCGTCCGCTGGTGCGTGAGTTTTGTGACGTCGCTCAGGTGTTGGCCGATCACTTTTGGCCGGGGCCGTTGACGCTGGTGTTGCCGCGCAGCGAGCGTGTGCCGGATGTCGTCACCGCGGGGGGGCCGACGGTCGCCGTACGCATTCCGAAACATCCGCTGGCGCTGGCGCTCTTGCGCGAAGTCGGCCTGCCGATCGCGGCGCCGAGCGCCAATCGCTCGACGTGTCTGTCGCCGACTCGAGCCGAGCATGTGCGGAGCGGCTTGGGCGGTCATATCGACATGATCCTGGATGGCGGCCCATGTTCGGGCGGGCTCGAGTCGACGGTGCTCGACGTGACGACCGATCCGCCTCGGCTGTTGCGTCCGGGGTTGGTAACGCTCACGCAGTTGCAAGCGATTGTGGGCCGCATTGAGGTTGGCCCGTCCTGCTCGGAGGAACCGGCACGCTCGCCGGGGTTACTCGAGCGCCATTATGCGCCGTGCACGCCGCTGGTGCTGGCGAATGACAATGGCATGTCACTCGTCGATTCCCTGACACGCCAGGGGAAACGCGTCGGCTGGGTGACCATGGAGTCCACATCGCATGAAGGCGCCGTCGTACGCGTCATGTCCGCGGACCCGGCGGTCTATGCGTCGAATCTATACGACATGCTCCATCAACTCGATCAGATGGGGCTGGACCGAATCGTGGTTTCTTTGCCGCCTCAAGGCGACGCATGGTCCGCGGTGCATGATCGGTTGCGCCGAGCGTCATGATTTTGGAGCCCGCAGCGCCAGCAAGGTTCGGGACCAGAAAAACCTTGCTCGCGCTGCGGGCTCCTCGAACAATGTGTGACGCATGAATGACCTGTTCCTGCCGCCGGTCGTCGAATGGTTTCGCCGCACGCTCGGCGAACCGACGCCGGTGCAGAAACTCGGCTGGCCCAGCATCGCGGCCGGCAAACACACGCTCCTCCTGGCGCCGACCGGGTCCGGCAAGACGCTCGCGGCGTTCCTGGCGTGCCTCGATTCACTCTGGCGCCAACCCGACCTCGAGCCCGGCGTGCGCATCCTGTACGTCTCGCCGCTCAAGGCGCTCAACAACGACATCTACCGCAACGTGCAACTGCCGCTCGAAGGCGTCTAAACTCTCGGACCCGACTTGCCGCACCTCACGATGGGCTTGCGCACCGGCGACACGTCCCTTGCCGAACGGCAACGGCACCTACGAAAACCGCCCCACGTGCTCATCACGACGCCCGAATCTCTAAACCTGCTGCTCACGTCGAAGGCGCGAGCGATTCTCACCGGCGTCACGCATTGCATCGTCGATGAAATCCACGCCCTGTGTCCCAACAAGCGAGGCGTCTTTCTCTCGCTGCTGCTCGAGCGACTACAAGCGCTCAACCCGCGGCCCTTCGTGCGCATCGGTCTGTCCGCGACGCAGCGCCCACTCGACGAAGTCGCCCGATATCTCGGCGGTTTCGAAACCGACGGCGCGCCTCGGCCCGTCGAAATCATCGATGCCGGCTTGCGCAAGGCGATCGATCTCGAAGTGCTGAGCCCCGTCGAGCAATTCGGCGCCCAACCGGAAAAGTCGATCTGGCCGGCGATCTATCGGCTCCTCGCCAAGGAAGTCCTGGCGCATCGCTCGACGATCATCTTCGCCAACAATCGTCGCACGGTCGAGCGCGTCACCGCCATGGTCAACGAGGAACTGCAAACGCTTGACCCGGACGGCGTGGTTCTCGTGCGCGCCCATCACGGCAGCATCAACCTCGAAGTTCGTCAGCAGACAGAGCAGGCGCTGAAGGAGGGCCGACTGCGCGGCGTGGTGGCGACGGCGTCGCTAGAACTGGGCATCGATATGGGCGCCGTCGATCTGGTCTGCCAGGTCGAGTCGACGGGCAATGTAGCCCGCGCCTTGCAGCGCGTGGGCAGGGCGGGGCATCTCGTCGGCCAGAAGAGCAAGGGCCGGCTCATTCCCAAAATTCTGCCCGACTTGCTCAATCAAGCCGTTCTTGCCGCCGAGATGTTGGCCGGGCGCGTCGAGGCGTTGCGCGTGCCGCGAAACTGTCTCGACGTCCTCGCGCAGCAGGTCGTCGCCATGGTCGCGATGGATTCCTGGCCGCTCGAGGATTTGTTTCGTCTCGTGCGCCAAGCGTATCCATATCGCGATCTCGCCCCGGCGGCGCTCGATGCGGTGCTGGAAATGATCTCGGGCCGATTTCGCTTCAACGTGCCGCTGGAGAGCGAGGACGAGACGCCGCGCGTGAACCCCGCGACGCAGCTCAGCGCCTTGCAGCCGCGCATCAGTTGGGATCGCATCCAGCAAAAGTTACACGCGCTGCCCGGCAGTCAAAGGCTCGCCGTGACCAGCGGCGGTACCATCCCGGACATGGGCCATTTCGCAGTTTACACCGAAAAGGGCGTGCGCATCGGCGAACTCGACGAGGAGTTCATCTTCGAGCGCCGCGTCGGCGATGCGTTTCTGCTCGGGACGACGCCCTGGCGTATCGAGCGCATCGACGTCGATCGCGTCATCGTCCGCTCCGCCGAGGGCTCGCCGGCGCTGGTCCCCTTCTGGCACGGCGAACAAACCGGACGCAGTTACGACCTCGGCGTCGCCCAGGGTAATTTCTTACGAGAATTGACCAGAAGAATGAGTGATGACGACTGCCTCGGCTGGCTCCAGAAGGACCATGTCCTGCAGCGCTGGGCTGCCAAGAATCTGCGCGAGTTTGTGCTGCGCCAATTGCTGCGCACGGATTGCGTCCCCGATCACGAGACGTTTCTGATCGAGGCGTCGCGCGATCCGCTCGGCGATTGGCAGGTGCTGATTCTCTCGCCGCTCGGGCAGCGCTTTCACTACACGTTGCGTTTGGCCCTGGAAAACATGCTGCGCCAGCGGCTCGGCTATCGTCCGCAATGTTTGCACCACGACGACGGCATCCTCGTGCGGCTCACCGAAAGCGACGAGCCGCTGCTGGATCTTTTCGAGGGCATCACGCCCGACAACCTGCGCGATCTGGTGCTCGAAGAGCTCGGCGATAGTGCGTTGTTCGCATTGCGCTTTCGGCAGAATGCCGCCCGCGCTCTGCTCATGCCGCGCTCGGGTTCCGCGCAACGTTCGCCCCTGTGGCTGCAGCGGTTGCGCGGCCGAGATCTATTGCAGGTCGCCCGGCGCTATCCCGATTTCCCGATCGTCGCGGAGACGATGCGCGAATGCCTGCATGATCATCTGGACCTCGAGCGCGCGGCCGAGATGCTGACCGATCTGCGACTGGGCCGGCGCACGATCGTCACGAAGAAGCTCGACGCACCGTCCCCGTTCGCATCGGCGCTGCTCTTCTCGTTTCAGATGGCATTCATGTATTCCTACGAAACGACAGAAGGCTCGCCGTCGGACGAGCCGCTCGATCTGAGCTTGCTCGATCAAATCGTGAGCAAGGCGAACATTATCGACGAGGTCGCGATCCAGCACGTCGACCGCCGATTGCGCGGCGTCGGCCAACCGCCACGCTCGGCGGCGGAGTTGGCGGAGTGGTTGCGCCGACTAGGCGATGTTTCGGAGGAGGAGCTCGAAGGCCCGATGTCGGCACTCTTACAAGAACTCGTCCGCGACGGTCGTGTCCAGACGCTGGACTTGCCTGCACGGCGCTGGATTCTGACGGAGTTGCTCGAGGAATACCGCGTCGCGTTCCTCGGCGCCGAGGTTGAAGGACTCTCGCCGCACCAGGCGGGGATGCGGATTCTACAGCGATTTCTGCACACGCACGCCCTCGTCGGTCTCGCCGACGTTCTCGAACGCTATCCCTTTGAGCCCGCTTGGGCCACGAAGCAACTCAAGGCGTGGCAGCAGAAGGGCAAGATCGTCGTCGTCTCGGGAACGGAGTCAGCGCCTCGCTTCGCGGTTCCCGAAAATTATCAGTACATGCAGCGTTCGACGCTCGCGCTTCGGCGCCGCGAAGTCGTGTCGTGCCCTGCCTGGCAGTTCGCCGACTTCGTCCTGCGCTGGCAGAAGGTCCATCCCGCCACGCGCGTGGGCGGCAGTGACGGCGTTCTGGAAATCCTCGAGCAACTACAGGGCACGTTGCTCCCCGCCGACGCGATCGAGACAATGATCCTGCCGGCGCGCATTCATGGCTATCAACCGCGCTGGCTCGACGAGGCCCTCGCCGGCGGCGGTTGGACCTGGCGCGGCGACGGCGGCACGCGCGGCGTGGACGACGTCGCCTTTCATCCGCGCGACGGCCTCGGCGAGTTTCCCGCACCCGCGATCCCCAACGACGAACCGCGCCCGCCAGCGCTCGAACCGGTTCACGAACTGCTGCAGCGCCGCGGCGCCCTGTTTGTCGCCGACCTCGCGAGTCAACTCAATCTGCCCCCCAGCGCCGTTCGAAAAGCGCTCTGGCAACTCGTCCGCTTCGGGCTCGTCACCAACGATCAATTCGACGTCGTCCGCCAGGGCGAACCCGCCGACGAGACGTCGGTCGAGGGTCTGCGTTCGATGCGCCGAATGCGCCCGCGTGGCCGACCCTCGCGCACCGAGGCGCGTTGGTCGCTGCTGGCCTGGGGCGCTCCCGACCTTGAAACCCAGGCCCTGGCCGCGGCCCGGCGCCTCCTGGGACGCTATGGCGTCGTGAGCAAAGAGTTGGCGGCGCTCGATCCGCAGACGCCCGCGTGGCGGATCCTGTACGAAGTCCTCTCCCGACTGGAACTCGCCGACGAAGTGCGGCGCGGCTACTTCGTCGAGGGGCTCTCCGGCGCCCAGTTCGCGCTCCCCGAAGCCGCGCAAATGTTGCAAGACTTGACGCTTCCTTCGTCGGCGCCCGAGCCGATGATCTTGCTCGCCGCACTCGATCCCGCCAACGTCTACGGCTCCGCCCTGGAACTCGACATCCCCTGGTCGCGAAGGGCAGGGAACGCCCTGGTTCTGCAAGCGGGCAAGCCGATCCTCGCCAGCGAACAGCACGGCAAGAAGCTTCGGGCGTCGATCGTCTCCGCGGATGCGCTCATCGCGGCTCTCAAAGTAATGCCTGCGATGCTCGGCCGTGGGCAGCATAAGATGACGGTGGAGACCTGGAATGGCGAGCCGGCGACCTCTTCGCCCGGCAAGGAATTGTTAGAGTCGGCCGGGTTCGTCCGCGATTATCAATCGATGACTTTCTATGCGCGACCGGGGTAGGTGGATGAATATTTTGCATGTGCCGAGCGGCTTGCCCGAGAAGACGCAAACGCTCGGGCCTTACCGGATCGAAACGCTCATTCCGAAACATGAAGAGGGCCGAGCGACGGCGTATCGAGTCCGCATCGAACCCCACTCGGTAACGAGCGTCAGCTACCACAAACTCGCGGAGGAGCTGTACTTCGTCCTGTCGGGGAGCGGAATAGCGATATTGAACGGCCAGCGATTTCTTCTTAAGACGGGCGACTTACTAAGATTGCCTCCCGGCACGACGCACGGCTTCGAAACGGGAGAGGAAGCGCTGGAGATGTTGGATGTGCACACGCCCGGCTGCTGGCCGGATCGCGACGTCTATTTCGTGGGGGAGACGCCGCCGGGATTCGCGTGATCGCGTGTCAGTATGGTTGAATCGTTCTCAACCCAGCGATGACGCCGTAATGTTTAATGTTAAATGTGGCGAGTTCCACGTTGATGCCTACTGCGGTATGTGCGATCAAAGAATCGAGTAGCCCCAAATTATGGCTCAATCGAAACGAAGCAAAGTCCAAGAGGGCATAACTGCAGTCGAAGCTGGAAGCCCAACGAAGCGGAAATGGCAAACAGAATTTTGCAACGCGACGTTGTTCGGCCTTATCTTGACAGCCTTGCAAGAGTTCCATGACAACTAACCCCGGTAGTCCTACCTCGCCCTTACCCAGGCTTTGGAGCCAAGCGATCGCGGGCGGATACTTTCGCAAGACATCCACTGCAACGTCAGTGTCGAGCAGGATCATTGGTGCATTCCGCGAGTTTGGGCTTGCTCCCGTAATCGGCGAGCGAACTCGCGGCTATCGCCAATATCGGACCGATCCTCCCACATTCCGATCAGATCCGAATTCAAGAGGTCTTCCGCCGTCATCTCTTTTTTGGGGACCGGTTCTACAGTGACTTGAACCTCGGCGTTTGCTTCTTGTAGTCCGATGGGTAAGTCTAAATGTAGTATTCCGTCGCTGCCAACCTTCGATTTTACGATCATGCGGTTCATAGATCGACTCCTAGTTCAAAATCGTAAGCGCAAATTGGCATCAATCGCGTTCATAGATCTCATTGCGAGGTTATCGGCGACCATCGAATATCGGATTTGCGTCAGAGCGGGCGGGCATTCGCTCGAAAGCCGCGAGCCATTCGTTCACAGGAGCCACCGGTCGATGATCAGCTTCACTTGAGTTCCGTCTGCGAATGGCAGCGGCGCGCCAAGGCGCAAGATGCCGTTCTCCACCGTCGCGATCATCTCCGTCATTGTGCACCCACCGTTTCCCGCCCGCATTATACCACGCATCACGTCGAAGCCAGGATGTGCATGATGTCCGCGTCCTTTACGACGTACGTCTTTCCCTCGAGCCGATAAACGCCCTTGCTCTTGGCCTCCTTCATCGACCCGACCTTTTGAAAATCTTCGTAGCCGACGACCTCGGCACGCACGAAACCGCGCGAGAGGTCGGTATGGATTTCGCCGGCGCCTTCCTGCGCGGTCGCGCCTTGCGGGATCGTCCAGGCCCGGCATTCGTCCTCGCCGACGGTGAAGAACACGATCATGCCCATGGCCGCGAAGATCTTGCGCAGCGTCTCCTCGCGCGAAAAGCCGGTGACGCCCAGGTCGGCCATGAAGGCCTGGCGGTCGGCGTCGCTGAGTTCGCCGAGTTCCATCTCGAGCTTCGCGGGGGCGGCCAACGCATCGGGGGCAACCTCCAAAAGATCCGCGGGGAGCGGTTGGCCGATTTTGTCGTCGCCCATGTTGACGAAGACGAGCTGCTTCTTGAGCGTGAGGAGCTGGAAGCTGCGGATGAGCTTTTCCTCTTCGTCCTTGAGGCCGAGAGCGCCGGCGGGTTGGCCGTCTTCGAGCGCCTTGGCGATGCGCGTGAGCAGATCGGACTCGGCCTGGTCGCGTTCCTTTTCCTTGGCGGGCTTCGGCTTGCGCAGCTGGTCGCGCAGCTTATCGACGCGGGTGCTGACGATCTCGAGGTCGGCGAACAGCATTTCTTCGCGGAACTTGCGGAGTTCGTCGACGAGGCTGCCGCCCGCGAAGCCGGTGAGGACGATCATCAGGCCGTTGGCGTCGCGGAGGATGCCGAGCCGGCGCGGATTGTCGCGGCGTTCGGTGAGATTGAGGCCGGGCGTGTCCAGGAACTCCATCTTGGTCGCGGTCGTCTTCTTCGGGCTGAAGAGATTGGAAAGCCAGTCGAGCCGAGGATCGGGGACGTCGGGCTTGCCGATCTGGCCTTGCTGCGAACGGGAGGGATCGGGGACGGCGCCGGTGAGCCACTGGAAAACGGTGCTTTTGCCGGAGCTGGAGAAGCCTGCGATGCCGATTTTCATGAGTAGGGTCCGTGATGATGTTTTCGGAACATTGTACGGACGAATGCAGGACTTAGGATAGCGTCAAGGAATTTGCGGCATAGTCGGCGAGCAGGATTCGACCACGCAACAGATTGACGCCGAGCAGTGGGAACTGCCCTGAGTTAAGGATTACTTCGACTTCTGTCCACGTCCCGAACCACTCGATTTGACAAGTGAGCGTATCAAGGCTTACTTCGGAGCCGTCGGCCAATAAGGCGCGAATTGTCAAACCGCGAACAAGCCCCAGTTGGGCCACGACTGCTTGACCGAGAACCAAATCGCCAGTGAACCCGGTGTCGATCCATGCATCGACGACGGTCGGGGTTGCCTGGGGCGAGGCTCGTAGTCGAATCGGCAACAACGCGCGACCTTCGCGATCAATTTTGCCAATCACGTAAGCAGGCTGCCGATATGAACGGCCGTCCGGTGGCCGACTCGAATAATATGCCCACGTTTCCCTGGATATGCCTTGCGAGCGGAGGCGGCAGCTTCGCGGAGGGTAGCTCCTACGACAAACTCTTCGGAGTCGGGCTCGATTACAATGAACTGGTCGAGGTGGGTGCGCTCTAGCTCCAACTTGTAACGAGCCTCGTAAATCCGCTCGGCTCGCTCAACCAGATCGATAGTCTCTTGCGACGCCATTTTTGAATCTCCCGTACTATTCCCAATTATCGAGTTTGAGCAGTGCGGAGTCAACCTGAACTAGAACAGCCTGTGCAGCGGCCCGCCGGGGGCGGCGAGGGCGTCGACGCGGCGCGTGATCGCAGGGTCTTCGATCAGCGGCGGAGCGTGGTGCGGCTTGATGCGGGCGTCGATCACCAGTGAGCCGCTGCACCCCCAGTGTTTGCGAAAAATACCGCCGCCGATGCCGTGGATGTCGGCGGCGGGATTGGCGCGGGTGAACGCCATCCACAGGAAATTGTTGAGGTTGCGGGCCGCGAAGGCGCTGTCGTCCACGAGCACGATCAGCGGAAACGCGTTGAGCGAATCCGTCGGCTGGTAGGCGTCGCAGAAACGCTGTACGTGCGGTTCGACCTCGCTCGACGTCTTCGAGTACGCAGGGGCACGAATTGCGAGAATGCCCGGCAAACAGATGTGCGGCTCGCGGAACCCGTCGGGCAGACGCAAATCGCTCGGCAGCGTCGTCGGCAACGTTCGGCGCGGGGGACCGACCGCCGCCCAGACGACTTTCGAACCCTCGTTGAGACCGCTGCCGGAGTAGTCGAGCGTGTCGATCGTCGTCGATGTGTGGAAGTGGACATCGCTCGTCCAGTCGATGCGTTCCAGGAGATGGCGTAGAAACGCGGCGATGTCGTGCACGTCGAGATCGGGCACGTCTTCCCGGGCGAGCATGAACAGAAACTTGGCGAGCGAGAGCTGCCCCTGACCGAGGATCGCGCACGCCTGGGTGAGCAATTCTTGCGGTCTGCGGCGCGGCAGATACGGCGTGTAACGTTCGCTGCCGATCGCCAGGAGCAGCGGATGGACGCCGGCCGCATCGACCGCGTGGACTCCGTGAATGCCGGGAATCACCGTCGGGATGATCGGCCCGGTGAGGTCGTGGATGAGGGCGCCGAAACTGGTGTCCTCTTGGGGCGGACGTCCGACGACGGTGAACGGCCAGATCGCGTCCTTACGGTGAAAGACCTGCTCGACGCGGAGCACCGGGAACGGATGCTTGAGGCTGTAGTATCCGAGATGATCGCCGAACGGGCCTTCCGGCAGCAACCGCTCGGGATCGACCGTGCCGACGATGCAGAAATCGGCGTCGGCAGCGAGCGGCAGTCGGCCCTTGCCCTGATCGATGAGGCGGACACGGCGGCCGCCCAGAGCGCCGGCGAAGGCGAGTTCGGGCAGGCCCTCCGGCAACGGCATGACGGCGGCGAGGTTCATGACCGGCGGGCCGCCCACGAAGATGTTGACGCGCAACGGTTGGCCATGCCGAACGGCCTGCGTGTGATGGATGCCGATGCCGCGGTGCAGCTGGTAGTGCAAACCGATCTCGCGGTCGGGAGCGTAGTCGTTGCCGCCGAGCTGCACGCGGTACATGCCGAGATTGGAGTAACGCCAGCCGGGTCGGTCGATCTCTTCCGTGTAGACCTGCGGCAAGGTGACGAACGGCCCGCCGTCGTCGGGCCAGGAGACGAGTTGCGGCAATTCGCGGATCGTCGTTTGCGCGTCGAGTATCGGACCGGAGCGCACAAATTTGGGCCGAAGATGCCAGGCCGTGCGCGGCACATCGCGGTAGCGCCAGGGATTCTTCCAAAACGCGGCCGGGTCGACTTTTAGTTCGACGAGATGTCGGACCGCCTCGAGTTGATCGCGAAAGAGGAAACGGGTGCGCTCGAGGGTGCCAAAGAGATTGCAGACCATGGGGAATCGGCAGCCCTTGACCCGGCGCATGAGAAGCGCTGGGCCGCCCGCCTGGTAGAGGCGGCGCTGGATCTCGGCCGCCTCCAGATGCGGGTCGATTTCCTGATCGATGACGACGAGCTGGCGAGACCGCTCGAGATCTTTGACGCAGGCTTGCAGACTTGGGTAACCCATAGACATCTCGAACCGGCGATGACGGACAAGTTTAACGTACGGACGAAAAAAACAAGCCACAGAGGTCACCGAGGACACAGAGGGAAAAAATGCGTCTTACGGGAGCATCGTCGGCGCAGGCCTTTATTTCTCTGTGTCCTCGGTGCTCTCTGTGGCCTGTCGTTCTATTTGCAGCGCCGGGGTTGACCCCGCGTGACGATTCCCGGAAACTGACGTCTTATATCCATGCACGTCCGTCTTTTCTCGTCGCACTCTCGTCTTCTTGGTGGCCTATGGCAAAACGGGATGAAGCTGTGGCGGTTCGCTCCAAGCCTGAAGTTCCCTCTCAGGCCGACGTTCTCGTACGCACGTTCAACGAACTGCGGGATGAGCTCATCAGCACCCTGCTTTACGTGCTCGGCAATCGCGAGGATGCGAAGGACGCCGCCCAGGAGGCGTTCATCAAGTGCTGGAACGCACGCGATCAGCTCTCCAAAATCCTGAACCTGCGGGCCTGGATCTTTCGCGTCTGCTTCAACACCGCGAAGGACATGCAGCGTAGCGCCTGGCATCGCCGAGCGAAACCCATGACTGCGGAGCAATACACCATGGTCGGCAAAGAGCTTGCGCCGGGACTCACCCTGGAAAAGAAGGAATCGATGCAACAGTTACGCAGCGCGGTCTTGGACCTGCGTGAAGAAGAAAAGGAAGTCTTCCTGCTGCGGCAGAACGGCGATCTGACCTACGAAGAAATCGCCATAATCCGGGGCTGTCCCGTGAGTACCGTCAAGACGCAGATGCGCAGCGCTCTCGATAAATTACGCAAAGTTCTCTCTTAACTCCTAACAGGAGATCCTCATGATCACCTGCGACGCAAACGGCAAGAATCTGCTCCCCTACCTCTACGATCTCCTCGACCCCGCGGAAACGCTGCAGGTCGAGAAGCATCTGGAAGGCTGTCTTGCCTGTCGAACGCAACTCGCCCAGATGCGGAGCAAGCAGGATCTCCTCAAGGAGACGGTGCGCGAAGCGTTCCCCGACGTCACCTTCCAGGCGCCCAAGGAGACGGGGCGGGTCGAGGCGGCGCCGACCGTGGTGCTGCCACGGCGCACGCCGACGGCCTCGCGGAGCTGGCTGCGCGTCTGCGTCGCCGCGTCGCTGCTCCTGGCCGCGACGGGCGTCGGCCTTTTCGTCAATCATCAGCTGAGCCGTCGGAGCGACGATCTCGCCAGGGCGCTCCAGGTCCGCGATCAGGCGGAGAAGGATTTCGTCACGCACGGCGTCAATGTACGGCGCGACCGCACGCAGAATGCCGACGAGATCAAGCAGCTCCACGAGGAGATCGAGAATCTCAAGAAGAACTGGAACCGCGATCGGAAGGACACGCAAACCGAGATTCAACGCAAGGCCGTCCACTTTCAGATTCAAAAACCGTCGACCATCACGCCGGGCGCCCAGAACCCGATCAAGATTCAAGTTCGCGGCCAAATGCCCAAAAAGGTCCAGGTCGCCGTGCTCCACGAGAAGAGCAAACGCACCATCTTCGAACAGGAGTTCGTGGGCAAACCGGAAATTGCGTTCGAGTTGCCGCGCGATCTGCACCTGGACGACGATCAGGAGCTGTCGCTGGTGGTGCGCTCCGACGATCCGTCCAAGCCGGGCCAAATGATCGAAGTGCGCGATTACCTGAAGTCGAGCCCGGAATACATGACCCACCTGGCGACCGATCGGCCCATGTATCGTCCCGGCGACGTCGTTCGCTTCCGCTCGCTCACGCTCGATCGCTTCAGCTTCAAGCCCGCGACCGAAGACCTCAAGGTCACGTTTCGGCTACTGGGGCCCAACGGGTCCGAAGTCATGAACCTGGCCGGGGGCATGCGCGCCGTCGATGCTCAGCAGAAGCCGCTGAAAGGCCCCGACGGCAAGCAGATCACGGGCGTCGCGGCGGGCGATTTCCCGTTGGGCGCCGACGCGCCGGGCGGCCCGTACACGCTCATTGTCTCCGAAGCGAAGCAGCGTTTCCCCGAGGAAAAACGCAAGTTCCTCGTCAACAACTACCTGCCGCCGATGTTTAACAAGGATCTCGACTTCCATCGCAAGTCGTACGGCCCCGGCGAAAAAGTCACCGTGGACGCCAAGGCGACGCGTGCCGAAGGGGGCGCGCTGATGTATCAGAAGGTGAGCGCCCAGGCGGCGATCGACGGCCACGTCGTCAATCAAACGCTCAAGACCGATGTCGATGGCAAGGTGCAGTTCACGTTCGACCTCCCCGCCGCCGCCAAGTTGCCGCGCGGCGAGGGGAGCGTCACGCTCACCTTCTTCGACGGCGCTACGCCCGAGTCGATCGATCGGCCCATTCCGATCATCCTCAACAAGCTCTTCGTACAGTTCTATCCCGAAGGCGGCGACCTCATCGAAGGCTTCCCCGCCCGCGTCTACTACCAGGCCAAGACCAACCTCGGCAAACCTGCCGACATGGTCGCCCGCATCGTCGATCAAACCGGCAAGACCGTCGCCAGCACCGAGACGTTCAAAGATTGGAAGCCCGGCGACGCGGAAAGTTCCAAAGAGCCCGGCATCAACCAGGGCATGGGGCTCTTCGCCTTCACGCCGGAGAAGGGCAAGACGTACGAACTCAAGATCGACGCCCCCAAAAACATCGAGGGCAAGTATCCGCTGCCGACGGCCAAGACCGATGGCGTCGCCATGCAAATCCCCCAGGGCGTCCACGCGGGGGATCTGCAGGTCATCGTTCGTTCGACCAAGCAACGTAACCTCCTCGTCGGCGCCTACTGCCGAGGGCGATTGCTCGACAGCACCGCCGTCACCGTTCAGGAAGGTGAGGAGACAAAGGTGACGCTGCGTCCGCCGACCGACGTGGGCGGCGTCTATCGCGTCACCGTCTTCGAACGCGTCAAGCCCGGCGATTACAAGCCGCTCGCGGAGCGGCTCATCTTCAACCCGAACAAGAAACAGCTCGAGCTGACCGTTCGCCCCGATCAGAAGGACTACATCCCCGGCTCGAAGGTCAAGCTCCATCTGGAAGCCGAGGATGAAGCCAGGCAGCCCTCGGCCGTCGTCGCGCTGGTGTCGGTCGTCGATCTGAGCTTGCTGAAGTTGGCGGACGACCGCACGATTCGCACGCTGCCGACGCATTACTTGCTGACGGCCGAGATCGAGAAGCCTGACGATCTGGAGAAGGTCGACGTGCTCCTCGGCAAACATCCGAAGGCGTCCACGGCCCTCGATCTGCTGCTCGGGACGCAGGGTTGGCGGCGCTTCGCGGAACAGAAGCCCGCGGAGTTCCAGAACCGTTATGCGGCCGCGGCGTCTCGGTTGCTGGTGGCACAGCTCGCGCCTCCCGATCGCTTCGATTCCGCGAGCACGCCCCTGGTGCGCCTGGCGGAAAAAGCCCGGGCCACGTTCACGGCCAAGCAGCAAACGCTGCATGAGAAGGAAGTCGCCCAGGTCGCGCTTGCTCAGAAACGCGAAGTCGATCCGGCCAAACTGCAGGCGATCACACAGGCAGACGCGCACGCCCAGGCGGCCCATGCGTCGTTCGTCGCCATCCAGAATTTCGCCCTACGTCTCGCCCTGGCGGCGGCGCTGATCGCCGGGCTGGCGCTGGCGTTCGGTCTGCTCTTCTGGGGCGCCCGCCGAATGCAGACCGGCAACAGCGCGTGGGCGGTCGCTCCCGGGGCCCTGGCCCTCGGATTCGTCGTGTCGATCACACTCTCCGGGTTCGTGGTCCTGCGAAAGAATTCCGAGAGCCTCAACCTGGCCCGTCCCGCCTCGGCCGACTCGAAAGAGTTAGCGAAGTCGGCGATCAGGGCCACCGACAACTTTAAGGTGCCCGACGTTGATGCTGAGCGTCGGGAACCCGAAGTCGGGATCAATTACAACGTCGACCGGATGGAGAAATTTCCGATCCCCGGAATGGTGAATCCGCCTCTGTATGGAGCGGCCAATCAGATGATGCCGAACTCGCCGCCGGCGGTCGCCAAGATGCGTCCGCTCGAGAACGGCCAGCCGGCGAAAAAGTTCGGCGAGATTCGCAAAGGCGCCGTCGACGGTGTCGGACGCGACAAGAACGGCGCGCCCGACCGCGGCGGCGTGGGGAGCGGGGGCGCCAAGGCCAAGGACGCTCGCGCACTGGGAGCCGGCAAACGCGAAGCGGAATTGGCTGCCAAGCCCGCCGGGCCCATGGCTGCCATGCCCCTACCGGCGGAGATTCCCGCGCCCCCTGGCTTCGGCATCCACTTAGAGGCGCAGCGGCGGCAGGACCAGAAGATGAACAAGAATCTCCGCGATCGCGCCGAGTTTGAGCAGCTCGCCCAGCGCGAACTCCTGGGCATCGACGTCATCGAAACGCCAGCGACCGTCGTGCTACGCGAATACGCCCACCAGCATCCGACCAGGACCAAGGAACAAGAGGGCATCCGCTCCGACTTCGCCGAGACCGTCTACTGGCATCCGGCCCTCGTCTTCCCCGACGGCAAGGTCGACGTCGATTTCGATCTCTCCGAATCGACGACGCAGTTCCAGGTCCGCGTCCTGGCTCATAGCCTCGATGGCAGGCTTGGCACGAAGACGTTCGAGTTCGCCTCGAAGTTGCCGTTCACGCTGTCGCCCGCCGTGCCGTTTGAAGTGACGGCAACCGACAAGATCCTGCTGCCGATCGACCTCAAGAACGACACGACCCGGGCCAGCAACGTCGAACTCTCGGCTACCCTCGAAGGGCTGAAACGCGTCGATGCCGGCAAGGTTGAAGTCGCGCTCAAGGCGAAGGATCAGCAAGTCGAAACCGGTCGCGGCTTCATGACCTTGATGGCCGCCGACGGCGTGGTCACGGGCGACGCCAAGATCACGCTCCGCGGCAAGTCCGACGCCTGGACCGACGCCGTCTCCCGATCGCTCAAAATTGCCGCTAACGGCTTCCCGGTAGAAAACTCGGTCAGCGGCCTGCTCGAAAAGTACGCCGAGCATGACGTCGAACTCCCCGCTTCGTGGGTGCCCGGCACGCTCAAACTGCACGTCGGCGTCTATCCGTCGACCATGTCGGATCTGCAGAAGGGCCTCGAAGCGATGCTCCGCGAACCGGGGGGTTGTTTCGAACAGACTTCGTCGAGCAACTATCCGAACATCATGATTCTCAGCTATCTGAAGGAAGCGAAGCTGTCGCAGCCGGAACTCGAGAAGCACGCCAAGGCGATGCTCGAACGCGGCTACGGTCGGCTCATCTCGTTCGAGTGCCGCGATCCGCAGGCGAACGTCAAAAAGGGCTACGAATGGTTCGGCGATACCGCCCCCGCCCACGAAGCCCTCACCGCGTACGGCCTGCTGCAGTTCCGCGACCTCGCTCGCATCATGCCCATCGACGAGGAGATGGTGAAGCGAACGGAAAAGTACCTGCTCGACCAGCGCGACGGCAAGGGGAGCTTCAAACGCAATAGCCGAGCGATCGATTCGTTCGGCCGGGCGCCGGGCCATATCACCGACGCCTACATCGTCTGGGCGCTCGCGGAATCGGGCACGACCGCAGACCTCGTCCTCGAACTGAAGACGCTGCGGGAAAAAGTCGCCGACCAGAAGGATAAGAAGGATCCTTACTTCGTCGCCCTCGTCGCCCTCGGCCATCTGCATACGGGCCACACCAAGGAAGGACTCGAACTCCTGGGCGAATTGAAGGCCCTGCAGCAGAAGGACGGCAAGCTGGTCGGCAGCGATCAGAGCATCACGGGCTCGCGTGGCCGAGATCTCGAAGTCGAGACGACGTCGCTCGCCCTGCTCGGCTGGCTCAAGGCGAACCGAGCCGATCTCTTCCAGCCGAACGTCAAGAAGGCCATCGAGTGGATCGGCCAGCAGCGCGGCGGCATGGGAGGCTTCGGCGCCACGCAGTCGACCATCCTCGCCCTCAAGGCGCTCATCGCTCACACCAAGGACAAGAAGGCCGTGAACGCGGGCGAAGTCACGCTTCAAATCGGCGACAAGACGGCCGTCAAAACCGCGTTCCCCAAGGACGCGTCCGAGACGATCACGCTGGCCCTCGCCGACGCCACGGACTTGAAGCCCGGCAAGAACAAGGTTCGCCTCGCCATCACCGGGGGCAGTGATCTCCCCTACACGCTCGCCTGGAGTTATCAGACGCTCAAACCCGTCAACCCCGCCAAGTCGCCCGTGACGCTCGTCGCTCAACTCGAGCGCCCGGAAGCGAAGGAAAAGGAATCGATGAAGCTCAAGGTGATTGTGAAGAACGAATCGGGCAAGGACCAGGGCATGACGATGGCGATCGTCGGGCTCCCCGCCGGCATGACGATTCCGCCCCGCCAGGACGAACTGAAGGATCTGATGAAACTGCGGAACAACGACAGCCAGCCGGGCGTCATCAGCTACTACGAAATCCGCGGACGCGAACTCGTCCTCTACTGGCGAGCCATGAAGTCGGCCGAGCAGGTCGAGGTCAATCTGACGCTGAACTGCTCGATCCCCGGCGTCTACTCCGGCCCCGCGAGTCGGGCGTATCTCTACTATCAACCCGACCTCAAGTACTGGGCCGAGCCGCTGCAGGTGTCGATCCAGCCGTAGGTGCGATCAGAGGGGCCACGAAAGAGCCCTACTGCTCACGGGGAATTGCTAGAGGAGCCAGGGCCGTCGGCAGCGTTTGGCGCTGTGAGCTTCGTGGCGTGATTAGCCCCTCGTCCAGCGGATATGGGGGGGAGCCGCGGCCGACCGAACCGGGAGAACGATCCGCCGTGCTGTGGGCGAAATCGTAAAGGCTTCGTCGGAGAGCCGGATGCGGGAAATCTGCACGTCCGGTTCGATGAGGGGGAGGTGAAACGGCTCACGCCGCGTCACCTCCCTTCTCCACCGGAAGTATTGCTATTCGCGGTCGGGCATGTTGATCAGGTTGCCCGTGCCGGAACCCGTGCCGCCGCGAAGCTCGCGCTTCTTCTCGGCGGGCGCGGCCCCCGTAGCGGCGGCTGCTGCGGGCGTCTCTTCCGGCGTCTCCTCGGGAGCGCCGTCTTCCATGCGCTTGCGCGAAAGACCGATCTTGCGATCGGCAGGATCCACGCGCAGCACCTTCACTTCGATCTCATCGCCGACTTTGACGATGTCCTGCGGATCCTCGATCTTATCCTCGGCCAACTCCGAGATGTGCAACAGTCCTTCCAGGCCCGGCTCCAGCTCGATGAAGACGCCGAAGTTGGTGAGCTTGGTGACTTTGCCCTTCTTGACGTCGCCAGGGTGGTAGCGGCCGGGGATGTCGCCTTCCCACGGATCGTTGGCCATCTGCTTCAGGCCCAGGGCGATGCGCTTGCGTTCCTGATCGACGCTGAGCACGACGCACTTGACCTTTTCGCCCTTGGTGAGGACGTCGCTGGGATGGCCGACCTTGCGGACCCACGACATATCGCTAACGTGGAGCAGGCCGTCGATGCCTTCTTCGATCTCGATGAAGGCGCCGTAGTTGGTGAGGTTGCGGACCACGCCTTCGACCTGCGTGCCCGGGCCGTAGCGCTCGGCGACCTTGTCCCACGGGTTGGGCTGGACCTGCTTGATGCCGAGCGAGATCTCCTGCTTTTCTTTGTTGATATTGAGAACCTGGACCTCGATCTTGTCGCCGGTCGAGACGAGCTCGTTGGGGTGATTGATGCGTTTGGTCCACGACATTTCGCTGATGTGGACCAGGCCTTCGATGCCGTCTTCGAGCTTGACGAAGGCGCCGTACGACATGACGTTGACGACTTCGCCCTGATGCCGACTGTTGATCGGGTACTTGGCGTCGACGTGCGCCCACGGGCTGGGCGACTTCTGCTTGAGACCCAGGGCGATCTTTTCCTTCTCCTTGTCGACGGAGATGATGTAGACCTCGAGTTCCTGGTCGTTGTGCACGACTTCCTTGGGGTCGTTGATGCGTCCCCAGCTCATGTCGGTGATGTGGAGCAGGCCGTCGATGCCGCCGAGGTCGACGAACGCGCCGAAGTCGGCGATGTTCTTGACGACGCCCTTGCGAATCTGTCCCGGTTCGATCTCCGCGAGCAGCTTCTGCTTCTTCTCGGAGCGCATGTCTTCGATGAGCTTGCGCCGACTGACGACGATGTTGCGCCGCGCCTCGTCGATCTTGAGGATCTTGCATTCGATATTTCGGCCGATGTATTCGCCGATGTCCGCGGGTCGGCGGATGTCGACCTGGCTCGCGGGGAGGAAGACGTTGACGCCGATATTGACGAGGAGGCCGCCCTTGATCTTGCGGGTGACGGCGCCGGCGACGACGTCGCCTTCCTTGTGCTTGGCGATGACGTCTTCCCATTCCTTCTGCCGCTTCGCCTTGCGGTAGGAGAGAACGATGGCGCCCGATTCGTCTTCAACCGATTCGAGCAGAACTTGAATGGTGTCGCCGACCTTGGGCGGGCCGCTCCCGTCGGGGCCTTCGTCCTTCCATTCGTCGAGCGAGATGATACCTTCGCTTTTGTAGCCGACGTCGATGCAGACTTCGTCGCCGACGATCTTGATGACCCGGCCGGACACGATCTTGTTGACGTCGATCTCAGTTTCTTCGGCTGGGAGCCAGGTGTCTTCATTGCCCTCGCCGAACGCATTGGCGAGTTCTGTCTGGAGATCGTCATCGGAAAGGTCGAACTGCCTGAGGAGATTGCGATTCACCATAAGAGGAAACTTCCTGTGAGAAGCCGGACCGAAAGGCCAGACCCCGGTGCGAAAAACGCGGAGAATCCCCGAACTCGCCGAACCCGCGTCCCGGCGATGAAAATTGGGGAAACGGATATTGTAAGGCAAAGCATGTGAAGAAGCCAGAGGGGAGTTGCCCAGGGTGCGCCATTGGATTCTGGCGAGCCAGGTCGCGTAAGCGCCTGGAGCACAGCATCCCGTGCGGTTACTCCAGGCGCTTACGCGACCTGGCTCGCCGATTATGCCGGGACGAGTGCCGGAAACCATTGGCGCGCCCG
>JBBQPM010000030.1:0-50413 GCA_038217425.1 Gemmatales bacterium
CGACTGTAGTGAAACTCCTGCGTCACCAGCACCTCCGGATCCAGCGCCAGGATCCGCTCCACGAACGCCGACGGCTCCGCGAGCGGCAGCATCGGCGTCACGCACACGCCGATCGCGATCCCCGCCTGACGCACCGCGGCCAGCGCCCGCCAACGGTCTTCCAGCGGCGGCGCCTTCGGTTCGAACAGGCGCCGAACTTCTTCGCTGTCGGTCGGGATCGACACGTTGACGCGCACCGCGCGGTACGTCGAAAGAAGGTCGAGATCGCGCACCACCAGCGGTCCCCGCGTCTGCACGAGCAAACGCGGCTGAAAGGGCGCCAGCGCAGTAAGAATGCCGCGCGTGAGTTGGAGGCTCGCTTCGACGGGGAGATACGGATCGGTGACGCTCGACATGTAGATCGACTGCCCCGCGAGTTTCGGAGCTTTCTTCTGCGCCAACTCGACGGCGTTGGCCTTGGCCTGGAGCCAACGGCCCCACTCTTCCTTGGGGCGCCGATTCTGCGGCAGGAACATGGCGTAGCAGTAGACGCAGCCGAAGGTGCAGCCGACGTAGGGATTGCACGTCCAGTCGAACCCGCCGCGGCGAATGAAGCCGGCGGCGGGAGTGAAGATCGAGCTCGCCTGGAGGAGTTCCATGGGGCTCCTGACTACGTCTTCACCGGTAAGATCTCTTCCATCGGGATCTCCCACTGTCCGAGCCCGAGGTTGACGATCACCACGCGTTTCTTCGCATCGACGCGCACCACGCGTCCCGCCTTGTCGAAGCGGGTCACGTGCACGATGGCGCCGGGCAGCAGGCGTTGGCGGAACTGCTCCATCTCCTGGGCTTCCTGGGCCTCGCGCGTGAGCTGGGCCACCTTGTGCTCGTACTCCTCGCGCTGCACCTGGGCCTCATGCTGGGCCGAGAGCGCCTCCTCGCGCGCCTTCTCCGCCTCCTCGCGTTTCCGCTGCAGCTGGGCCATCTCCGGGGCACGCTTCTGCTTGCGCTTCAGGTACAGCCAGGCGCGTCGCAGCAGATCTTTCGGCAATTTGAGACGGCGGGCGATCTGCAGCGCGTTGCTCATGCCGAACTGCCCGATGTGCAGGTGATACGTCGGTCTCAACGTCTCGATGTCGAACTCGACGGCCGCGTTCTCGGCGCGCTCGTTGTGGAATGCATACGTCTTGAGATCGCCCAGGTGCGTGGTCACCATCGCCCGGCAGCCGAGCTGGTCGAGCTTGTCGAGAATGGCCCGGCCCAGGGCGGCGCCCTCCGTCGGGTCGGTCCCCGCGCCCATTTCGTCCAGCAGTACCAAGCTCTGAGCATCCGCGAGCTTGAGGATCGTCGCGATGCGCGAGATGTGCGAGCTGAAGGTGCTCAGCGATTGCTCCAGGCTCTGCTCGTCGCCGATGTCGGCAAGGATGTGCGAGAACGCCGGGACGAGACTCCCTTGCCCCGCGGGGATGTGCATGCCGGCCTGGGCCATCAGGCAGATCAGGCCCGTCGTCTTCAGCGTCACCGTCTTGCCGCCGGTATTGGGGCCGGTGATGATGAGTAGGTTGAACGGCTGGCCCAGACGCACGTCGATCGGCACCACCTTCTCGGGGAGCTTCCGCCCCGACTCGTTCACGGGGGGATGCCGGATGAGATGTTCGAGCAGCGGATGGCGCGCGACGCGCAGCCAGAGCCGACCTTCGGCGTTGATCTCGGGACAGCTCATGTCGAACGCCCGCGCGAACTTCGCCTTGGCCGTGATGTAGTCGAGCTTGGCCATCGCCTCGATCGCATAGCTCAGAGGTTTCGCGTATCGGCCCACCTCGGCACTCAGCCGACGCAGGATCTTGTTGATCTCGCGCTCTTCTTCTCCCTTGAGGATGACGCGGTCGGCGCTCAGCCCCGCGACCTCCGTCGGTTCGATGAAGATCGTCTCGCCCGTCGAACTCGTGCGGTGCGTCACGCCGGGGATCTTGTGGCGAAAGTTGATCGCGACGGGCAAGACGAAGTGATCGCCAGACACCGTGGCGTTGGGGTAACGCAGCACCTTGCGGACCTCGGGGTCGCGCAGCAGATGGCGGAGTCGGCTCTGGATCTTCTCGTCGAGTTCGGCGATCTTGTGGCGCACCTGCATCAGCTCGGGGCTCGCCATGTCCAGGACGTGGCCGCGCGTATCGATGGAGCCGGCGATCGACTTGGCGACCAGTCCGAGATCGTCGACCGGCGCGAGCAGGGCGATCAGGCGGACGTAGTTGTGCGCGAGCCGCATGCGGAAGCGGAACATGTGCCCGGTGCAGGAGAGCGTGTTGCCGACGTCGAGAAGTTGCTCGGCGGTGAGCATGGCGCCGATGGCGGCGCGGCGTGCGAGAAGCCGAACGTCGCTGAGCCCGGCGAATGGCGGCGACTGCCCCTGGCCCAGCACGTCGACCATCTCCGAGACCAGCGCCAGCTCCGCGCGGATCGCATCGATGTTCGTACTCGGTTCCGCGAGCAGGGCGAGATCCTTACCCAGGGAACAGGCGGCGTAGCCGGCGGCGAGTTCGCGTATCTTGTGAAATTCCAGCAGGTCGAGCGTGTGTGCATCCATCGTTCGTGCATTGTATCAAGTGTGGACCGCGTCAAACATCACGAACGAGATCGGACCGAACACCAACACCGGCAGCCAGGCGGCCAGCGCCGGCGGCAGGTGCCCATAGCTCCCCAGATACTGACACGCGAACCCCGAAATGAAGAAGACGGCGCAAAGCCCGATGCACAGCCCCGCACTGATGAACACGTTGCGGTTCTGATCGCGCAAGATGATCGATAGCCCCATGAAGACGAGCAGCATGCCCAGAATCGGCCGAGTCAGGCGCATGTGAAAGGCGACGGCGATACTGGCGAGCTGGGCGGAATCGATGCGGGCGATCTTGTTGAGCAATTCCCAGGTCGGGACGTAGCGCGCCCAATTCTTCGAGCGGGTGATCGTCTCGAAGTCGATCTCGCTGGAGTAGAAGTAGAAGACGCCCGGCGATTTCATTTCGAGGATATCGGTGCGGTTCCAGCTCGTGAGGCGTTCGGGGACGGTGTTCTGCATGACCCAGACGCCCGCGGTGGGGTGCTTTTCGCCCGCGGGATAGAAGCGTGCTTCGCGCGCCTGAATGAGCAGGTTGCCGAGCTTTTCCGGGAAGCGGAGCATGAAGTCCTTGACGAGCATTTCCTTCTTCAGCGCCGAGCCGCCGCTGTGCAGAATGATTTGGCTGTCAAAGGTGTTCTTGACGTTGGCGTCGCGTTCGCCCTTGGGATCGCCGCGGTTTTCCAGGAGGTAGGCGTCGATTTGCGGCAACATGAATTCCTGATTGAGGACGACCAGGCCGATCATCAGGAACGAGCCCAGGAGGACGGGCCTGACAATGCGCCGGGTGGAGACGCCCGCCGAGAGGAGCGGGATGATCTCGTTATTCTTCTGCATCCAGGCGACGGTGAACATGGCAGCGAGCAGGACGATGGCCTCGCAGAGTCGGTCGAAGATCTCGACGACTTTGAAGCTGTAGAAGCGAACGATATTGAGCATCGTGGTATTGACGTCGGACTTGCTCTGCGTGAACTCTTCGAAATTGGTGAAGAGATCGATGACGACGAACAGTCCCATCAGGCTGATGAGACTGCCGGCGTACGCCTTCAGGTAGCTGGCGACGAGTTGTCGATCGAGCAGAGTCAGCATGACGCGGTCACTCTTTGGAGCGATGAACGAGAACGGCGCCCGCCCTGGGAGCGCCGCGACCGACCGGCGGCTGCAGCCGACGCGGCTTGTAACCTAGTACATATTGCATGATGTAAGGGTTCGCCGCCGTGCTGGTCGATTCTCCGAACCCCATGCGCTTGAGTTCGACCATCGCCTCGGCGTTCGTCCAGCCCTCGTATTCCATGCGGTAAAGCGCGACGAGACAGCCGGTGCGGTTCAGGCCCGCCTTGCAGTGGATGAGGATCGGCTCGTTGTTGGCGATGGCCTTGTCGACCAGGCCCAGAAACTTTTCGATCGTCTTGGGCTGTTCCAGCGGATAGCTTTGCGGAGCCACGAAGTCGAGCGCGAGGTGCACCATCTCGGCGCCCGCGCGTTTGCAGACTTCGCTTTCTTTGGTGGTGTTCGGGCTCAAATAGTGGTTGGGCAGGTCGGCGTCGGGCGCTTCTTCCATGAGGTTGAGCACGGTCTTGATGCGATGGGTGCGAATGGCCTCTTCCAAGCCCGGCCCCGTCATGCAACCGCTGCGAAAGACCACCGGGCTCACTTCACGGAGCCGTTTGGAATGCGTGTAGACGTACCGATAATAGACGACCGGCGTGCCGAGCGTGAACCCGGCGAGCACGATCCCGAGCAGTACGTGCTTGGGAATGCTGCGAATCATTGCGGGAATCCTTTCCCTCGCCTCGCTGTCGTAGGAGGCAAGAAGGTGGATCATGGCGAATTCGCGTGGAAATCGCAAGCCGAACTTTCCGCCGCTATAATGGGCCATGAGGTGCCCCATGCCGCTCCGCGATCATTTCCGACCGCCGATCTCGTCCAATTCATCGTGGGAGGGTTTCCACGGCGGTTGGCCGATGGCTCTGGTACAAGAACTTGCGCCCTTGTTGCCGCCGGATTTTGCGGCCGAACCCCGTGTCCATCTCGGGAGGTACTTCGAGATTGACGTTTGTGCTTTCGAAAAGGATGCGCCGCACGTTCGCGAATGGACTTCGGCGACAGACGCTGGCGGAACCGCTGCTGCCTGGTCGGCCTCCGCGCCGACAATGACGATCGACGCCGATCTGGGGGAGCAGTATGATTACGAAGTTTTGATCTACGATCAAAGCCGTGCCCGCACACTGGTGGCGGCGGTCGAGATCGTCAGTCCCGCAAACAAAGATCGCCCCGAAAGTCGACGCGCCTTCGTGGCCAAATGCGCCGCCTTGATCCAGCGTCAGGTATGCGTCTCGATCATTGACCTCGTCACTACGCGACATTTCAACCTCTATATGGAACTGCTCGCACTGATCGACCGCAGCGATCCGGCGTTCGTGAGGTCGCCGCCGATCTACGCCGTCACATGCCGCGGCCGTAAGGTCGGCGCAACGCCGCGGCTGGAGTCGTGGGCGTATCCGCTCGCGGTCGGGCAGGCGTTACCGTCGCTGCCGATCTGGCTCACGGAGGATCTGTGCGTGCCGCTCCACCTGGAACCGGCGTATGAGGAGACATGTCGGGTGTTACGTATTGGGTGAGGTAGACGCACGCGTTCCATCTTGATTTGCGTCATGCCGTTATCCTACCCGATGCCGCATATTCCTCAAGCGGCCTTCGCACTCCGCGCCGCGCGACTGACGAGCAACCGCGCCGGCGATTTTTCCGGACACGCCAACGTCTCGGCTGCGATCATCATCGTCACGTCGAGTTCGCCGCGGCCGCGGAGTTCGGCATGGCTCAGACCGTCCGTGAACAAGAGCCACGCGCTGCCCGGCGCGAACTTCCAGATTCGCTTCGAACTGCGCTCCTGAAATTCGTCGCTGCTCTTGAGATGGCGATGCAGACGATTCATGAACTGATCCGTTTCGGAAAGCCCCTGCGGCTGCGTACGAAATAGCCGGGCGCCGCGCTCGAACCAGGTTTCCCCGGTGGCGTCCGGCAGTCCCGCGCTCGCGCCGAATCGGGCGAGGATCTCCTCCAGCTTGTCGGACGTCGCCCACACACGCTCGTCCGTGGGATGCAGATTCACGAAGAGCCTCAGGATGCGTCGGCCCTGCGTGGGCCTGGAAAACAGGGCGTCCAGGTGCAGCAGATCGTTGCGGGCCATGAAGCGCAAGCGGCGCGTCACTTCCTCCTCGACATGCACGCGGATCAGGTCAGGCTGCCAACCCGACGCATAAACGGGGAACGTCTCGGCGAGCCAGGCGTGCGCGTGTTGCGTCATACTCCCCATGAGATGCGTGAGGCGCAGCGACGGGTCGTCCCCCGCCCGGCAAAAGCCGCGAGCGTGGTGCTCGGCAGGGTCGAACACGATTTCCTTCTCGCCCTCGAGCTTCTGTTCCAGGAGGAAGTTGCGATCCTCGGGCGAGGGGAGCGCGAAGGGGCACTCGGCAAAATGCACGAGTTCGCCGCGTTCGAGGCGCTGTTCCAAGGACATCTCCATGTCACTCCTCATTACGACGCCCGGGCAGAGACGCGTCGTACGGTCAATCCTTCGAACAATCGCGCCACCTGGGCGGCGAGTACCTCGGGAGCGTGGTGCTGGCGCACGGTGTCGACGCCGGCGCACCCCATGCGAAAGCGGCGCGGCTCGTCGGCTTCGAGCGACTTCACGGCCTGGGCCCATTCCGCCGGCGAATCGGCCAGGATACCGTTTCGGCCCGCGCCCGCCAAGTCGAGATTGACGCCGACCGGCGACGCCAGGAACGGCAACCCGTTGGCCAGGTACTGCAGCGGCTTGAATGCCGCCTTCGCCTGCGTCCAGCGATCGCGCGGCATCGGCACCAATCCGACGTGGCACGTCTCCAGCCCGTGCCGCTCCGTCGCGCGCGACCAACGGACGTTCTCCACCGGCAGATGTTGGAGCTGCAAATCTTCATGGCCGACGACGAGGAGCCGAGCGTTCGGACACGCCTGGCCGATCGCTTCGAGGTGCGGCGTCACGCCTTTCAGATACACGAACGTCGAGCGGGCGCCGAGCCAGAGGAGTCGTAGCGGTTCGCCCGGTTCCCGGCCCACGGCGCGCATCCGCTGAATGGGCGTGTCGGCGGAAAGGCGGACGTGGTGGACGTTCGCATTGTGCGCCTGGGCGAGTTTCACCAGGCCCGTCGTGGCGGCAAATACCGCGTCGACGTGCTTGGCCGTCGCGCGGAATTGCAAGCAATTCTTGAGGCAAAAGTTCTGCCAGGCCGATGCGCTCAAGCCAACGGGGTCGTCAATGTCGAGCACGATGGGCAGACCGAGGCGCTTGAGGGCCCGCATCTCGGAGGGCCAAAGGATTCGGCGATGCAGCCAGAGGGCGTCGCAGGGGGGCAGCGCAGCAAAGGCGGCGGCGAACTCGCTGCGATTCTTGGGAAGACGTTGCGGCACGACTTCGATGCCGTGCTCGGCGAGGTGCGGCATGAGCCCGGCGACGCGCAGGTGCCAGGTGTAATGGCGCTGGGGATCGGTACTGGTAAGGGCCGCGATGCGCATCGGCTTATGCTCGTGCATGTTCGAATTACAAGACTAACCACAGAGACACAGAGAGCACAGAGGAAGAGGGCGAAATGAAAAAGCGGAGAAGGGGAGGCTGCATTTCCGCCGATGACACTCACCTATTTTCTCTGTGCCCTCTGTGTCTCTGTGGTTAATGATTTATGATTACGCAACCGCGATGCTGCGTATCGGTTCGGGCCAGGTTTCTTGCGCGATCACGGCAGCGGGAATTGCCAACACGAAGCGCGTGAGGCCGTCCGGCGAGGGTTCGAAGCGGACGTCGCCGCCTTGTTCGCGCGCCAGGCGCCAGGCGGTCGAAAGTCCCAGGCCGCGGCCACGACCGGCGGCGCGGCCCGAAAAGAACGGATCGAACAGGTGCTCGCGCAGCGCCGGCGCCGGGCCGGGGCCGTTGTCCTGAACCACGATGCGAACCCGATCCGCCTCGGTCTCGAAGCCGATGCCGACCCAACCTTCCGGCGGCGCCGCCTCCAGGGCGTTGCGGATCACGTTCCCCAGGGCCGTACGCATCTGCCCCGGATCGACGCGTACGCCCAACGTCGCCGGCGGCTCCGCGACGTCCAGCGTAATTTTCTTCGTTTCTGCCAAGAATCGCAGCGGTTCGACGGCGTCGCGCAGCACCGCGCCGAGCGCCAACGTGTGCGGATTCGGCTTGTTGGGCCGGGCGAACTGCATCAGGTCCGTGAGCAGAAGATGGATGCGCTGCGTCTGCCCCTGGATCGTCTGCAGCGCCTTGTGCCATTTCGTCCGCAGCGACTCCAGATAATACGTCGGCGACGGATCCTCCAGAAGCTGCTCGTCGGCGAGCTGCATCTGCCGAATCAGATACTGCGCCTGCCCGGAGATGACCGCGAGCGGATTGTTGATCTCGTGCCCGGCTCCCCCCGCGAGTTCGGAAAGGGCCGACAGTTTGAGATCGTGCAACGTCTGCGCCGCATCCGCGACCTGGGCGGCGAGGGCGTCGTGCAACCGATCGAGATCTTGATGAAGGCTCTCGACGAGTTGCGTCTGTTTGCCTTGCCGCTCCTGAAAGGAACTGCGCACGAGGGCCGACATCAGCTGCGCCGGAGTCGGTTCGCATTCGGCCTTGGGCATTGGCTGGGCGACGACCTCGTCGGCGAGCGTTTCGACTTCTTCGGCTGAGAGTCCGAGTTGTTGGGCGAGTTCTACTTGCGAGGCACCGACAGCTTGGCCCAGGTCGAACCCGCGTTTCTGGATGAGTCGAATCGCGAGCTGCGTGAGCTGGAATAGTTTCGGCTCGGCGCCCAAACGCTCGGCGACGACCGAGTTCAGGCCGAGATTGCCGACGAGCGCATCGAGGAACGGCGGCAGGCGCCAGGTTCGGCTCAAACGCCGGGCGATCCCGAGCATCTCGGCGGCGTCGTCACTTTCGGCGCCGACGGCGGCGAGGGCGATGGCGCCGAGCGGCGCGAGAAGGCCGCACATCCAGGCGCGATGCGCTTCTTGGCCCAGGCGCTCGGCGAGTTTGCCGGCGAGTCGGGCCTGAAGGATGCACGTTTGCAGAATTTTGGCGCGGGCCGGGTGCAGCCAATCGACGGGCGCGAGTCCGGCGGCATCGAGTAGAGGGGCAGCGAGGGAGAGCGGGGAGCCAAGACGAATCGCTTCGAGGGGATCGAGACCGGTGCGCGCGAGCACGAGAAGGGCGCCGGGGTCGTGGCGGACGGCTTGCCAGGCTTCGAGACAGGGAAGTTGAGAGAGCGCGGCCAGGGACCGTGCGCTGGGGCAGATCCAAGGCAAATCCGTTGCCGCGAGAGACATAGCCTTCATGGCCAACATCCCGTCCGTTGGGTGAAACGCAGCCCTCGGAAAAAAGCTCCGAGGGCTTTGCTTCGCCGACATTATTTTTAGGCGGTGGCAGCGCTCGCCGATTCCATTTCGAGCATCGTGCACATGCGGTCGATGAGATCTTCGATCTCGAACGGCTTGTGCAGGAAGTCGTCAGCCCCTGCCAACTTGAGATCCTGGATTTTGTCTTCCTCGATCATACCGCTGATGCACAGAATGCGGACTTCTTCGAGGGAGTTGTCGCTGCGGACGCGATGGCAAACTTCTTTGCCATTGATATCCGGCAGCATGACGTCCAGGACGATCAGGTCGGGCCGATATTCTTTGACCAACATGCCGGCGTCGAAGCCGGTGTTGGCGATCTTGACTTCGAATCGGCCGTCCTCTTCGAGGACTTTGCTCATGAGTTCGACGAGCTCGTGATCGTCGTCGACGAGGAGCACTTTGCGCTTGCCGGATTCGAGGGCATCGGTGGGGATGCCGTTATCTTTCATGAATTTGTACAGCATGTCGCGGGGGATGCGACGGAAGCGCGATCCCGGGACGCGGAAGCCCTTGAGCTGTCCGTTGTCGAAGCAGCGGATAATGGTTTGCTGGGAAACCTTGCAGATCTTGGCAGCTTCGCCGGTCGTGAAAACGGTTTTCATGGGTTCATCCCACCCTTCGCCGGCGCGGGGCCGGCCTTTGGGCTGCATCGAGTGCTGACCGCCTGCGATGGAGCCGATCCTCCTTGACGCGTGACTTCGAGGGCTACGCAACCGACTCGAAGGCCCGAGAGTTTCCTGATTCCGTTGGGTCTAGCGGGAATCGGGGGTTCGGGCTTGGCGAACGGCTATGAGCAAATTCGCCAACCGGGTAGGATTATAACGTCCCGGTAAAACGTGTCAACGGGAATCGTCCGCAGAGGGTGTTCGCAACTCGCTTTCTGGGTTATGGTTAGCAAATGGGTGCAAATCAGCTTCTCCAAAACGAGATAATTCGCGCTTCGGAAAGGGTTGCCTCCCTTATGATATTTTACCTTTGCTAACCATACAAGCCGGGTTTCCTATTCTTCTCTCCTTTTCGGTGCGGACCCGTTTCCATCATCGCTGATTCTTGACGAGCTTACCTGAATTGCGGGACGGCTCGAGTCGGAAATCGGCGAAGTCGACGCAGATTTCCCAGGTTGACGTCAAAAAAAAACGAGCCAGGTCGCGTAAGCGCCTGGGAGTAAGAGGGGCTCGATGAGGGCCCTGCTCACTCCCAGGCGCTTTAGGCGGCCTGGCTCGTAAAGGTGAATCGGTACCGTTACCGGTATGGCGTCGGCACCGGAACCGGCTGATTCGGACACGGGACCGGCGCGACTCCCGCGACCACCGCTTGCTGCGGGCAAGCGGGTTGCACCGCAACCGTCGCCGGCGGAACGTAATACGACGATGTGCGCGAACGGCAACCGACGATCAACATACAGGCCAGGGTCAGGCTTAAAATCGAGAAGCGAATCATGGTGAGTTCTCCTTGCGCTTACGGAAAATCAGTCTCTCCAGTAAGCGTAGGATAATCGCCAGGACGTCCGCACTACACAAAGTCCGAAAAATCCAAAGATCCTACCGTCGTCGGTCGGGTCGTAGGGCCTGCGCAAACTTTGCGGACTTATTTGCGGAAATACTCCTCGACGCGCTCGGCCTTGCGGAGCAGGATCGGGATCTGCTCGTCGGACGCTTCGATGAAGGCGCCGAGCACGTGGAGGGTTTCTTCGAAGGAGCGGGTGAACTTTTCGTGCTCCTGATCGCGCCAGGTATCGCCCAGGGCGACCATTTGGCCGTGCAGGGCGCCGAGCCGGTCGCGGAGTTCGCCGCTGAATTGCTTGAGGTGATGGGCGAAGCGCCGCAGTTCAGCGGGGTCGACAATGGCTTGAGCCATGGTGGAATCTCCTTGTAGGGGGTGGGAGCGGTAAAATCTTCCGATTCTACCCATTTTGCCTTTGACTCCCAGCTCGCCGTTTCTTATTGTAGGGTTCGTGAACAATTACGGTGATGTCCGCATCCAGCCTGCGGACAGCCTCAATGGAGGAGAGAGTCATGTACAGCGTCGTCCTTGCAACCATGTTGACGGCTGGGGCTAGCGCCCCGGATTGGCATTGGCGTTCGTGCCACAGCTGCTACAGCAGCTGCAGTTCGTCGTGCGGTTGGGGCGGGCATCATCGCGGCTATTATTGCCATGGATGTTCGGCCTGCTACGGCTGCTATTCGGGCGGTTACGGCGGCTATGCCGGCGGTTACGGCTACTCGAGCTACTACTGCGGCGGCGGTTACTGCCATGGCGGCTTCTGCAGCGGCGGGGTGGTCATTCCCAGCTGCTCCTGCTACGGCCTCCACGGGCACGGGTTCTCCCATTACGGCTACGGCTATGCCGATAGTTACTGCTCGTGTGCCGCGACCTATGGCGGCTGCGGAACGTATTATGGCGGCGTGGTAGTGACGCCCCCAGGGACAACGCCGTCGACGAATCCGCCGACGCCGCCCCAGCCGATGTCCCCCGCGCCGCCGCCGCCGCCGGTTCGACCGAACGCGACGCCGACTTCCAACACGGCGCCGACCTCGGCGTATCCCGATCGCGCGCAGATCGTCGTGCATCTCCCCGTCGAAGCCAAGTTGACGGTCGACAACGTCTTCTGCCCGATCCAGGGCGAAACCCGCACGTTCAACACTCCGGTGCTGCGTGAAGGGGCCCAGTATTACTACGAACTGCAGATCACCCATGTCCGCGACGGACAGTCGGTGACTCAGCAGAAGAAGATCACGATGTCGGCTGGCCAACGGATCGAAGTCGACTTCCGTCCCAGCGTCGAAGCGGCGCCGCTCGTCGCCGTCAAGTAAATTAAAGAAAGCCCAGGGACGACTGTCCCTGGGGAAGCGCTCCGACGATCCGGGCAGCTTCCCCAGGAATAGCCATCCCTGGGCTTTCGCTTCGCGATTTTTTACCGATCCGACGGAACCTTGAACGCCAGCGGTCGCGGCAAGAGCCCGGCGCCGGGAATATTCAGCCGTCGTTCCAGCAGCTCCTGCATCTCCTTCAAATTCGGATCGTCCACACTGTCGTAGCTCCCCACTGTCACGTAGCTGTTGAACTGAGTGTGGAGCACGTACGCTTCCAGCTTGGCCTGCCGCAGGCACTCCGCCAGCTTGTGGGCGTTGAGAGCCGAGAAATCAACCTCGTCGCGCCGGTGCAGCCCCAAAAATTCCATCATCGACTTCGATTCTTCCTTCGTATGCACCACCTGCGGCGTCACGTAGTGCCTCACCAGTAATGTGAACTTCTTGGTATTCTTGAGCAGGCTAAACGGCTCGTCGCGATTGAGCGACCGGAGCACCTTGGGATCGAGTTCGTTCGTTTGCTTGACCGCGGCCGTCAGGTGCGGCAGTGACGGATTGCGGCACACGAACGCCTTATGAAACGGGTTGAGATAGCCGCGCGAGTCTTCCTTGATTTTGCCGCGGAAGCTGACGTCGGCCTTGAACTTGTCGTCGGCCTTGTTGAAAGTGTTGGCCGCGTAACTGAAGAACCCCTCGTCGAGCTTCACCTTCTTGCTATCGGGGATCTCGAGTTTGCGGATGCGACCGAGCAGATCCTTCTTGGCTTGCTCCTCGGTGGCGTACCCGTCGATAAAGACGCCGCAGTGGAGGGCTTGCGGGAAGTAGCGAACTTTGATGGGGAGGTCGGCCTGGAGGCCTTGTTTTTGCAGTTCGCGTTTTTGGTCGTCGATGAGTTTGCGGACGCGGTCATGTTCGGTTTTGAGTTCTTTTTCGCCGTAGTTGTAGACGTAGGCGGGGAGTTTGTAGGCGGGGCCGCGCAGCTCGGCGACCATTTCGCGGGCCATCATGGGGGCGTTGTCGCCCTTGTAGGCGTGGACGAAGATCATCCAGGCGCCGAGCTTATTGTGGACTTCGATGTCGCGATTGAGTTCGAGGTTTTTGAAGGAAGCGGCGAGCGGCACGGCTTCGCGGGCGGCGTCGGGGATTTGCCGGATCATGGCCACGAATTCGCCGTATTGGGAGGCGGGCTCGTGGAGCGATGCCTGGGCGGTGCTGGAGTTCCAGAATTCCGAGGGAGTTGTCTTGGCGACCGGCTCAGCGGGAGCGGGTCGGGTGATGGGAGGAAGCGCCACGGGGGCGGCTTCGAAGGGATTGCGAAACTGCGCGACCGGCGCGGGGCCGGGATTCTGCGCTTGACCGGTGTGTAGCAGAGAGAAGTAGACGCCCGCCGCCAACCCGAGCACCGACGCTGCCATGGCCAATCGTTTCATGTCCCCGCCCTCCAAGGAAAAGATTCGGAGCGGGGGTATAACAGCAAGCTGGCTCCTCGTCTAGGCGGAAATCGGCGTCATTTTTTGGGCAACTCCCACCACCTCGGATCGATGAGGACGCGCGGTACGCCGCGCTGGCTCAACTTTTCTTCGTAGTGCGCCGACGTCAGGATCGTCTCCGCGATCTCGCTGCGGGTGTGTTTGGACTCATGCCAATCGTCCAGTGTGTGCATCTGCAGGTTCCGATCGAGCAGATCGAAGAAGGCGCCGCGGATGAAGTCGTCGCCCTCGCCCCAGCGCTGCGTGTACTTGTCTGACATGAGTAGATGCATGTGTCGGCGGTGCTCGGCGGTTCTGGTTTTGTACAGGTGTGCTTCGATCTCCGCGGCGCCGGCGCCGATGCGGAGGCACAGCGTGTAACGTTCGGGAACGAGCCCATGTACCAGGAGCGCAAGAGCCAGATGCGAGATCATGAGCGGCACAACTCGGCCGCCGCGACCGAACAGAGCGATCCAGGCCCAGCCGCCGAACATGGTGACGGCGGTGAGCACCAGGCTGGGCAGATGCAAGAGCCCGAAGAGGACGCCCGCGAGCACGCCTCCCCACGTTCGGCTGCCGACCGCATCGCGACACAAGGGCGTCACGATCCAGTGGAGTGCGAGTTGCTGGAGCGCGACCACGCCCGCCTTGACGAGGATCCAGCGCGACAGATCCGCGGGATTCTTACGCTCCAGGAAACGCCAGCAATGTTCGTAGTCTTCGCGCAGCCACCAACCCCCCAGGGCGATCAGCAGGCCCAACGCCACGGTGACGCCGACGATCTCCAGCCAGGCACCTCGCGCGGAAGGCGAGCGCGCGAAGACGCAAGAACGGTACGTGAGGAAGCAATCGATCGCCACGATGGCCAGGAGGACGATGCCGCCGATGCGCAGGACGCGATGCTCGGCTCCCCAGCGCCAGGCCTGCATTTCGACAAGGGTGCATAGACAGAGTAGCGAAATGGCTGCGCGGACGCGCGTCGAAATGAACATCGGGGCGACGGTGAGCGCGCTGGCCACGAGAACTCCGGAGGGGCAAGGAGCTTCGTGGTAGTATCGGTTCTAACGGCACGTGATCTTGCGGGAAATTGGCTCCGATCGTCTGCTAAATTTACCCCAGAAGTACATTGAACCTGGAGCGAGTTTCGTTTACGATAAACTTCGATCCTGCCGATATGCGCTTCATTCCGCCTGCCCCGCCTTTCCGGTTGTGCTTATGCCGCATTCTCCTCGCCGACTTTTGGTGTCCCTCATCCTGGGGGCTGCGTCTCTTTTCGCCGCGAACTCAGCCGTCGGCCAACAACTCGAAGTTTATCCCCCCAGCGTGCGCCTCGAAGGCAAAGATTCGCGCCAGCAGATTCTCCTCTCCGCGAAACACGACGGCAAACTCCGCGACGTCACCCGCACCGCGACCTACCAGAGCGCCGACCCCGCCGTCGCCAGGATCTCCGCGACCGGCGTCATCGAGCCCGTCGGCAGCGGATCCACCCGAATCGAAGCCACGCTCGGCGCCGAGAAGATCTCCCTGGCGGTCGTCGTCGACAACGGCGAAGAATACTTGCCGCTGAACTTCACGACCGACATCGCGCCAATCTTCACCAAGACCGGTTGCAACGGCGGCGGCTGTCACGGCAAATCCGACGGCCGCGGCGGACTCGCCCTCTCCCTCTTCGGCTTCAACCCCAAAAGCGATTTCGAAGCCATCGTCAAAGGCTCCCGAGGCCGACGTGTCTTCTCCGCCAGCCCCGAATCCTCCCTCATGTTGCTCAAACCCGCCGGACTCGTCGCTCACGGCGGCGGCAAACGGCTCCCCGCCGACGCTCCCGAATTTCAGCGCATCCAGCGCTGGATCGCCACCGGCGCCCCCTGGGGATCGAGCAATCCCGCGCCGCTCGAGCGCCTGGAAATCGCCCCCGCCGCCCGCACGCTGACGCGCAAGGCCGAACAGCAGATCCTCGTCATGGCCGTCTACGCTGACGGCTCGCGCCGCGACGTCACCCGCCTCACCGACTTCACCAGCAACGACCCGGGTATCGCCGTCGTCGACGAGCAGGGCGTCGTCACCACGCAATCCCGCACCGGCGAAACCGCCATCGTCTGCAAGTTCAACGGCCAGGTCGGCGCCGCCCAGGTCCTCGTGCCGCTCGACAAACCCGACTCGGCGAGCCGTTGGCCGGCGCTCCCCCCGGGCAACTTCATCGACACGCACGTAATGGCCAAGCTGCGCGAGTTAAACGTGCCGCCGTCGACGCTGGTGGACGACGCCGGATTCCTACGCCGCGCCGCGCTGCAAATCGCCGGCCGCTTGCCCAGTCTCGACGAGGCCAAGGAGTTCCTCGCCGATCCCGCGGCCGACAAACGCGCCAAACTCGTCGACCGTCTGCTCGAGAGCGGCGACCATGCCGATCTCTTCGCGCAAAAGTGGTCCGACGTCCTGCGCAACAAGCTTCGGCAACAGAAGGCGCGCACGCCGGGCACGCTCGCCTTCCATCGCTGGATCCGCAACGCGGTCGCCGACAACATGCCATACGACCAGTTCGTCCGCGAGATCCTCACCGCGACGGGCCGCGGGACGATGAACCCGCCGGCGCAGTGGTACGCGGAGGTGCGCTACCTCGATCGCTACGTCGACGACACTGCCCAGGTCTTCCTCGGGCTGCGCATCGGCTGCGCCCGCTGTCACAACCATCCGTTCGAGAAATACACGCAGGACGACTACTACGGGATGGCCGCGTTCTTCGCGCGCGTCGATCGCAAGGGGGGCAACGGCATCGCCGAGCGGGCGGCCGACGAGATCATCTTCCTCAAGACGTCCGGTTCGGTGAAGCATCCCGTGACCGAGAAGATCGTCGCGCCGCACGGCCTGGGCGGTCCCTTGCTCGACATCAACGTCTACGACGATCCGCGCAGCGCCCTGGTGGACTGGATGTGCGAGCCGAAGAATCCGTACTTCGCCCGCGCCTTCGTCAATCGCATGTGGGCCCACTTTTTCGGCCGCGGTTTGGTCGATCCGCTCGACGATCTGCGGGCCACGAATCCCGCGTCCAATGAACCGCTTCTGAACGCCCTGGCCCAGGAGTTTGTGAAAAGCAAGTTCAACATGCGGCACATCGTTCGGCTCATCGCCACGAGCACAACGTACCAGCTCAGCTCGACGCCGCACGAGGACAACCTCGACGAGACGCAGGCATACTCCCGGTTTTATCCGCAGCGACTGACGGCCGAGGTCTTGTACGACGCGATCAACACGGTGACCAAACGCAGCGGCAGTTTCGGCGGAATGCCGGCGGGGACGCGCGCGGTCCAGCTGCCGCACGAAGACTTCAAGGACACGCTGCTGGACCTGTTCGGCCGACCGCCCCGCGAGAGCGCCTGCGAATGCGAACGCGTCGCCGAGCCGAGCCTGGCGCAATCGCTGTACCTCATGAGCAACCCGACCTTCCTGGCCAAGGTCTCCGACGGCCAATCGTTCGCCGCCCAGATCGCCAAGGACAAGCGTCCGACGGAAGAGCGCGTGCGCGAGCTGTTCCTGGCGGCGCTGGCCCGACAGCCGCGGCCGGAAGAATTGGCAGTCGCCCTCGAGCATCTGAAGACCCACGGCGAAACGGCGTCGGCGTTCGGCGATCTGGTCTGGGTTCTCATCAATACCAAAGAATTTCTCTACGTTCTTTAATCGATGCGGAGTCTCTCATGATTCGTCCCCACCTCGCCTGCACCGGGCCCAAGACGTCGCGGCGCAGCTTCATGAAGATCGGCGGCTTCAGCCTCGGCGCCCTCGCCGGCGGCGCGTCGCTCCATCTGGATCAAGCCCTCGCCGCCGAGGCCGCCTCCCCGGGCGCCGACCGCGATTTCTCCGTCATCCTCCTCTGGGCCGCCGGCGGTCCCAGTCATCTCGAAACCTTCGACCTCAAGCCCGACGCCCCTTCGGAATATCGCGGCGACTTCAAACCGATCCGCACCAACGTCCCCGGCATCGACATCTGCGAACTCATGCCGCGCCTCGCCCAGCGCGCCGACAAGTACACCCTCCTCCGTAGCCTGCACCACAACCGCAACGAACATTCCGGCGGCACCGCGCGCATGCTCTCCGGCTACGCCAGCGTCGCCGCCAATCCCTTCCAGAGCGAGTTCCCCGTCATCGGTTCCCTCGTCGCCAAGCACCTCGAGAGCCAGACGCGCGATCTCCCCCTCTACGTCGGCAACAGCAACTTCTACGGCGGCGGACCCGCCTACCTCGGACCCGCCTACGTTCCCTTCATGTTCCGCGGCGACCCGAGCAACCCCTCCTACTCCGTCGGCGACCTCACCATCACGCAAGCCGCCGCCCTGCAACTCCAGCGCCGCACGGAACTACTCGGCCGCTTCGACACCTTTCGCCGCGACGTCGATCGCAGCGAGACCATGTCCGCGCTGGACCGCTTCAACCAGCGCGCCGTCGAGATGCTCACCAGCGAACGAACGCGTCAGGCGTTCGATATTTCGAAAGAGCCGGCCCACGTCCGCGATTCGTACGGCCGAACCACCGGCGGGCAGAGCTTGCTGATGGCGCGCCGACTCGTCGAGGCCGGCGTGCGCTTCGTCGAGATCACCGCGCACAACCCCGTCAGCGCCGCCTCGGGCGTCGTCGGCGCCACCAACTGGGACGATCACTCCGTCAACGCCAACATCTTCAGCGCCTACCGCGACCGCATGCCGACCTTCGATCGTTCGCTCTCGGCGCTCATCGACGATCTGCATTATCGCGGGCTGAATGAGAAGGTGTTGGTCGTCTTCTGCGGCGAGTTCGGCCGCACGCCGCGCATTAGCAACGCCGCCGCGGGCAAGGGCCCGGGCCGCGATCACTGGTGCCGATCGATGAGCGTGCTGGTTTCCGGCGGGGGGCTGAAAATGGGCCAGGTCATCGGCACCACGAATTCCCGAGGCGAGGAACCGGCCGAGCGCATCATGAACAGCAACTGCCTGCTCGCAACGATCTACCGACGCTTCGGCATCGACACCGCCCACGCCAACATCGACCGCACCGGCCGCCCGATCCCGATCCTGACGGAAGGCAGCCCGATTCCGGAGTTGTTCTAGCATTTTTTCGTAGGGCAAGCGGCCTCGCTTGCCCGCTGCAGAGGCAAGCGAGGCCGCTTGCCCTACGAGGGTAGCACTCCGCGTTTTGAGAAGAAATCGTTCGGCGAGCAGAGGGCATTCGACTATGACTGCCTTTGTCGTGCGTGAGGGGCGGGACTCCTGCCCAATCGGTTGCGGAGAGGACATCGTCCTGGTCCGGTGCCTACCGAGCGGGAGATTGGCCGGATGGTGCTGGGCGTGTGAAGTGACGCAGCCGGTGCCGCCCGACGACTACTACTTCGGCGACGACGACATGAACCCGGGTCGCTATGCCCCCGCCGGGCTGGAACTGCCGGGTTGGCCTGATGTGGTCGCGGCCAACCTGTCCTCGCAGGTCATACGATCAATGCCCGCGGTGGAGTGGGGCGGGTTTCGGTCGATGCGGTCAACCAAGCACGCCTAACTATCTGCCACAGCAGACACCCCGGCCAAACGATGGCTTTTCGTGGATAATCAGTCCCTCAGCGGTCAGTGCTGAGCATGGTGATGAGACGCTCGTGATTTTTCATCCGAGAGGCGTGAGCGACGATTTTTGCGAAGATCGTCGCTCACGCTTCCGGCTCGGAAAGCGATCCTGCAGTCTACTTCTTGTAGTCCTCGCCGTTCAAACTGCGGACCACCGACTGCAGCCAAACTTCCAGATCGCGCTGCATTCGGCCGACGCGCTCCCCTTCCTGTTTCAGCAAATCCGTCGTCTCGTTCGGATCCTTCGTGAGGTGGTACAGCTCCAGCGTAAGCTTGTTCCCCTTGGGATCCTGAATGCGATGCAGCTTCCAGCCGCCGTCCACCCAGGCCGAATGTCCGGGGAACTGGTCGAGCGGATACTGTTTGACGAGGCTGCCCGCATTCGCGAAGAGGCGAGCCGGGTCGCTCGGTTCTCGGCCCTGCTGTTGCTCGGCGTACAACTCGTCCATCCACTTCTTGGCGGGCACCCCGACGCCCCCGCTCGGGTGATTCCAGAAACCGATCCCATTGGAACGCTCGGCCGCCTTTCCGGTGAGTAAGGGGAGCAAACTGATGCCGTCGAGAGGCCGATCGTCCTTCGCCTTGACGCCGGCGAGTTCGAGCAGCGTCGGGAAGATATCGGAGGTCACGCAGGGGGTGGCGACGACGCGTGGGGCGGGAATCTTCGCGGGCCATTCGAGCAGCGCGGGGACGAGGACGCCGCCTTCGTAGAGCGATGCCTTTCGGCCACGCCGTCCGCCGGCGGAGCCGATCTTGGGCAGGGCGCCGTTGTCGCTGCAGTACCAGAGGATGGTGTTGTCGCTCAGCCCAAGTTGGCGCAGTTCCTCGCGGATCTTGCCGAACGCCCGGTCCATGGCGGTGATTTCGCCGTAGAAATTTTGCACGCCCGGCCCCAAGTCCGCATATGGCTTGCGGTCTGCCTCGAGCGCCTCATGCGGATTGTGCGGCGAGCCGAACCAGACCACCGCGGCGAAGCGTTCTTTCTTGACGTGGCAATCGCGAATGAACTTGAGTGCGATCTCGGCCGTCACGTCGGAACTATCGCCCTTGAACTGGGTCGCTTTCCCCTGAACGCTGAGGATTGGATCGAGATCGAAGAAATTGGGCGACGACGTCCAGGTATCGAACCCCGCGGCGCCGGGATTGGAGAGCCCGGCTTTCTGCATCGAGCCGAGATGCCATTTGCCGAAGTGCCCGGTGCGATAGCCGACTGACCGGAGCAGCTGCAAGAAGGTCGTTTCCTGGGGCCGTAGCGGGTGGCCCCACTGGAAGCAACCGAAGCGATTGGGATGTCGGCCGGTGAGGACGCTGCCGCGCGTGGGCGAGCAGACGGGCGCCTGGGCGTAGAAGTGATCGAAGCGGACGCCCTCGCGCGCGAGTTTGTCGAAGTTGGGCGTCTTGAGCCGCGGATGGCCGTTATAGGCCATGTCGCCCCAGCCCTGATCGTCGGCCATGACGAGGACGATGTTGGGGGGTTCCTGGGCTTGGCCGCCGGGCGTCAGCAAGGATAGGGCGCCGAGGACGAACGCGAGTCGGTAGTTCACCGGAGCGTCTCCGAAGGGATTTGAGGGTTGTCGCGACGAATCAAAAGCGGATTCAGGTTCTTTGCGCAGATGTAGTTCGTTAATCGGTCTTGGCTTGACGAGAGATGCTACGAAAGAAAAACGAGGACGACGGGGCTCGAACCCGCAACCTCCGGCGTGACAGGCCGGTGCTCTAACCAATTGAGCTACGTCCCCTCAGAACTCTACTTTCTATCCCGCGAAACTCCGCCATCAAGTGCTTTTTGCGAAATTTGTCCTCGCCAAGCTCCCATGCCCGCCGCTACACTTCCTACATCCCCACCTACGTCAGCGAAAGGGCGCTCATGGCCAGCAGCGACGGACCGGCACGCGATCTTGCCCTCGAAATCGGACGCATCCCCTTCGTCGATTGCCTCTCCGCCATCGAACCCTCGGCGCCCTTCGCTCAATCGCTCGAGGATTTGCTGGGCCACGGCACGCTCGCGGAACTCGGCCGATCCCTCGGAATGCAAGCCGACCTGGACAAGACAACCACGCCCCGGGAACGGGTTCGCATTTTTCTCGCGCATGTCGAGGGACTGGAAAACACCCACGCCTACGCGGGGTTCGTCGAGTTCGCCCGGTTTTTTCTCGGTTTCCAGGGCGATCGCATCACCGTCAAGGAAGCCGACGCACTGTGGAATGTGGCCGACAAGGCGATGAACCACACGCAATGGGCGGGACACGTTTGGAAGAAGACCCACGCGGAGAAGATCGTGGTGCCGCGGACGTTCGACGCCCTGGGCGACATGGGCGAAGCGCGCTTCGTGCCGGCGCTTCGGCTCGATGAACTCGTCTTCGAACTCGATCAGTCCGCGGTGCGCGAACGCCTCGCGAAAATGACCGGCGTCGAGGCGACCGATGCCGGCATGCTTCATCAGGCGCTCACCACCGTCTTCCAGCAGTTCACGCAGCGGCAAGGCAAAGCGTGCGCCCTCCGCGTGCCGGCCTCGTTCGCGCCGGCGCCGGTGACGACCGAACAACTATCGCGCGGGCTCATGGCCCTGACCCGCGGCGATCGCGAACCGCGGCTCGACGTCGCCCGCGGCGCCCTGTGGCTGGCCGCGGAATATTGCCAGGCGTTCGGCGTCCCGCTGATTCTCCTGCTCGGCGACCTCGGCCCCGCGGCCTATCTCGAGTTGTTTCGCACCTTCCCCCGACTCGCCTTCCTCGTCTCCATCTCGGAATCGGCACATTTGCAGGAACTCATTCGCGTGGGACGAACGCAAGCCAACGTCCACCTGCTCCCCAGCCGCGCGGAAGCCGAACTCCCCGCGCTGGCGCGGCACGAGGGGACGGTCCGCTTGCAGGGCGTCGCTCAGGCGAAGCTGCTGTTTTGCTTCAGCGAAGGGCGCAAAGTCGAGTTCGTACTCCCCAAGATCGAGGCTCAACGGCGCGTGCTGGCGAAGGTGTTGGTCGAGGAATATGTGAGGCCTGGGCTGTGTACGGAGCAGCGCGCGCTGGAATGGGCTCGGCAGCTACTGCGCGAGAATGCGGTGCGTCTCTTCAAGCTTTGATCCTTGCTTTTCCCATGGGCTCGTGGAATAATGGGGAGGTCGGGCGGCGCAAATCGGGCTCGGGCGAAAATTGACGTTGACAACTCTCCCCTTTCGGGGCATAGTCCCGCCTCATTTCCGGGGGGAAATGAACGCGGGCGATTCGGACTCCCAGTGGCGGTTCGGGGATTGGCGTCTACATTCGCCAAACGCCCGGGAGGAGGAAGCATCATGAACACCGTCGGGAAAATTCTGGTATTTCTCAACCTCCTCTTCTGCGTGGTCGTGGCCGGCGTTTTGGCCTACAAGTACAAGGCCGACATCGACTGGAAGAACCGCGCCGAATCGAGCGAAGCGGAACTCATCATTTCGCGTAAGAACAACGAGATCTACCTCGAAACCCTGAAAAAACGGGACGCCCAGCACGCCCTCACCAAGTACGAACTCTCCAAAGACCTCACCGGCAAGGAAAAGATTGCCGAAAAGGCCGACGGCGACAACAAACTCCTCGCCTTGAAGCTCGCGGAACTCGAACTCGAGAAGGACGCGCTGCAGAAAACGCAGGAGAGGGCGGAGGAGAACGCCAAACGCCTCGCCCAAATCAAGATTCGCCTCGATAACGACATCAAGAATCGCGACCTCGAAATCGTGAACCTGCACAGCGCCTACAACCGCGTGAAAGTCGATCTGGCCGGGGAACGCAGCAAATCCGAAGCGGCCAACCTCCGCGTTCAGGCGCTCGAGAATCAGGTCCGCACGCTCGACGAAACCATCGTCAAAAGCGAATTGGCCCGTGCCTCGCTGGCCTCGCTGCGCGATCCCAATCAGCCGAACCCGCCCAGCGTTTCCATCACCGGGACCATCAAGAAAGTCGACAAGCAAGACAATTCCTTCGTCGAGATCGCCCTGGGGACCGATCATGGCCTGAACAAGGACCACACCCTGGACGTCTACCGTCTCAAACCGCGGCCTGAGTATTTGGGCATGGTGAAAATCCTCTCGTCGGAACCGCATCGCAGCGTGGGCCGACTGATCCGCAGCGCCGGCGTCGTCAGCGCCGTCCGGGCCGACGATCTCGTTTCCAGCGACCTCAAAGCCAAGTAAACGGGGCTCTTCATGGCCGACAACGATCCCAGTGACCGCTCCCGTCCCGTCAACGACGCCTACACCGGCATGCTGCTGCTTTCGCTGCTCGCCCTGGTCGGCGGCACCGTGCTGCTGGCGCTGGACTACAAGCGTTACCCGAACAACCCGACCGATCCGTTTCCCAAGGCGGACCTGCTGAAACCCCTCGAAACCGTCGCCGCCAAGAAGGCGGAAGAGGAAAAAGTCGAGGAAAAGAAAGTCGAAGAGAAGAAGGACGAAGAGAAGCAGTAAGGCTTTGGGTGGGCAGACGAAGCGTCCGCCCTACCGTTTATTTGAGGTAGGGCAGACACTTTGTCTGCCCGAATGTTTTTGAGGCAGACGAAGCGTACCGTTTATTTGAGGTAGGGCAGACACTTTGTCTGCCCGAATGTTTTTGGGGCAGACGAAGCGTCCGCCCTACCGTTTATTTGAGGTTTTTCGGGCAGACGAAGCGTCCGCCCTACCGCAACTGCCCCACTGAAAATCGACATGCGATCCTGTTTTTTCCGCGGAGCTTGCGTAAAATATCGATGAAGAATGAGTTGTGGGTTCTTCCTCCGCCACAATAAAAACAAGGGATCCTGCCGTGATCGATCTCGTCGCCGAAATCCAATCTCTGAAAAAAGCCAAGAACGCGACCATCCTCGCCCACTATTATCAGGAAGGCGAGATCCAGGAACTCGCCGACTTCACAGGCGATTCGCTGAAGCTCGCCCGCGCCGCCACCCAGGTCACCACCGACGTCATCGTCTTTTGCGGCGTGCATTTCATGGCCGAGACGGCCAAGATGCTCAACCCCGAAAAGAAGGTGCTGCTCCCCGACATGGAGGCCGGCTGCTCGCTCGCGGAAAGCTGTCCCGCCGACAAACTCGCGCGCTACCAGGAGATGCTGCGCGAGAACGGCCGACGCTTTCAGACCGTGACCTACATCAACAGCACCGCGGCCGTCAAGGCGCTCTCCGACTGGATCGTCACCTCCGGCAACGCTGAGGAGATCATTCGCCGGGTGCCGCCCGACGTCGAGATCCTGTTCGCGCCGGATCGGCATCTGGGTCAATATCTACAGGAAGTAACCGGGCGCAAGATGATCCTGTGGAATGGCGCCTGCATCGTGCACGAGATCTTCAGCGTCGGCGATTTGATTTCGCTGAAAAAGAAGATCCCGGCCGGCGTCACGCTCGCGCATCCGGAGTGCCCCGCCAACATCCGCGCCCATAGCGACTTCATCGGCGGCACCGAAGCCATGCTCGCCTACATCGCCAAAACGCCCGGGACGGCCGACTTCCTCGTCGCCACCGAAGCGAACATGATGTGGCAAATGCAGGCCAAGTTCCCCAACCACCGCTACCATCCGGTGCCCGGCATCTCCTGCGCCTGCAACAAATGCCCGCACATGGCCCGCAATACGCTCGAGAAGCTGCGCGATTGCCTGGAGACGGGCCAACCCGAGATTACCTGGCAGCCGGAGTTCACGAAGGCGCGCGCGGTCGTGCAGCGAAGTTTGCTCAACTGACGTCGCTACATGGATAAGCCCAATGGGTGAGGTACTCCGAACCCTTGGGACCAGCACTTGCATACGTTTATCCCAGGGGTTCGGAGTACCTCACCCGCTGGGCTTGTATCCTATCTTCCGGAGATTCCCGCGTGCTGCTCATTCCGCCGCGCTTTCTGCTGCGACTGACACACCCCTGTCGCCACCACGCGTCGATGCCGACGCCGGACGACGATCAACTCCTCAATCTCGGCCCCGAGTTCGCGCTGGAGAACTTCGCAGCCATCGACGGCAAGAAGAACTTCGCTTCCGTGGCGCTGGCGTGGAACGAGCAGGGCCTGGGCGTGCAAGTGGAGATCCGCGGCAAACAGCAACCCCTCGTGGGCGACGCCGCTCGGCCACGCGGGTCCGACGGCCTGACGCTTTGGCTCGACGCCCGCGATTCGCGCACCGGCCATCGCGCCAGCCGATATTGCCAGCAATTCCACCTCTTGGCGACCGGAGCCGGGGAAGAGCGCGAAGACCCCGGCTTCACGCAAACCAAGATCCACCGCGCCCTTGAGGACGCCGCGTTCGCTCCCGCGAAAGACGTGCTCGTGCGCCGCACCCTGCGCACCGGCGGCTATCTCCTCGAAGCGTTCTTCCCCGCCCACGCCATTCATGGCTACGATCCCGAGCAGCATCCACGCCTGGGCTTCTTCTACTCCGTCCGCGACGAGGAAAAAGGCGAACAGCTATTAGGGCTTTCCTCCGAGTTTCCGTTTTGGGAAGATCCGTCGCTCTGGAGCACGCTCGATCTGGTAAGATAACCCACATGAAAACACTCGCATTCCTCACCCTCGCCCTCGTGCCCGCTCTCGTTCACGCCGACGAGCCCAAGGCGATTCGCGTGCCGTTTCAGATGCTCTCCTCGCAGCACATGACGGTCATGGCCACCGTCAACGGCAAGGGGCCGTTTCGCTTCGTCTTCGACACCGGCGCCCCCTTCACGCTCATCAACAACAAGGTCGGCAAAGACGCCGGCATCTTTCCCCCCAACTTCAAACCCTCAATCTTTACGCTCCTCACGAATCAAGTGCAGTTCACCATCGACACGATCGACATCGGCGGCCTGAAACTCGACAAAGTCGACTGCATGGCCTTCGACCACCCGACCGTGAACGCCATTGCGAAGTACGAGGATACCGAGCTCTACGGCATCATCGGCTTCAACGTGTTTGGCCGATATCGAACGACCATCGACTACAAGACCAAGACGATGGAGTTCGTGCCCAGCGGGTTTCAGCCGCCCAACATGATCGAGAAGATGAGCAAGATGATGTCGGGGGGAGAAACCATGATGACGCGCGTGCTGGCGCCGGGCGGCCTGCTGGGCGTGCGTCTTAGCAAAGAGGCGGGGGACAAGCAGGCGGGCGTGACCGTCGCCGACGTCTTTGCCGGCAGCCCGGCGGAGAAAGCGGGCCTCAAGGCAGGCGACCGCTTGCTGACGCTCGACGACCGCTGGACCGACTCCATCGCCGACTGTTTCGAAGCCGCCGCCTACGTCAAGCTCGGCACGCCCGCGCAGCTCGAAATCGAACGTGCCGGCAAGAAGATGACGCTCCGCGCCGTCTTCGTTCAGGGTCAATAACGTTCAATTCACGAAAGGGTTCGTATGCGACCGCTCGGGATTCTCGCCGCGCTTTTCGTCGTCGTGTCGTTCACCCAGGCCGTGCCGCCGCCGCTTCTGCCGCCGGCGATTCGCGTGGAAGTCACGGGCAAAGCGGACGAGGCGCCGAAGTTGTTGCAGGTCTTCGCCGGCGATTTTTATCGCGTCGACTACGTGGCGAGCGCGAACACGCAGATGGTGCAGATCTGGTGGTCGAAGGCCGAGTGGAAGCAGTTCACCGACTTCCTCGCCAAGAACAAGCTCGCGAACAAAGGCAAGGTCGTCGTCGCCTCAGCGAGTCCGGAAGGGGCGCAGCTGGAGGCGTACATCCAGGCGAACGTGGTCGTGCCCGCCGCCGCCAAGGCGAACCGCATTCTCGCCGAGCAGCTCAAGTTGCAGAAGCTCAAGGAGAAGGATCGCAATCCGTAGCACTTCGACGAATTTCCGAGCCGAAAGCGTCAGCGACGATCCTGAGCGAAATCGACTTCGACGAATTTCCGAGCCGGAAGCGTCAGCGACGATCCTGAGCGAAATCGTCTTCGACGAATTTCCGAGCCGGAAGCGTCAGCGACGATCCTGATCCTGAGCGAAATCGTCGCTAACGCTTCCGGCTCGGAAATATCTCACGAAACTTATTCCTCGACGAGTTCGTAGGTACCCTGGCCTGCGCGCTTGAGCTTGCCCTGCTTGACGAGTTCTTCCCACACGGGAGTCGGGAACTCGTGCGGCGGAGTGATGGCGACGATGTTCGGCTTGCCGCCGGATAGGGGGCCGTAATTGAGCTTCGACTCGGCGTCGAGCCGGGTGACCTTGAGGCGTTTTTTGAACGCCTTGTAAGCCGCCTTGAGTTGCTCCTTGGCGATCGGTTCGGGAGAGGCGTCGGACATGGTTTTCTCCTTCGGAAAGTGGGTACGCAAATTATATATTTGCGTCGGCCCGAGATGAGCCGGCAGAAGTTCATAGAATCTTCCGCGAGGGGATCGTCACACCTGACGCAAGGGAACCGTTCATGAGCATTCTGGTCGATAGCGAGACGCGCGTTTTGGTGCAGGGTCTGGGCAAGGCCGGCACGTCGCACGCGATTCAGTGCCGCGATTACGGAACGAAAATCGTGGGGGGCGTCACGCCGGGCAAAGGCGGGACGCAGAAGGAAGGCTTCCATCTCTTCAACACGGTGAGCCAGGCGGTGAAGGAGACGGGCGCGACGGCGACGATGATTTTCGTGCCTCCCGCGGCCGCCGCCGACGCCATCATGGAAGCCGCCGACGCCAATATTCCGCTCATCATTTGCATCACTGAAGGCATCCCGGTGCTTGATATGGCCCGGGCCATGCGCTTCGTGCGAACTCGGCCCGTGCGCCTGGTCGGCCCCAACTGTCCGGGCGTCATCACGCCGGGCCAGTGCAAGATCGGCATCATGCCGGGCTACATTCACAAGCCGGGCCCCATCGGGCTCGTGAGCCGATCCGGGACGTTAACCTACGAGGGCGTTTGGCAACTCTCGAGCCTGGGACTGGGACAATCGACCTGCGTCGGCATCGGCGGCGATCCGGTCAACGGCACCAATTTCATCGACGTGCTGAAGCTCTTCCAGGAAGATCCCAAGACGGAAGCGATCCTGATGATGGGCGAGATCGGCGGCGACGCGGAAGAGAAAGCGGCGGAATACATCAAGGATCACGTGACGAAACCGGTGGCGGCGTTCATCGCGGGGCAGACGGCGCCCCCGGGCAAACGCATGGGTCACGCCGGCGCCATCATTTCCGGCGGCAGCGGCTCGGCCAAGGACAAGATCGAGGCCCTCAAGAACGCCGGCATCGCCGTCGCCGCCAGTCCCGCCGACCTCGGCGCCACGCTCAAGAATGCGCTGCGTCGCTAAGCTTAGAAAACTAGCCACAAGAACACAGAGTAAGAAATCGGCGGTATATCCGTGTTTTGCATTCTTCCTCTGCGTTCTCTGCGGCTAGTTTTTTCATCCGCGCCGCACGGCGGACATTTCCCGAATTCGCCCGAAACATACAAAGATTCTGACGCCGTGTCCGAATAGCCTGGCAGAGAACGAATCGATTGCCCGAGGGACTTATGGCCGACCCCGCTTCGCTCGAACCCCAACCTCCTCTGCCCGAGAAAATCCCGGCGCAGCAGATCGCTCCCTCGAAGGTTCGCCAGGGCTTCTTCCGCCTTAGCTATTATCGAGGCGCCTCCGAGGTCAAAGTCTTTCAACATTCCCGCATCTTCTACTGGTGGCCTGTCTGGCTCTTCGGCTTTCTCTTCGGCTTCATCTCCCTCTGGGGCGATCATCAAGCCGCCATCATGCCCGAAGGTTCTCGGCCCGAAACCGTCACGTACGAAGGCCGAACCCGCGAAGCGATGGTAGCCCCCGAAGGGAAGAAACTCCCCACGCGGAACGTCAAGAGGGATGACGGGACGATCGTTGAAGAACGCATCATTCCGATCGCCCACGTCTCGGCGTTCCGCGGCATGGGGACCGTGTATCTCGCGATTTTGCTGCTGGTCATCATCTTCACCACCATGGCGTTTCGCGGACTCATTTCGGTCTTCTTACTCGTCATCCTCGTAGGGATCGCGCTCATCGTCTGGGTGCTGGGCTGGTGGGACGATATCTTCGCCCGGCTTGGCCAATTCCTGGTCGTGATCTCAGCGGGCTTCTACCTGGCCATGGCGTCGGTGATGTTCTTTCTGTGGCTGATCAACGTGCTGGTTCTCGACAAGCAGACGTACATGGTTTTCTCGCCCGGGCAGATTCGCATCAATCTGGTGTTCGGCGGCGGCGAAATGATCTACCAGGCCAAGGGCGCCTCGATCCAGCTGCTCAAAGGCGATTTCATCCGCCATGCCGTGCTCGGCCTGGGTTCCGGCGACTTTGAGATCCACGTGCAGGGGCTGCGCCAGCCGCTGGAATTGCACAACGTGCTCCGCGCCGCGGCGGTCCTGGCGGCCATCGAAGAAGTGTTGCCCGAACAGAACATCGTCACCCAGGCGGCCGCTCAGGCGTGAGCCGACGGCCCTCTCCTCAGTCCTCTAACCCGGTGAGACTTTTATGTCCAGCGCGATGACGCCCGCTCCGCCTCAGGCCGAGAGAAAAGAGATCCACATCTACAGCCATTCGACGCTGGTCTACTGGTGGCCGGTGTGGGCCGTCGCCCTCATTTGCGGCGTCCTGTCGCTAACTGGCGGTCAACGGCTCGTCGTTGTCCCCCAAGAAACCGAATACCTGCAAAAGGTCAACGTCATTCGCAACAACGACATCCTCGCGGATCGACAAGTCCTCTCCATGCCCAAGGACGCCCCATTCAGCGACGGCGCCCTCAAACTTCACGCCTCGCCCAACAAAAATCTCGGCGTGTTCTTCTGCGTCACCCTGCTCCTGGTCATCACCATTACGTCGGTCTCCCTCCGCGGCCTGCTCTCCGTGATTGTGATCTCGGTGATCTTTTTCATGTCGATCATCTTCGCCATCCTCGACTGGTGGACGCCGATCCTGGAGCGACTCAGCTTTCTCGACATCCGCATCAGCGCCGGCGGGTACATGTTGCTGGGATCGATCCTCTTCGGGCTTTGGCTATTCACAGTCTTCGTGTTTGATCGGCAGATTTACATGATTTTCACGCCCCGCCAATTCCGCGTGCGGCTGGAGATCGGCGATGCGGAGACGGCGTACGACACCACCAACATTCGCATCGAGAAGCAGCGCACCGATCTATTCCGCCACTGGGTGCTGGGACTGGGCGCCGGCGACCTGCGCGTTCAGACAACGGGGGCGCAAAGCCATCACTTCGACATGCCGAACGTCCTCTTCGTCGGCAACAAGGTGCAGCAGATTCAAGACTTGATCACGCTGCAGGTCGTCGTCTCTCAGCCGTCCCTCCCCAATAATCCCAATTAATTCATCTTCGTGATTTTCAGGAAGGAGCCAGTCATGGCCGAAACGATTCTCGGAATCGATTTAGGAACCACGAACTCCGAAGTGGCTGTTATCCGTGACGGCAAACCGTGGGTGCTCGAAGACGATACCGGCGACCCCATTCTCCCGTCGTTCGTCGGGATTTCCGAGGACGGCAAACTGATCGTCGGCAAGGCGGCGCGGAACCAGTATGGCCTGGCGCCCGAGCGAACCGCCAAGTCGATCAAGCGTAAGATGGGACAGAACGTCAAGGTACAGCTGGGGGACAAGGAGTTCTCGCCTCAAGAAATCTCCGCGATCATCTTGCGCGCTCTCAAGGATCGCGCAACCGCCAAGCTGGGACAAGAAGTGGTGAAGGCGGTCATTACGGTGCCGGCGTATTTCAACGACGCCCAACGCCAGGCGACCAAGGAAGCGGGCGAAATCGCCGGGCTGGAAGTCGTCCGCATCCTCAACGAGCCGACCGCCGCCTCGCTCAACTACAACCCGAAGACGCAAGACCTCGAACGCATCCTCGTCTACGATCTCGGCGGCGGCACCTTCGACGTCTCCATCGTCCAGGCCCAGTCGGGCGTCATCGAGGTCCTCGCCTCGCACGGCGATACCCAGCTCGGCGGCGACGATTTCGACGAACTTCTGCTCAAGCACGTCGCCCTCAAGTTCCAGCAGGAACACGCCGTCGACATCCTCGCCAGTCCCGTGACGCAAGCCCGCCTACTGCGCGCCGTGGAAGCCGCCAAGCGGCAGCTCTCTTTCCATCCGTTCGTACGGCTCGAAGAAGAGTTCATTGCCGAGAAGGAGGGGCAAGCGCTGCACCTGAATCTCGAACTCTCCCGCCTCGACTACGAGGCGCTGATTTCCCCGCTGCTCTCCAAGACAATGGACAGCGTGCAGCGGGCGCTGGACGATTCGAAGCTGACCGGCTCGCAGATCGACCGCGTGGTGCTGGTCGGCGGCTCAACGCGCACGCCGATGATTTCGGAACTTCTGGAAGATCGACTCAGCCAGGCGCCGCACCAGGAAGTCGATCCCGACCTGTGCGTCGCCATGGGAGCGGCAATCCAGGGCGGGCTAATCGCCGGCGACGACGTCGGCGCCGTCCTCGTCGATATTTCGCCCCACTCGCTCGGCATCAAGTGTCTGGACTACTCCGCCGGAATGGACAACCCGTTCCGGTTCGCGCGTATCGTACCCCGCAACAGTCCGCTGCCGTCGTCGCGCAGCGAAGTCTTCGTGACGGTCCACGATAAACAGGACGCGGTGCAGGTCGAGGTCTTTCAGGGCGAGAACGAGGACATCCGCTACAACCACCGCATCGGCAACTTCCGCATCGAGGGGTTGGCCAAGGTCAATGCCGGCAACCAGGTGCTGGTGCAGCTCGATCTCAATCTCGACGGCATGCTGAAGGTGACGGCCAAGGAGAAGGCGACCGGGAACACCAAGCAGATCACGATCGAAAACGCCCTGGCCTCGTTTTACGGCAAGGACCTCGAGCAGGTCAAGGACCGCATCGACGGCCTCTGGGACGACGCCGCCGAGGACGACGGCGACGAGGATCCTGGGGAAGCGCCGAGGGTCGTAAGTCAGGTGCCGGAGTTGGTGCCCGGGCCGCGCGAGGGGCAGCGTGAGACGGTGCAGGCGCGGGCCCTGATCGAGAAGGCCGAGCGGCTGCTCGACAAGATCCCGGGCGAGGACAAGGCCGAGGTTCAGAAGATGCTGGAGCAGCTGCGCAGCTCGATCGACGCACGGGCGTGGGACAAGGTGTCCGAGGTTTCGGATCAGCTCAGCGACATCTTGTTTTACCTGGAAGAGTAGAGTTTAGCCGCCGAGTTCGCGCAACCGCGGTTTCGTCGAAGCGTTTGCAGGGTTCCACGGCGGGCTCACGCCGCTTGCCTTTCTGCCTCACTTCACCCGAGCTGGGTATAATCTTTTGTCGCCGATGACAAAATTGAATTCTTGAGGAGAAAAAAATGGCAGCTGTCGAGCGTCGATACTCGAAGGACGAATTTGCGCGTCGGGGGGATGCAATCTACGACAGCGTTGTTCGCCCATGCTTGAAACCTGAAGATATGAATGGGTTCGTGGCGATCGACATCGAGTCTAGCGAGTTCGAGATCGATCACGAAGAACTCGCGGCATGTGATCGATTGCGCGGCCGAGTTCCGGAGGCGCAAATCTGGATGGTGCGCATCGGATCGCGCTACGTCCATCGCTTCGGCGGCCGCGAGCGGAGCGGCGCCCCATGATTCACGGTCTCGTTGAACTCGATCAAGGCCGAATTCGCCTGATGGTAAAGGGAACCCAAGGGAGAGAAGTGGAAATCGACGCGGTCCTCGACACCGGGTACACTGCGGCGCTGACACTGCCGCCCAGGATAATCGGCGAGTTAGGCTTGCGGTGGCTCAGTGTGGACCGCGGCACTCTGGCAGACGGTAGCGAATGTCTTTTTGACGTGTTTGAGGGCAAAGTGATTTGGGACGGCAAAGTACGGCGAATTTTAGTTGACGAGGCCGATACGGATTCCCTTGTCGGCATGGGGCTCTTGAACGGTCACGAGCTGAAAATGCAGGTACGTCCCCACGGCAAGATCACCATCAAACCGCTGCCAGCCAAATAACCCCTAAACGAATAAGCGCATGATGATGTTCCGCACGAGCTGCGGGTCGAAGCTCTTGTGGCAGATCGCCGAGGCGCCGAGCTTGTAGACCTCGCCGAGTTTGACCGGGTCGTACTCCGTCGTGACCATGACGATCGGCACGTCGGGGCGATGGCTTTGCTGGCGGATGAACTGCACGAGCTGCTTGCCGTCCATGTTGGGCATGTGGAAGTCGGTGACGACGAGATCGAAGCCGCGCTGCTGGAGCTGGGCGACCGCCTCGAGACCGTCGGCGGATTCGGTGAAGTGGGCGAAGCCAAGCGATTCGAGGACGCGCTGGATGCGCAGGCGCCACATGCCGCTGTCGTCGACGATCAGGACCTGTTTGCCTTCGAGCCCGCCGACGGTGCCGCGCACGCCGTCGGCGTTCATGAGGCGCTCGAGGGCGGCGGAAAGTTGCAGGTGATCGAACGGCTTGGCGAGCATTTCAACGGCCGGCAGGCGCTCGATGCACGCCTGCGTTTCACTGGAAAGCTGGCTCGAAGACATGATCAACAGTCCGAGCCGCGCCCACGGCATCTTCTCGCGCAGGTGCTCCGCCAACTCCACGCCCGTCATGTCGGAGAGCTGCATCGCCGTCAGGAGCAGCGTGGCCGGGAGTTCACTCAGTGCTTCGATGACCTCGTGAGCCGTGCGAAAGATATAGACGTCATTGACGCCGAGCTGTTTGAGATGCTTCTGGATGACGCTCGCTTGCAGCTTGGACGGTTCCACGAGGAGGACCGTCGTCGATTCCGGCGCCCATGTCGGGCCCGCCGGCACGGAGCGCCGACTCAGCTGTTCGAGATGGAGCACGACCTCGGCCATCGACGCGAAACGATCGCTGGGACGTTTGGCGACCATCTTCTGAAAAACGTCGTCCAAGAGTTCGGGGGCGTCGGGCCGGAACTGACGCAGCGAAGGCGCGGGATGTTCGCGATGCGCGAGGATCTTGCCCGCGGGCGTCGGATCGTTGAAAAGGAGCCGGGCGGTGAGCAGATAGTAGAGCGTGCAGCCGAGGCTGTAGATGTCGGCCCGATGGTCGACGGTGCTGGTGTCGTAGGCCTGCTCGGGGGACATGAAGTCGAGCGTGCCGGCGACGAAGCCTTTGCCGGTGGCGGCGTAGTCCTCGCGCAGGGCGTCCTGAAGCTGCAGATGCGCCAGGCCGAGGTCGGCGACTTTGACGACGCCGCGCAGATCGCGCATGAGGTTCGCCGGCTTCACGTCGCGATGCACGATGCCGTGCGCGTGCGCGAAGCCCAATCCCTCGGCCGCCTGGCGAATCGCGGAGATGCCTTCGTCGATCGTGAGGGGTCCGGTCTTTTGCAAGATCTGCTCGAGATCGGTCCCTTCGACGTATTCCATGACGAGGTAGAAGCCGATGTCGGCCTCGTCGGCATCGAACGCGGCAATGACGTTGGGATGATTGAGCCGCGCGGAGGCGTGGACTTCGCGTAAGTAGCGGGGCACGAAATCGTCGTCGCCCAGCGGGTTGCGGCGCATGACCTTGAGGGCGACGACGCGGTTCATGCGGAGATGGAGGGCGCGGTACACGACGCCCATGCCGCCTTGGCCGATGACGTTGAGCAGGAGGTAGTTGCCGACCCGTAGTTCTTTGCCCAGGCCGGCTTCGATTTCGCTGGCCTGGAAGGGGGTGAGGATTCCCTCGGCGAGCAGATCCTTGAGGACGCGGCGCGGATCGCGTGGCCCGTCGTGGTGCGACCCGCGCATGCGCGTGAGGAACGCCTGATACGCCCCCTCCGCCATCACGCCGATCTCGACCAGGCATTTCTTGATCGCCTCGGTCGTGAGCGGCGTGCTCGATCCTTGGTGCGGCTTGCTCATGGGGTCTTGGCCCGTTGCTGTACGGCTTTGTGGGCAGTCTCTTGCAGATACCGCGCCGTCGCGGCGTCCATCCCGCCGGGCCGAAAGGGGTTGCCGACGCTGCTCTCCTGGTAAAGAATCTCGAAAAAGACGCACGCGCCCAGGTACTGCCCCGCGTTGTTGGCGTGATGCCCGTCGATGCCGAGCGCGATCTTGCCGTCCTTCGCTTTCCCCCAGCGATACCCCGTGTGCAGGGAATTTTTCTCGTCGGGTAACGCCGGCTGTTTCGCGTTCTTGAAGTCGAACTTCTTGTCGAGCTGGTAACCCCAGTTCGGATCCGTGTCGGCCAAGTAGAGCGCAGCGCCCACGGGAATGATGCGTATGCCGAGTTCCTTGGCGATGGTTTCGTAGGCATTGGCGAGGCCGTCGTACATCGCTTTTTGCGTCGCGGGTTCGCCGGGCTTGTCGGAGGGTTTGGTGAAGCGCGGATCGTCGCTGCGGTAGGCCCAGGTCTGATGGATGAGGATCTCGGCCTTGGGGGCGGCTTTCTTGATCGTCGCGTGCAACTTGCCCGCGAAGGGCCGATACGTGGCCAGATCGTGGCTCTTGATGCTGGCCTGCTGGATGGTGACGAAGTCCCAGTCGCCCTCGGCGAGCACCTGGGTCAGACTTTGCTTGCCGTAGAGCCCCTTCTCGTCTTTGGGATCGCGTTCGAACGCTTCCGCCTTGCTGGCGTGAAGCTCCAAGCTGGCGCCGCCGATCGAGAGCGGACGATGCACGAGCGTATGGCCCGCCGCTTCGACGAGGTCTTTCAAATAGCGGGTCGCGTTCTGCGAGAAGCTGTTGCCGACCGTGACCAGGCGAACGGTTTTCGGTTTACCGGCCGGTTTGACGTCCTGGGCGAAAACACCGGTCGGCAACACAAGCAAGACGAACAGGAAGAACGAACGAAGCATTGGCGTTCTCGGGCTATGGGAAGGTTCGGGGTATTCGGACAGCGCCATTTTGGTACTACGGGCAATCGACGGCTGGGGTGATCTTCCTCGGCCTGTAAGGCCGCCTCTTACAGCCCAGGCCGTGAGGCCTGGGTAAGAGTAAAGCCTAGATCGGCCCTGTAGGGGCCGCTCGATAGCCGCCTGCTACCCGAGCGGTCCCTACAGGGCCGACTACATACATTTACGTACCCAGGCCTCACGGCCTGGGCTGTAAGAGGCGGCCCTTCAGGCCGAATTACAGAACGCCCCATTTAGAGCCACGCACCTGGACGCAGTCTGAAATCTGCCTTGCCCGATGCGACTGGCGGCGTCATCCAACTATTTCGCCAGGATACCCGCTTTCCCCGGCAGCGTCCAATCGTGCAGATCCTCCGGCCGCTACTTTCCGCCCGGCTCCACGTACTTCGTCAACCAGCGGAACACCTCGCGGTGCCAGTATTGGCTATTTCGCGGCTTCAGCACCCAGTGCCCCTCGTCGGGGAAGTTGATGAACTTGCTCGGCACGCCCAGACGCTGCATCGTCGTGAACGCCTGGATCCCCTCGCTGACCGGCACGCGGAAGTCGAGGTCGTTGTGGATGATGAGCATCGGCGTCTTGAACTTGGCGGCGAGGCGGTGCGGCGAATGCTTCTCGTACGACTCCCGATTCTTGCCCCACGGGGGACCGCCGTGCTCCCATTCGTCGAACCAAATCTCCTCCGTCGTGGCGTACATGCTCTCGAAGTTGTAGACGCCGCAATGGTTGATCAGGGTCTTGAACTTGGTCGTATTCCCCTGGAACCAGTTCATCATGTAGCCGCCGAAGGACGCGCCGGCGGAGGCCATGCGGTCCGCATCGATCCAGGGTTGCTTTTCGAGATGAGTGAGGCCGGCCATCAAATCCTCGTAGCACTTGCCGCCCCAGTCGCCGGAGATTTCGTCGACGTACTGTTGGCCAAAACCGGTGCTGCCGCGCGGATTGGGCAGGGCGACGACGTACCCTTGCGCCGCCCAGATCTGCGGATTCCAGCGGAAACTCCAGCCGTCCTCCCACGCCCCTTGAGGCCCGCCGTGCACGAGAAACGCGAGGGGCCATTTCTTCTTGGCGTCAAAGCCCGGCGGCTTGAGGATCCACATCTGCATCGGCGTCCCCCCGGCGCCCAGGACGTTCACCGATTCGGGGATGCCGAGGTCGAGTTCCTTGAGCAGCGCCGTGTTCGCCTGCGAGACGTTCTTGACGTTGAGGTCGGCGCCGTGCTTGACGCAGACGAAGACCTCGTTGGGATGATGCATCGCCGAGCGCGCGAAACTCAGTACCTGACCGTCGCGCGAGCAGGTCAGGCTGTGCGTCGAATGCTCCATGAGGAACGTGAAACCCGCGTCGCCGTCGGTGCGCGTGAGGTTCGTCGAGAAATAGTACGACTTGCCCCGTTCTTCCGAGCCGAAGTAGATCGTGTTCGAGTCTTCGAGCCAGACGAAACTGTCGACGTTGCCGGTGAACTCGGCAGTCAGGCTCTTGGGGAACGCCTTGGCGTCGGCGGGGACGATGATGAGTTGCCAGCGATCGGCCTCAGCGCCGGGCCGTTTTTGGGCGCGGTAGGCGAGCCATTTGCCGTCGGGCGAAAACTGCGGCCCCGAGTCTGCGGCCGGGTTTGCCTTGGTGAGGCATTCCCAGTCCTTCGTGCCGCCGGTCACGGGAACCTTGCACAGGTCGAAGTTCGTGCTCCAGGCTTCGTCCTTCTCGGGGACGGCGGTGAAGACCAGATGCTTGCCGTCGGGCGTGAACGTGAAATCGTCGCCGACGGAGAATGTCGACGACGTCGGATAGGCGTCGCGATCGCCGGGGGTGACGTCCTTGGGCTCGCCGGCGGCGTTGTTGGCGTAGGAGACGACGAAGAGGTGTTGGCGTTTGTCGTCGACGTACTCGTCCCAGTGCCGGAAGAAGAGTTTCGTAAAGACTTTCGCCTTGACCGGATTGGCGTCCTGTTCGTCGCTGCGTTTTTTGTTGAGGGCGTCGCTCTCGGCGAAGGGTTTCTCGGAATATTCGGGCCAGACGGCGGAGACGAAGGCGATCTGCTTGCCGTCGCGGGACCAGACGCCGGTGGAGGCGCCGGTGCTGATCGTGGTGAGTTGTTTGGCTTCGCCGCCGTCGAGCGGGATGATCCAGAGTTGGCTCGAGCTGGAGCGCGACGATTCGAAGAGGATCGACTTGCCGTCGGGGCTCCAGCGCGGATGGCGATCGCTCTTGGCGGTCGTGGTGAGCTGTTTGGGCGGCAGCTTCTTGTCGAGATCGGTGGAGGCGAGCCAAAGGTTGGTGCTGACCTTGTTGCCGGCGAGGTCGACGGCGCCCTGAGCGTAGACGACCCATTTGCCGTCCGGGCTGATCTGCGGATCGGCGACGCGTTTGAAGCGAAAGAGATCGTCGATCTGCATGGCCCGCGGCTTGGCGTCTTGAGCGGCCGCGAGAGAGGGAACGAAAGCGAGGGCGAGGGTGAGCAGACGGATCATGCCTGGTCCTTTCGGTGGTCGACTTGAGGCTGTCGTACATCGTAGGGCACATGCAGCACGACGTCGACCCAAGACCGTCATGAAAAGCTGGGAAGCTCTTCGCTGCGTTCCGCTTCGAAGCTCGGTATACTAACGTGATGGAGAAGTCACCAAGATCACCAACGTCGCACTCTCTGAAATGAAACGCTTGAGCGAAGAACTCGCAGCCCAGTCCTCCGCGATCAAGGCCGAGTTCAGAATCTTTCCCTCCGGGAGTGCGATGTTGGACATTCACACCGGCTCACGTGCGTTCGTGATGGCCTACTCTCCCAAGGAGGGGTTTGGGGTCGACGAGTTGCACCCCGATGATGGGTTCGGCACAGGGTATCGGTATTTTTTCGAGACCTTCGAGCCGGCCGCCCGTAAGCTTCGGTCGTTGGCCGGCGCCGATCTGCCGAGTGAAACGCCGTTGCTTTCGTTTCCCCAAGTCGTTGAACGCAATGGCGAATTCGTTTAGCGCTCGCACGATGTCTTGCGAGCGCTAAACGAATGTCGCCGAGCGTTTACCGATGAGCGACGCAGTCGCGGTAACCGACCGCCACGTTTCGGCGAAAATGGGCCGCCGGCTCGCATGGCGCCGTCACGCAGTGGTTCACCACCACCACGGTCCGGCAGATCGTCTGCGGCACATACCGCACGCATGTCACCGTCTCCGTGTACGGCACCGCCACCCGCACCGTTCGCGTCGCCTTGCACGGCACTTGCCGGGGTACCGTCACGCAGTATGTCTCCACGCGGGGCCGAGCTTCGATGCGGAAGTCCTGCACCGCGCACTTTTCCTCGCACCACACCGTTCGGCACACCGGCACCTGAATCGTCTCGGGAACCCGGCACGCCACCTTGCGTTCGATCGTCACCTGGTAGTCTTCGTATTGCGGGCAGACGCGCCAGTACTTCACGACCTTGAAGTGCGTGTTTTGCGACACGATCGTGCACGGGTAACACGCATGTCCCACGGTCACCGTCTCCGTGCAGGCGAGCGTCTTCGTCTCCCAGTGGCCCTGAGCGACGACCCGGCGTTTGGTGATCGTTTCCGGCACGCACTTGAAAACAGTCCGCATGACCGTTTGCTCCTGCGTCTCGGTGACTTCCTTGGGCACCTTGCGCAAGATCCAGCGCGTGAACGGAACCTTGACGCGATCCGTGACCGTGCGTTCGCGGTTCTCCTGACAATATTCGATGCGGAACGTATCGAAGGTTTCGGTGCGGAACTCGAAGCGATACGCGATTCGCTCGACCGTGTATTCTTGCGGAACGAGTCGGGTGAAGACGCACGGAGGCGGCACGCCGTTATCGCTGGCGCGGGCGGTCGTGTCGGAGGCGAGGGTGAGAGTGAGGGCGAGCAGCGTGAGCGATTTGCGGAACATGGTGATCTCCTTCGGAGTCGGGGTGTCGGGAAGTCGTGACACCGAGCTATCGCGAAGGAGGAGTCGACAGGACGAGCGGGCGCAAAAAAAGGCGAGCGGGGGACTGACGTCTCCCGCTCGCCGATGTATTTCGGAAACGCTTAGCCGAGAATGGCGAGGACGTCGTCCTCGGACATGATCAGGTATTCTTCGCCGTCGACGTTGACTTCGTTGCCGGCATAGGAGGAAAAGAGGACGCGGTCGCCTTCCTTGACCTGGAACGCGGCCCGCTTGCCCGATTCCAGGAGCTTGCCGTCGCCGACCGAGAGAACCTTGCCCTGCTTGGGCTTTTCCTTGGCCGTGTCGGGCAAAAGAATGCCGCCAGCGGTCTTGTCTTCAGCTTCCAGACGCTTGACGACGATCTTGTCGTTCAGGGGTACGACTTTCATGACGCGACTACCTCATAGGAGTGAATGAAACGCGAATTACGAATTTTGATGCCGATCAAGAGCCCGAATCATCGTGTATAAAAGCACGTACTTGCTGACCGGTTTGGGAATCACACTGTACGCCTGCATCCTCAGGGCCTGACGCCGAAGTTCGTCGGTAGCATCGGCAGTGACCAGGATGCAGGGCAAACTCTGGTAAAGTTGATGTACGATTTGCAGCAACTCGAGGCCAGTCATGCGCGGCATGTGCATATCGAACAGGGCCAGGTGGATCGGCTGCTTCCGGAAGATCTCCAGCGCCTCCTCCGCGTTCTGCGCGAGGTGAGTGCGATATCCTTCCGGTTCGACGATTTCGCGCAGCGCTTCCCGGCTGCCCACGTCGTCGTCGGCGATCAGAATGGAGAACGGTTTCTCGTGTTGGGTAACCATAACGCCAGTGCCTCAATCCGACCTATTCGAGGGAGCAAATCTCGTACCGGCGCAGCCGACAGCCGCTTGCTCGAATGTAACTGATTGATACACTGAAACATGTGGCGAAAAAATTGTCAAGCCCGATGCCGCGAGTGAGCTGCGAAACCTGCCAACTTCCCGGGCGTCGGCTGTCAATTTGACGTGTTGGGAGGAACTTGACGCTGGCAGGAGCCTGCGGTAATATAATTCCACAGACGGAGAGCAGATTATGGCTTTCGACACGATTCTGTGGGATCTCGACGATGACCCCAGCGGCAATGTGCAGCACTGTGCCGAACATGGAATCACGCAGGACAAAGTGGAAGATGTCTTTCAAAACCCGACCGACGCGGATGTCAGCCGATCCTCGGGTAGGCCCGTGGACTTTGGCGATACAAGAACCGGTCGGCATCTGATGGTCGTTTACGAACAAATCGATGCGGAGACGGTCTACCCCGTGACGGCTTACGAAGTTCAAAGGAGGCGACGTTCATGAAACGTATCACCCGAAACCGAACGCTCAGCCCAGAGGAGACCGCCAAGCTCACGGCTGTCCGGGAGCAGGTCGCAGAGGAAGTCCCCGAGTTGATCGCTCGCCATCACGAGCGCGTGGAGACGCTCGAAGCCTTGCAAGGTTTATTCGCCCAGCTGAAGGCCGCGCGCGAAGCGAAAGGCCTGAGCCTCGCCGATCTTACGGACCTCACCGGCATGGATCGCTCGGCGCTCTCCAAGCTCGAGACTGGCCAACGCGCCAATCCAACCGTGGACACGCTCGTCCGCTACGCCGAGGCGGTCGGCAAGCATCTCGTGGTCTCTCTGACCGACGCGTGATGCGATGGCGGCGGAATATGACAACTAATTCACGGGCTTGACTTGCCATTGGATATTTCCGCGATCATAGATAACTTCTAGTGTAAGTCTCTCGGACCGGCCGTTAAGTGAGGCATCGACGTATCCTGTGTAGATCTTTCCCTGTTTGTGCACCAAGGAAACATATTGGATCGCGATTCCGCTTGTTTCTGGCTTTCGCTGTCACTCCTTTAAGATAAGCGGCCTGACTTCGGCGGCGAGTTCAGTGGGATCGGGTTTGTAGGCCGCTGTGGCGATCAGAATCACGGCGATTATATAAACAGTTGCCGAACCAAAGCCGATGCCCAGCGGCACGCCCCAGGACCGCATGGCGTATCCGTTGGGAAACGCCATGCCTACATACTCTATTTGCGATTTTCCCTGAGTGAAATACCAACCCAAAAGCAAGCCGATCCACCCCATATTCAACAGCGAGTTAATCCCCTTCGAGTCTATGAGAAAGAGCGAACTCACACAGACAACGGCATATGCCACTGTGGTCCAAACCCAAATCATGCTCGTCGCCGCCCTTGCGGGTTGTCCCAGCGCTCGCCAGTTGGCAGCGTGCAAAAGCGCTCCAAAGATCGGCGTGAAGAGGATGCTCCAACTAGCTGCCGCGCTGGGATTCCAAAGCGGAGGTGAGCCCGAAGCGTAGGAATATTGTCCTCCGTCGTATGTAGGCGCCTGTTGCGTCGGCGCGTAAGTCGGCGATGGGTAGATCGGCGCGGGTGCGGGTCGAGCGGTGAATGCGGCAGTATCAAATAACCCCGAAAGCGAACTCGCAGGCACCCATTGCTGGGTGCCTGCGTGCAGTAACATGTCCGTTTGAAAAAGCTGACCAGACGTGGCCATTTGCTGAAGTTGACCCGTTGGATAGGGACCGAATGTTTCCGAATTGCGTGCCAAATACCAATTTGCCGACTGGACTTTCGCCGCGAATACATGCTTGCACTTGGGGCAGCGCGTTGGGTGGTTGGCAAGATTTTCGGGAATCTTGAGCGTGGCAGTGCAGTTCGGACAGGTGACAATTTGCATAGGGCGCTCGAACGGAATTGCGACATTCTTGTAATTGGAAGGCATTCAAGAGATTTAGGGATTTAACAATACATTGCCGGGATTGTCAAGCAAAAACGGGACGAAATTCCATCAACCGGAATGGGCGCGCCAATGGTTTCCGGCACTCGTCCCGGCATAATCGGCGAGCCAGGTCGCGTAAGCGCCTGGAGTAACCGCACGGGATGCTGCGCTCCAGGCGCTTACGCGACCTGGCTCGCCAGAATCCATTGGCGCGCCCACCGGAATAGCGACACGTGTCCGCTACGGCCGATTCGCGGGCGTTCCTGTAACATATTCGCATTCCAACTTCCCTCCTGGAGCATTGTCATGGCGAAACCGCTGCGCATTGGCATGATCGGCTACGGCTTCATGGTACGGGCCCATTCCAACGGATACCGCCGGGTCAGCAATTTCTTCGATCTCGAATATACGCCCGTGCTCCAAGCGGCCTGCGCCCGCGATGCGGCCAAGGTGAAGGCGTTCGCGGACCAGTGGGGTTACGAATCGACCGAGACCGATTGGCGGAAGCTCGTCGAACGCAAGGACATCGACGCCGTCGATATTTGCACGCCGAACAACACGCATTACGAGATCGCGATCGCCGCCGCGGCCGCGGGGAAGATGATTCTGTGCGAGAAGCCGTTGGCGATGAACGCGCCGGAAGCCCTCAAGATGACCGAGGCGGTCGAACAGGCCAAAGTCCCGAACATGGTCTGGTACAACTATCGCCGAGTCCCTGCCGTTATGATGGCGAAGCAACTCGTGGCCGACGGCAAACTCGGCAAGATCTTCCACTACCGGGCGAACTTCTTGCAGGACTGGACGATCTCCGCGGAACTGCCGCAGGGCGGGGCGGGCCTTTGGCGGCTCGACGTCGCCGCCGCCGGGTCGGGCGTCTCCGGCGATCTCCTGGCCCACTGCATCGACACCGCCCTCTGGATCAACGGCGACATCACGAACCTTTCCGCCATGACCGAGACGTTCATCAAGGAACGCAAGCACACCCTCACCGGCAAGGTCGAGAAGGTCGGCATCGACGACGCGTGCACGTTCATGTGCCGATTCGACAACGGCTCGCTCGGGCTCTTCGAATCGACGCGTTACGCGCGGGGCCACAAGGCGCTCTACACGTTCGAGGTCAACGGCGAGAAGGCGTCGCTCAAGTGGGATCTGCACGATTTGCATCGCCTGCAATACTTCGATCACCGCGACGAGGGGATCCTGCGCGGCTGGAAGTCGATCCACGTCTCCGACGGCGATCATCCCTACATGGGCAAATGGTGGGTGCCGGGCCTGCAGATCGGCTACGAGCACAGCTTCGTGCATCATATCGCCGACTTCATCGAGGGATTGTCGACGGGGAAGCCGGCGCAGCCCGACTTCCGCGACGCGTACGGCACGCAGCTGGTGCTCGACGCAATCCTCGACTCGGCGAAGTCGGGAGCCTGGAAGAACGTTAAGTGAGGGTCATCAAGACACTAACCACAGAGTCACAGAGAGCACAGAGAAAAGAAGAGAAAGGACGGGAGCGGCTTCGTTGCCAATCTTCCTTGTCCCCTCGTATTCCTCGGTGTTCTCCGTGCCTCTGTGGTTAGTGATTTCTTTTATCACACGGAGCACCCATGTCCATCGAAGTCGTCACCTTCGGCGAAGCCATGATTCGCCTGGCGCCCCCCAACTTTCGCCGGCTCGAACAGGCCCGCTCGCTCGATCTGCAGGTCGGCGGCGCGGAACTCAACACCGCGGTCGGCGTCGCCCGGCTCGGGCACAAGTCTGCCTGGATCTCCCGACTCACCAACAATCCGCTCGGTCGGCTCATCACCAACCACGGGCGCGAAGCGGGCGTCAACACCGATCACGTCGTCTGGACCAACGATGACCGCGTCGGCATCTACTTCCTCGAATTCGGCGCCGCCCCGCGTGCCTCGAGCGTTCTCTACGACCGTAAGAACGCCGCCATCGCCGGCATCGCGCCCGATATGGTCGATTGGGACAACGTCTTCAAAGGCGTCAAGTGGTTCCACACCACCGGCATCACGCCCGCGCTGAGCCCCAGCGCCGCCGAGACGACGCGCGTCGCTCTGCAGGCGGCCCGCAAGGCGAAGGTCACCACCAGCATCGACCTCAACTATCGCAACAAGCTCTGGTCGCCGGCCGAGGCCGGCAAGTGGATGTCCGAGTTCATGCCGCTCTGCGACGTCCTCATCACCACCGAGGAAGACACGCACATCGTCTTCGGCATCACCGGCAAGGACTACGAAGAAGTGGCGGCCAAGACGGCGGACAAGTTCAAGCTCCCCGTCGTCGCCATCACGCTGCGCGAGAATCCGCTCGTGTGGAAGAACGCCTGGACGGCGATCGCGTATCAGGCCGGCAAGATCTACAAGACGCGCACGTACGAAGTCGAGATCGTCGACCGACTCGGCGCCGGCGATTCGTTCGCGTCGGGCCTGATCCACGGCATGCTCGACGGCGGCGACGTGCAGAAGGGCCTGGATTTCGGCGTGGCCGCGAGTGCGCTCAAGCACACCATCCCGGGGGACTTCAACTGGGTGACGCGCGCGGAAGTCGAGAGCCTGCTCAAGGGGGGCGGGCTGCGCATCAGCCGATAGCGGGTATATAATCATTCGAAAGCCCAGGGATGGCTATCCCTGGGAATTTGAGTCCCCAGGGATAGCCATCCCTGGGCTTTCGTCATTTTCAGGAGTCCTGCATGCGTTCGTTCTCCCTCGCGCTGGTCGCGCTCGTTGCCGGTTCGTCATTCGCGGAAGATTGGCCCCAGTGGCGCGGCCCCAATCGCGACGCCATCTCCAAAGAAAAGGGCCTGCTCAAAGAATGGCCCAAGGACGGCCCCGCCCTCGTCTGGAACTCGAAGCTGGTCAACGACGGCAAAAGCGTCGGTCGCGGCTACTCCAGCCTCGCCGTCGCCGGGGGCCGAATCTTTACGATGGGCGATCAGTCCAAAGATCAGACCTACGTCTACTGCCTCGACGAAAGGACCGGCAAACATCTGTGGTCCACGCCCATCGCAACGGCGCAAGGCGACGGCCCGCGCTGCACTCCCACCGTTGACGGCGACCGCGTCTACGCCACCAGCCGGCATGGCGTCCTCGTGTGCCTGTCGGTAAAGGACGGCAAGGAGATCTGGAAGAAAGACTTCAAGAAGGATTTCGAAGGCAAAATGATGTCCGGCTGGGACTACAGCGAATCGCCTACCATCGACGGCGATCGGCTCATCGTCACTCCCGGCGGCGACAAGGCGGCCCTGGTCGCGCTCGATAAACGCTCCGGCTCGGTCTTGTGGAACTCCGAGATCCCCAATACCGGCGGCGCGGGCTACGCCTCCATCGTCTCGGCCAACGTCGACGGCAAGAAAGTCTATCTGACGCTCCTGGGCCGAAGCCAGGGACTGGTCGCCGTCGATGCCGAAACGGGCAAGTTCCTGTGGAGCTACAAGAAATCCGCGAATGGCACCGCCAACATTCCGACCGCGATCGTGCAGGGCGATCTCGTCTTCACGACCACCGGTTACGGCGCCGGGTCCGCTCTCCTGGATCTCTCGTCGGAGAGTTTCAAGGAAGTCTACAACCTCGACGGCAAGACGCTGCAGAACCACCACGGCGGCGTCGTGCTTTTGGGCGATTATCTTTACGGCGGGCACGGGCACAACGACGGCAAGCCGTTCTGCCTGGAACTCAAGACCGGCAAGTTCAAATGGGGACCGATCCAGGGCGCCCCCGGCGGCGGCTCCGCGGCGGTGATGTACGCCGACGGCAATCTCTACTTCCGCTACCAAACCGGCGAGATGGCCCTCATCGAGGCGACGCCCGAGGAGTTTCGCCTCAAGAGCGTGTTCCGACCCAAGATCGCCGGCAACGGTTGGCCCCATCCCGTCGTTGCCAACGGCAAGCTCTACCTCCGCGGCGATAACGAGATCCACGCCTACGACATCAAGGCTCGCTAAATCGCGTATCCCCAGGGACAGCCGTCCCTGGGGATACGCCTTAAGAAAGCGAAGGGGTGTTTGTTCTCCCGCCTTCGCATGATACCATGCGAGTAGACGTTTTTGACGAGGGAGAGCTTTATGTCATCGCTTGCCGGATGTTTTCTGATCGCGAAGCCGACGCTGACGGATTCGTTTTTCGGCCGCGCCGTCATCTTGATCTTGCAACAGGGCAGCGACGGCGCCTTCGGGCTCGTCCTCAATCGCCCCACCTCGAATGACGAGGCCACCGTTCGCTTGCATCTGGGCGGTCCTTGCAAGTTCAACGGCCTGATCATGCTGCACGGTCAGGAAGAGTGGGTCGAGTTCGAGGAAAAGGACGCCGCCCAGATCTGCCCGGGCGTCTTCCTGGGGGACGCGAGTTGCCTTAAACGCATCACCGATCCGCCGCTCGATCCCGATTGGCGTTACAAGGTCTTCACCGGCTACTCCGGCTGGGCGCCGGGCCAGCTCGAACGCGAACTCGCGGAGGGTTCGTGGTACGTGGTGCCGGCCCAGGGTTCATTCGTGTTCGATCTCCCCAACGAGGAAATGTGGGTCCGTCTGATTCCGTCCTCGATCCCGCAGCCGAGTTTGAATTAGGAATTCGGCGAGCGGGGGACGTTAGTCCCCCGGTACGTCACTTGAGTGCAATATCTGGGCACATCTCACGATGTTCGTTTCGGTTTATCGCGACGTACCGGGGGACTGACGTCCCCCGCTCGCCAAATTTCGCTACTTCTGCCCCAGCGTATGCATGTGCTTGTCCTCGACGCGCTTCTCCACGATCTTCCACGACGCCCCGTTCTCGCGGAACGCCCGGAAATCCTTCGCCGCGTAACGCATTTCCAGGTGCGGCGTGTTCTTGACCTTCCCCTCCGCCCGCGCCTGCATCAGCGCGTCGCACACCCCCGAGGCGAACAGCGTGCGCTCCACCGGATACGGCTCCTCGCCGGTGCGGAAGAAACTCTGGATGGCGTGCGAGAGGCCCATGAATAAGTTGCGATTGCCCCACGGCCCGGGGAAGAACTTCGCGACCCGCGGCTGCGCCTCGTTCTTGAGTTTGACCGCGACGTTCCATCGGCCGCTGTTTTGCCCAATCTTGACGACCGTTCCCTTCAGGCCGTCCTTGTAAGTAATCAGTACGACGTGCGAATCGACCGGTTTTTCTTTGCCGATCACCTCGCGCAAATTGGGGACGTTGGCGCCGAACTCCGCAGACATCGCCGACCTCGCCAATGCGAGCGGCCAACGTCCCGCTTCCCCCGCCTTCCACATCGCGTCGCCCGTGAGGAACTCCACCGATGAGATCCCCGTCTCGCCCCCCTTGCGCCCCTCGATCAACGATTGCAACACTTCGAACGCGTGAAAATCGTACCCCTCCACCGACCCGGCGTGAATCGAGACGATGTCCTCGATCTCCGGCTCCATCGGCAATTCCAGAGCCGGCACGCGCTGCGCCAGCGGCACCGAACTCCCCGCCATGAACGGGATGCGGTACTTCCGCGCGGTGTCGTACATCTCCTTCGACCAGTCCCAGCGGTACGAGAGATGTTTGTCGTTGAATACCGGCACGAAGCGATTCGACTCGCGCAGCACGGCCACGATCTCGTCGAACATGCGTTTGCGGGGATACTCGGTTTGACCTAGTTTATTGACGGGATACTCGCCGTGCTCGCCGATGAGCAGGACGGCGTCGCAGGCAAGGTTCTTGCCTCCCAGGGTGAGCGCGTCGCGGATGGTTTTGTGGACCGGGATTTTGAATTTGCGTGCGACCTCGTCGGTGCGGTCGATTTCGGGGACGCGCTGGTCGGCGAAGAAGGAGACGACGTCCATGCGCGGATCGACGATCTCGCCGTTGAAGAGGTACGGCTGCAGGAAGTTCTCGAGAATGTTCTGAGCGTGCGAACGATGGCGGAAGACGGTGTAGATGGCGGCGACGCGTGGCCGACGGACGGCGGGGGCGTCGGCGCTCCAGACGTTCGGGGCGAGCACCGCGCCAGCGGACGCGGCCAAAAACGATCGGCGGGATACGGCATTCATCGTGGCTCCTCGTGAGATGGGGTGCGGTTGTTATATCGACATTTGGCGAGCGATTGGCGCAAGCTCATCCCCAGCATCGGCCAGGCCGAACAGCAGTTTGCCCACGTTGCCGCTCCGCCGCGCGAAAATCACATCTTCGTGAAGGGCCAAACGTACCACTGAACTTCGGGCGGTAACGCTCCGGGGACCATGTTGGTGAAGGGGGGCAGGTAGGCTTGCAACATGGTCAGGATGCCGACGATGCTGGCGAGGAAGATGCTGTGCCAGATGACGGCCTTGAAGATGTCGGCCTCTTTGCCGAGTTGGTTGGTGGCGGCGGTGGCGACGCAGATGCTCTGGGCGTCGATCATTTTGCCCATGACGCCGCCGGTGCTGTTGGCGGTGCAGATCAGATGCTGAGCGTGGTCGATGGTCGGCAAATGCTCGAAGAGGCCGTTGTTGTACATGAGCGTGGCGGTGATGCGTTGCAGACTGCCGAAGAGGGCGTTGCTCCCCGCGTCGGTGCCGGTGAGGAAGACGCCCAGCCAGCCGATGATGGCGGCGAAGAAGGGATAGGCCACGCCGGTGTTGACGAACGCGAAGCCCAGCGTGGCATCCATGCCGGCGTATTTCGTGACGTACGAAAGCCCGATCATGAAGGCGATGGTCGGAATCGGGATCTTCATCTGCAAACAGGTTCGCCACAACACCCGGCGGATCTGGGCGAAGTTCATCCGCAGCATGAACATCGACGCCACGCAGGCGAAGAGGACCGCGGTCCCGGGCGCCGTCAGCCAGGCGAAGTTGAAGACGGCGCGTTCCGGCAGCGGCTCCTTGAACTCCTCGTCTCGGCGAACTTCATTGTGCAGTCCGGGAACCGCGAACAGGTAATTCGTGGTCCAGTCGCCGACGATCGGCACGACGCCAGGCTTGTAGGCGACGTTCTCGGCATAACTCGACTTCTCTTGCTGACGGACGACGCCGGTGAGCATGAGGAAGATCGACATGAGGATGAACGGCATCCAGGCGAGGGTGATGACGCCGGGCGTGAGTTTTTGGGTGTCGTGATCGGTGACTTTGGGCGCGTCGCCCAGCAGGGCTTTGGCTTCCTCGGCATGCGGATCGTTGGGGTCGAGTTTGAGCGTCGGCGCGGGGGAGGCGGCGGGGGTGTCGAAGCGATACTCGACTTTGGGTTTCCAGAATCTGAGGAAGATGGCGGTGGCCAGGAGCGAGAAGATGCCGCCGCCGATGTCGGTCATGGGGTAGAGCATGCGGACGTGGGCGAAGACATACTGGAAGGCGGCGAAGGAACCGCCGGCGACGAACAGCGCGGGCCAGACGGCCCACGTCTGTTTCCACGAGCACATGCACTTGACCATGTAGAGCGGCACGAGCAACGACAGGAACGGCAGCTGCCGGCCGGCCATGACGCTGAGGGGAAACGGATCGATGCCGGTGACGCCGCCCAGGACGAGGATGGGCGTGCCAAGTCCGCCGTAGGCGACGGGGGACGTGTTAGCGATGAGGCACAGGACGGCGGCGAGGAACGGATTGAAGCCGAGGCCGACCATGATGGCGCCGCAAATGGCGACGGGCGTGCCGCCGCCGGCCGCTCCTTCGAGAAACGCGCCGAACGAAAAGCCGATCAGCACCGCCTGGATGCGCGCGTCCGCGGAAAGGCCTGCGACCGATCGGCGAATGATCGTGAACTGTCCCGTCTCCACGGTGATGTTGTAAAGCATCATCGCGAAGAAGATCGACCAACCGATGGGGAGCAGCCCCGAGCAGGCGCCGTAGATGAACGACGAGAACGCCATGTGTGCGGGCATGTCATACGCGAGGATGGCGATGACGATGGCGACGAAGGCGCCCCCCGCGCCGGCGTTGGGCGCCTTCCAGCGGCGGATGACCAGGAGCCAAAACAGCACCACCACCGGCAGCGCCGCCAGCAACGTCGACCAGACGACCGACCCCCACATGCCGGCCAACGGGTCCAACTTCTGCGTGTACGCAAACATGCATGGCTCGATAGGTTTTCATTTCGCGGATGGTGCGATTGTAGAGCGGCAGACGCGGGATGCAAGCGGAAAAAGATTGGCGTTCGCGGGCCGCATCCATTAAAAGACAAACCAGAAGCCCCGCGGGTGAGGTACT
>JBBQPM010000031.1:0-49496 GCA_038217425.1 Gemmatales bacterium
GGACGGCATTCGCATCACCAAGAAGGACATGAAACCCTACGAAGCCCGCTTGGAACGCTCGACGACGCTGCCCAAGTACGACATCCTGATTCGACCAAAACAACCGAGATGTGGGTAAATCAAGACCTGCCGCTCGCCTTAGCGCTCGCGAGGGCCGTCGCGAGCGCTAAACGAACTGGAACGGACTAATTCGCCGCAGGGCCGGTCGGCGCGGGATAGAGCTTGACGATATTCGCGACCTGATCGAGATAGCCCGCGGGGATCGGTTCGAAGCCGGAGATTTTGAACGTGTTCATCATATCTCGGCCCCGTTCGGACTTGTTGGCGTTCATCATGCCTTCGCGGAATCGAGTGATCACCGCGGCGGGCACCATGCCCTCTTTGTACGCGATGACCGCTACCGGGAAGTTCTCGGAAACCTTGAGAACTTTCAATCGGCGGAAACAGCCCGGCTTCACGTCCTGATAACACTCCAGCGACGTCGTATCGACCAGTGCGGCGGCCAGCTCGCCCCCGACGACTTCATCGAGCGCCGACTCGGCGTTAAGCGGCTTGAGCACCTTGGCGAAAAACGCCTTCGGATCGCATTGGGCCGCTTCCAGCGTCTGGCGTTTGAGGTAGATTCGGCAATGTTCCTTGGTAAACAGGGGCAGACCGATGTCCTTGCCCTTGAGGTCGCCGACGTTCTTGTGTTCGGAATCGTTGCGGACCACGAGATGCGCGTGCACGTTGCGATGTTTATAGATGGCGACCATGAGGGGCTTGAGATCGGGGTATTTTTGCCGAGCCCAGCCGAACTCGATGCCGTGGAAGACGCCGAACTGCACCGAACCGTCGGTGAGCTGTTGGCCGACGTCGTAGGCGTCTTTCCCTACGGTCATGTGCCCGGGGAGTCCGGTGAATTCTTTGACCAGGGAGTTAAATTGAGGGCCGAGAAAGTTGATGAGGACGGGAGGAACGTCGGTGAAAATCGATTGCACCATGCCGATTTTGACAGGAGCGGCAGGGGACCGTTCAGACGCTTCGGGAAAGCTGGCGAAGGCGGCGACAATGCCCAGCACACCCAGAGCCGAGAGACTCAAACGCATCATGGAGAGCTACCTCGGTTGGCGGAGTTTAGGAAGCCGGGTCGGTTCGTGCAGTCGGCGCATAGGTGAGTCACCGACCCGCAACGTGACCTGCCTATGTTTTTTTTCAGCATTTGGGCGTGCAAACCTTGAGCGAGAATTTGGCGATTTGAGGAATCAGGGGTCCCACGGGAGATTTGTCAAACAGGGGGACTTGGGATTACCGAGCCGCGCCCGTCAGGTAGCGGTGGGACGCTACTTCCCGCTTCCTGACGGGGGCGGCTCGGAGATTGGATTACTGTTTGAGGCGAAACCCTCCCGCGGTGACGCGTTCCAGGGCCGCCAGGGCGAGGGCGTGGTTAAAGAGCGCCTCGTTGTACGACGCGCGGGCCTGGTCCACCATCGTGCGCGTCCGGAGGATCTCTTCGCCGGTGGCGTTGCCGCTATCGAAGCGATTCTGCACCGAGTTCGCCACTTCGAGCGCTTCCTTGTCCGCGCCTTGCAGCGACATCGACTTTTGGAATGCTTCTTTCCACTTCAGGTACGTCGCGTCGATCTCCAGCGCGATCAAGTTGTGCGTCTTGTCGACGACAGCCTGAGCGCGTTGATCGAAGTCCCCCGCGCGCTGCACGCGGTCATTGCGTTTTCCCGCGAGATGCGTCGGCATCTCGAGCCCCAGGGCGCCGGGTCGGTACTCGCCGTTGGCGACGCCTTGCGGAATCGGCTTGGCGTGGATATCGGCAGCGACCGCGAACGTGTTGGCGAGCGGCTTGAACAACAGACGATGCTGGGCCGCAATTTCGAGACTCGTCAAATCTTTGGCTCCCAGCGCCTGCTGCAGTTCCGCACGCTGAGCGAGACCGACGGCGATGAGCTGTTCGCGGTTGAGATCCGGAACCAACTCCGGCAACGGCTGGTCGGCGACGACGAACGGCTCGTCGCAGCCCAGGCCGATCGCTTCCCGCAGCCCGGCGATGGCGCGGAGGATGCCGACGTCGGCCTCGACCTGCTTGGTCCGCACGAAGCGGATGTTGAGCTTGAGAATGTCGACGTCGATCTTGGTGATCTTCGACTTGGGATCGCCCACCTCGAGGATCTTGCCGGCCTTTTCCTGAGACGTTTCCAGCTTGCCGGTCAGTTCGTCGACGACGATCTTCTGCATGCGGGCGTACTGCACGGTGTAGTACATACGGGTGATGGCGTAGCGTGCTTCCCATTCCGCCTGGGCGACGCCGGCGCTGGCGATGGTCACGCCGACGCACGCCTGTTCTTTGCGGATGGCGAAGTCGCGGCTGAGAAATCCGATTTTGAGGTTGTCCAGCGCCTGCTGCGCGGTGATCGCTGCAGACAGACTCGCCTGAGCGGCCCGCAGTGCGGGTTGTCGTTGCATGCCGAGCGCGAGACACGCCTGGAGGTCGAGCGCCGGCACGGTGACTGGCGCCGCGGGGGCGGCTACTGGTTCCGGCACGGCGAGCAACTTGATCGGGTTGGCGGGTTGGCCCGACTCAATATTCGCCGGCAGGACCGCCGCAGGCGATGCCGGCGTCGGCGCGGGCAAGAAATTCATGGGCTGATTTTGCGCCCCGACCGGAGCCGAGGACCAAACGAGCGATACGGTGAGACCGAGCGCGCGGAGAGAGATGCGGTGCATAGGGGAATCCTCAAACGAAAGATGTTCGATGCGCTGTGAATCTTCCGTGATTCCCGGCAACCCATCCTGGAAGCATCTGGGCATTTCCTACTTCCAAACATCGGCCGCGCCGCACAAAATCACGCAAAAAAACACCGCTTTTCGCCGACTTCGCGCCGGCCGTGCGCCGTACGTCACGCGGATTCGCGTCAGCTTCCCGCATCCGCAAGGTCTGCCCCTTGCTGCAAACCGCTCTCCTCCTCACAATAAACTCAATGTCTGAACTCCCCGTCCTCACTGCCGCCGACTTTACGACCTCGCGCCAGATCCGCTGGTGTCCCGGCTGCGGCGACTACGCCGTCCTCGAACAGTTTCGCCAGGTCCTCGCCGAACTCGCCATCCCGCGCGAGAAAATCGTCCTCGTCTCTGGCGTCGGCTGCGCCTCCCGGCTTCCGTATTACGTGAACACATACGGTTTCCAGACGATTCACGGCCAGGCGCCCGCCATCGCCACCGGTCTCAAACTCGCCAACCCCGACCTGCACGTCTGGGTTATCACCGGCGACGGCGACGCCCTCGCCGCCGGAACCAACCACTTCCTGCACGCCTTGCGCCGGAACGTCCACATCAAGATCCTGCTGCTCAACAACGAAGTCTTCGGCCTCTCGCGCGGCCAGTATTCGCCGACCTCGCGCATTGGTACCCGCACCAAATCGAGCCCCGAAGGCGCTTTCGAAACCCCGCTGAGGCCGCTGTCGCTCGCCCTCGCCGCCGAGTGTTCCTTCGTCGCCCGCTCTCTCGACGTCGAAGTCAACCATCTCGCCGACACGCTCCGCCGGGCCGCACTTCATCCCGGCAGCGCTCTGGTCGAGGTGTATCAGAACTGCAAGGTCTTCAACGACGGAGTCTTCGATTTCGCCGTCGACCACGCCACCAAGGCCGACGACACTCTCCTCCTCGAGCACGGCCAACCGCTCATCTTCGGCAAAGACCGCAATCTCGGCATTCGTCTGCAGGGCCTGGAGGCCGAGGTCGTCAAACGCGAACCCGACGCCGACGATCTTTACGTACACGACGAAACCCTGAGCGAACCGACGGCCGCCCTTTTGCTCAGCCGACTGTCGATGCCCGACTTCCCCGAGTGTTTCGGCGTCTTCCGCGCCGTGGAGACATCGACATTCGAGGAGCAATTTTTCGGGCAGATCGCGGATGCGAAGCGCGTGCGAAAACCGGCCAAGCTCGACGATCTGCTCGCCGGCGAGGAATCGTGGACCACCGCGTAGGGGCGAATGCAGGAATGAATTCTTCAAAACTAGCCGCAGAGGGCACAGAGAAATAAGGCGGATTGTCGCGATCCACCGAGCTTTTCTGCAATTCTCCGTGTCCTCTGTGCTCTCTGTGGTTCGATTTTTTTGACCTTTTTCTTGTCCGCGCCCGCAGTCAACCTGGGAGAATCTCCATGCTTCGAATGCTCGCGGTGTGTCTGTTCCTGGCGCCGATGCCTCTCTGGGCCGAGATGAAGGTCGCGATCCGCAGCGACTTCCCCGGCGGCAACGTCCTCATCAAGAAGAACGAAGGCAACGAAGTCCACCTCGCCCCCGACCTGCGCGGCGGTCCGGCGTGGTTCTACTGGAACTTCGAAGCCGAGGTTTCGGAAGCGGGGACGGTCCGCTTCAAGTTCCCCAGTCCCACGGTCGGCGTGCGCGGCCCGGCGATCAGTCACGATGAAGGCAAATCCTGGAAATGGCTCGGCGCCGAGCACGTCCAGTACGCACCGCCGGTGGGGGACGACAAGAAGGTGCCGCGCTTCGATGTGTTCGCGTTCGCCTTCACCGCGGCAAAACAGAAGGTCCGTTTCGCCGTCGCGATTCCGTATCTGCATCGCGATCTCGAAACCTTCCTCACCAGGCACAAGGCCAATCCGCATCTGACGCGCAGCGTCCTCACGCAATCGCGCCTCGGCCAACGCCCCGTCGATCTCGTACAGATCGGCAAACCCGGGCCCGGCGTCGAATCGTTCCTCATCACCGCCCGGCATCATGCGTGCGAATCGATGGCCAGCTACGTCCTCGAAGGGATGATGCAGGAGGCCCTGTCCGATTCGCCGCTGGGGATCGAGTTCCGCAAGAAATACGTCGCCTACATCGTGCCGATCGTCGACCGCGACGGCGTCGAGGCAGGCGATCAGGGGAAGAATCGACTGCCGAAGGATTACAACCGCGACTACGGCGCCGACTCGATCTATCCCGAGATCAAAGCCATCCAGGAACTCGGCGTCCTCAAGAAAGTCCACTACTCGCTCGATATTCACTGCCCGTATTTGAAGGGCGACATCCACGAGGCGTTTTACTGGGTGGGTCTGGGCTTGCCGCACATCAAGGACAACTTGCGCGAGTGGAACGCGTGGATCAAGGAAGAGAAGCCGGGCGTGGTAATGACGCCGTTGGATCTGCTTTCAGATCCGAAGAAGGCCAAAGGCGGCGACCCGCGCATCAACTCGCATCACTTCGCGCTGCGTCCCGGATGCGTCTTCGCCGCGACGTTGGAGGTGCCGTACACGCAGCCAAACTTGGCGCTCGACGCCGACATGGCGCGGGCATACGGCGTCGGCATGCTGCGGGCCTGGACGCGTACGAAGTTCCTGCTCCCCGACCAGAAACGCGAGCCGTGGGAGGAAGCCTCGTTTTTGGTGGGGCTGCGATCTCAAGCCCGAACCATCACCGAGAAGGAAGCCTTGGACATGGATTCTAACGCGTTTGGGTCAGGCCTGCGAGTGCTTGACGTCGAGACGGGATACCTCCTCGCTTTGGCGGTTCAACGCAACAAGCGTATCCCGGAAGCGGAGTATCTTACCATAAGAGCCGATCGCCCGCTAGCAACGGCTCAACAGAAAGCGAACCTGAAGCTACTGCATACGCAACTCGTCGCTTCTTGGGGCTCAACCGACGCGGAGATCGACACGAGCCTGACGAAAGCCCTCAGCATCCCGTATGCTTCGCACGAACACCAAGCAAAGGCGCTCGAGGCCGTAGTTCTCTTTTACGAAAGAAAGAAGGAGTACGAGAAGTCTCTAGGTCACGCTCGCAAGCAGTTGGCGTTCGTGGCGACCTACGAAAAGGGCAAGATGTTGAACCGCATCGCCGGGTTTCACGACCAGCTCAAAATGCCCGACGACGCGGTCAAAGCGCGACAGGAAGCGGTCGCGTTCTTGCGCGAACGGGCCGGCAAACTGAAAGAGCGCAGCGCTTTCGGCGCCGCGATGTCTGTCGATTTGTTCGACGCCCTGGTCGGCATCCCGACGGCGACGCTTGAGGAGAAGAAGGCGGCGGCGCAGGCGGCGCTCGATCACGAGATCGTCGCCGCGGCAATCAAGGATCGCATCCGCAAGAAACTCGCGGAAATCGAGAAGAAGTGATTCCGCGAAAGCCCAGGGATGGCTATCCCTGGGGACGCGCCGCCAATCGTCACTTCCAGCGTCGAGCAAAAAATCGCGATCTGTGGCGCGTCCCAAGGGATGGCTATCCCTGGGCTTTTTAACGCGCGACGTGATTTGCGATCTGTGGCGCGTCCCCAGGGATAGCCATCCCTGGGCTTTCGCACGTCGCGATTACTCGCTATGCTGAAGTCACATCCTCCGGGTGACTCCATGTGGCACTTCGACCAACGCACGGTTCCCGACCTGAAAACTTCCCTGCCCGGCCCGCGCGCCCAGGCCCTGCTCGAACGCGACCAGCGTTACACCTCGCCGTCGTACACGCGCATGTATCCGCTCGTGTGCGCCCGCGGTTCCGGCGCCGTCATCGAGGACGTCGACGGCAATCTCTTCCTCGACTTCACCGCCGGCATCGCCGTCACCGCCACGGGGCACTGTCACCCCCATGTCGCCGAAGCGATCCGCGATCAGGCCGGCAAGCTGCTGCACATGTCTGGCACCGACTTCTACTACGAACCGCAGATCGACCTAGCCGAGCGACTCGCCCGACTCGCGCCGGGCCCCAGCCCCAAACGCGTCTTCTTCACTAACAGCGGCGCCGAGGCGCTCGAAGCCGCGCTCAAACTGTCGCGCTATCACACCAAGCGTTCGCGCGTCGTTGCCTTCTTCGGCGCCTTCCACGGCCGAACGTATGGGGCGATGTCGCTGTCGGCTTCGAAGCTCGTGCATCGCAAAGGATTTTCGCCGCTCGTGCCCGACGTCCATCACGTCCCCTATCCGCGCCCGGGCGAACCGGACGCCTTGCGTGCGATCGAGACGCTCTTCAAACGCGTGGCTCCGCCGGAGGAAGTCGCCGCGATCTTCGTGGAGCCGATCCAGGGCGAAGGGGGCTACATCGTTCCGCCTGCGAGTTTTTTGCCCGACTTGCGGAAGCTCTGCGACCATCACAAGATCTTGCTGGTCGCGGATGAAGTTCAGTCGGGATTCGGCCGAACCGGAAAGATGTTCGCGCTGGAGCACGTCGGCGTCGAGGCCGACATTTTGTGTTTGGCCAAGGGCATCGCCAGCGGCATGCCGATCGGCGCCATCGTCGCCCGCGCCGACGTCATGAGCTGGCCCCCCGGCAGCCACGCCAGCACCTTTGGCGGCAACCCCGTCAGCTGCCGAGCCGCCCTGGCGACGCTCGAAGTCCTCGAGGCCGGCTACGTCGCCAACGCCCACGAACGCGGCGAGCAACTTCGCTCGGGTCTGCAAAAGTTAAGTCGCGACCTCGGCGGCATCGGCGAAATCCGCGGCCTGGGCCTGATGCTCGCCATGGACGTCGCCAAGAACGACAAGCTCGACCCCGCACGCCGTGACGGCATCATTCAACAGGCGTTCCACCGCGGTCTGCTGCTGCTCCCCTGCGGCGAGGCGGCGATTCGCTTCTGCGCACCGCTGTGCATCACGGCCGAGCAGACGGAGACCGCACTCCGAATTCTGCGGGACATTCTTTAGGCCGGGCCATCCATTCTCGATTTTGTAAGCTATTCCTTCATGCCGATGCACTCTTGAACCTTCTCTCCGGATCTGCCGACGGACTCGGCGTCCGGCCCGTTTCGTACCCTGAGGTCTCCAGTCATGAGTTCGAACAATATCACCAGCGTTCTCAAAGAAACGCGTTCCTTTCCGCCGACCGCCGAGTTCGCTCAGGCGGCGCACGTCAAGAGCGACGCCGAGTACAAGGCGCTGTGGCAGCAGGCGCACGACGATCCCGAAGGATTCTGGGCGCGCGAGGCCGAGTCGCTTTCGTGGTTCAAGAAATGGGACAAGGTTCTGGAGTGGAAGGAGCCGCACTCGAAGTGGTTCGTGGGGGGCAAGATCAACGCCAGCTACAACTGCCTCGACCGTCACGTGAGCGGGCCGCGGAAGAATAAGCCCGCGATCATCTGGGAAGGCGAACCGGGCGACACCCGCGTGCTGACCTATTCCGAACTACACCGAGAGACGTGCAAGTTCGCCAACGTGCTGAAGGCGCAGGGCATTCAGCCCGGCGATCGCGTCACGATTTACATGCCGATGATCCCCGAGGCGGCAATCGCGATGCTCGCTTGCGCCCGCATCGGCGCCACCCACAGCGTCATCTTCGGCGGTTTCTCTGCCGAGGCGGTCGCCGATCGCAACAACGACGCCAAGGCTCGCCTCGTCATCACCGCGGACGGCAGCTGGAGGCGCGGCAAGCTCGTGCCCCTCAAGGCCAACGTCGATGCCGCGCTCGAAAAGTCCCCCACTGTCGAGAAGTGCATCGTCTTCGAGCGAACCAAGGGGGGCGTCCCGATGAAGGCGGGCCGGGATCTCTGGTGGCACGAAGAGATGGCCAAGGCCTCCGAGGAGTGCCCGGCCGCGGAACTCGATTCCGAGCACCCTCTCTATATTCTCTACACGTCTGGGTCTACGGGAAAACCCAAGGGCGTGCTGCACGCGACTGCCGGTTACTTGCTGGGAACGTCGTACACGCATCGGCTCGTCTTCGATCTGAAGGAGGACGACGTCTACTGGTGCACCGCGGACGTCGGCTGGGTCACGGGGCACAGCTACATCGTCTACGGCCCGCTCGCCAACGGCGCCACCACGATCATGTACGAAGGGGCGCCGAACCATCCGCAGGAAGATCGCTTCTGGTCGCTCATCGCCAAGTACAAGGTCAGCATCTTCTACACCGCGCCGACCGCGATCCGCGCCTTCATCAAGTGGGGCGACCAGTGGCCCCAGAAGCATGATCTCTCGAGCCTCCGCCTGCTCGGCTCCGTTGGCGAGCCGATCAATCCCGAGGCATGGATGTGGTATCACCAGGTGATCGGCGGCGGCAAGTGCCCCATCGTCGATACCTGGTGGCAGACCGAAACCGGCATGATCATGATCGCGCCGCTCCCCGGCGCCACCGCGACCAAGCCCGGCTCCGCGACGCGCCCCATCCCCGGCATCGTCACCGACATCGTCGATAAATCGGGCAAGAGCGTCCCTGCCAACCAGGGCGGTTTCCTCGTCGTCAAGAAGCCCTGGCCCGCGATGCTCCGCACCATCTACGGCGACGACGAACGCTATCGCCAGGCGTACTGGTCCAACGTCCCCGGCTGTTACTTCACCGCGGACGGCGCCCGCCAGGACAGCGACGGTTTCATCTGGATCATGGGACGCGTCGACGACGTCCTCAACGTCTCGGGCCATCGCCTCAGCACCATGGAGGTCGAGAGCGCGCTGGTGCAGCATCCCGCGGTCGCGGAAGCGGCGGTCGTCGGTAAGCCCGACGAGATCAAGGGCGAAGGCATCGCCTGTTTCGTGACGCTCAAGCAGGGCCACGCCGCCAGCGACGCGCTCAAGAAGGAACTCATGAGCCACGTCGTGAAAGAGATCGGCGCCCTCGCCCGGCCCGACGAGATCCGCTTCACGGAGGGCTTGCCCAAGACGCGTTCGGGCAAGATCATGAGGCGCCTGCTTCGCGACATCGCCGGCGGCAAGGCGACGACGGGCGACACGACGACGCTCGAGGATCTGACGGTGCTCGCGAAGTTGCGCGAAGAGGATGAATAATCAACCCTGGCGAGCGGGGGACGTTAGTCCCCCGGTACGTGACGCTAGTGCAAAATCGCGTGGTATAGATAGGTAGCTCGTGGACGTACGGGGGACTAACGTTCCCCCGCTCGCCGTCACTATTTCTTAAAATCCTGAACGCAGCGGAAACCGACGTGGACGTTGCCGGACTTCTGTTCGCCCTTGCCGCGGGCGCCGGGCAGGTAGCGATGGCAATAGTTCTCCGCACAGAGGAACGAACCGCCGCGCTGGACGTAGTAGGCGTTGCCTGGATCGTAGCGGACTTCGGAGGCGGCAGGCCCTTTGGGATTCTTGACGGGAGAGTCGGCGTAGTAGCTGTCGAGATAATAGTCGCTGCACCATTCCCAGACGTTGCCGGCCATGTCGTACAGGCCGTAACCATTTGCGGGAAATGAGCCGACGGGGGCGGTGCCTTCGAAGCCGTCTTCCTTGGTGTTCAGCGTCGGAAATTTGCCTTGCCAGGCGTTGCACATCCATTTGCCGTCGGGTTTGAGTTTGGTTCCCCAAACGTACCGAGCGCCGTCGAGCCCGCCACGGGCGGCGAATTCCCATTCCGCTTCCGTGGGAAGTCGCTTTCCCGCCCACTTGCAGTAAGCCAAGGCGTCGTCCCAGGAGACCTGTACGACCGGGTATTTCTCCTTGCCCCGCAAATCGCTTCCCCTGCCTTCGGGGTGCTTCCACGACGCATAATCGCGCACTTCGAACCATGCATGCTCTGCTCCGCTCTTCCATAAGTCGTCGATCTCGCGGGCGGGTTTCTTGAAAACAATTGAGAAAGGCGGCAGCTCGGTTACTTTCTTTCTCTTCAGGATTTCTTTGTAGTCGGGAAAGTCCTTGGGGTCGGGTTTCTGTTCTGCGTAGGTGACGTAGTTGGTTGCTTTGACGAACTCGGCGAACTGCTCGTTCGTGACTTCATGTTCATCCATCCAGAACCCATCGACGTAGATTTTTCGGACGGCACGCGCATCCTCGAGTCGATCGAAGCCTGCCGGGGCTCCGACGTCCCCCTTCACGTTTTCGTCGTCGACGCCTCGATAAAACTCTCCGCCGCGAATCCAGACCATCCCCTTGGGGGCCGGACGGGACGAGGTTGGCGGATTGAGTTTGGGCGCTGGTCGCTTGTCTCCCCATGCACCCAGCGGCGCGAAGACCGAGGCGAGTGCCGTCAGAATGACGATGACGCCGGGTAAGAAGGTGAACGAACGCAGTTTCTGGGTCATGTGGAAACCTCGAGGCTAGCGTAGGAAAAATCACTTGGGCCGCCCCGGCGCATCCTGAACGCAGCGGAAGCCGACGTGGATGTTGCCGGAAGATTGTTCGCCCTTGCCGCGGGCGCCGGGCAGGTAGCGTTGGCAAAAGTTTTCCGCGCAGAGGAACGAACCGCCGCGCTGGACGCGGTACCCCTTGCCCGGATCGTAGCGGACTTCGGACGCCGCGGGGCCCTGGGGATTCTCCGCGGGGGAGAGGGCGTAGTAGCTGTCGAGATAGTAGTCGCTGCACCATTCCCAGACATTGCCGGCCATGTCGTGCAGACCGTAGCCGTTGGCGGGGTAGGAGCCGACCGGGCTGGCGCCTTCGTGTCCGTCTTCCTTGGAATTGTGCGTGGGAAACTTTCCCTGCCAGGTGTTGGCCATCCACTTGCCGTCGGGCTTGAGCTTGTTGCCCCAGCAGTACAGGGCGCCGTCGAGCCCGCCGCGGGCGGCGAACTCCCATTCCGTTTCGGTAGCGAGCCGTTTGCCGGCCCACTTGCAATATGCGACGGCATCGTCCCAGCAGACGTGGACGACGGGGTAATTCTCGCGTCCGTGGATGGTGCTGTCTTTCCCTTCGGGATGCTTCCAGCAGGCGTAATCGCGGACTTCAAACCACGAATGTTCCGCGCCGGGGGCCCAGAGATTCGCGACTTCTTCCGTCGGGGTCTTGAAGACGAGCGAGAAGGGGGCGAGCTCTTTCACCTTTCGCCGTTTTAGAATGTTTTCGTAATCGGGGAAGTCCTTGGGATCGGGCTTGCGTTCCGCGTAGGTGACGTAGTTGGTCGCCTTGACGAACTCGGCGAACTGTTCGTTGGTAACTTCGTGCGTGTCCATGAAGAAGCCGTCGACGTAAACTTTTCGAACGATGCGCGCGTCTTCGAGTCGGTCGAAGCCGCTGGGTCCGCCTTTGTCGCCGAGGACTTCGTCGTCATCGATGCCGCGGTAGTATTCGCCGCCGCGGACCCAGACCATTCCCTTGGGAGCTGGGCCGGGCGCTTCCGCGGGGTTGAGTTTCGGCGTCGCGCGATTTCGTCCCAGCCAGTCCACAAGCGGATCCCAAGCGAACGGCAGCGCGATGAGAATCGCCACGAGTCCGCCCAGCATCGAATAGTACACCCACTTGCGCGACGGGGCCTCCGGTACGGGGACGCGCGGCTTTGGGCGATGGGCCTGGATGCCGGAGTTCGTTTGCGATCGCTTGCTCATGATGCGTGCTCGGGTCGGAAGAAGTCAGCGAGTGAAGTCTATTATCCGGCCACGTCGGCTCCGTTGCAACCGAGATCTGCGCTCAAGGCTTTCGGCCGGCGACCAGATAACCGGAGAGGGAGCTGAAGAAGCATCCGCGGCGCTCGAGATCCGCGAGGTGCTCCACCCATTGCCTGGCTTGTTCGGCTGTGATGGCGCCGGCGGCGGCCGCGCGGTCGGACGTCGTGGATCCCAAAAGCGGCAGCGCCAATTCGGGCGTGAGCATCAGGGTGTAGGGCTCGACGATGATGTCTTTGAGGCCAAGTTCGCCGACGATGGCCGGGATGTGTCGGCCCAGCCAGCCGTTGCGGAATCCGTCGCACCAGGTGTGGGCGATGGTGCGCGTCAGAATCTTGTGTGGACTGTCCAGCAGGAGCGTTTCGAAATCGACTTCATAGATGACAATGGGGCCGCCGGGGCGAGTGACGCGGATCATCTCGGCCAGGGCGCCTCGGGCATCGGGGACGTGCATCAAACTTCGGTCGGCTCGGCTGCCGTCGAAATGGCCGTCGGGGAACGGAAGCTTCAATGCGTCAGCGACATGAAACTCGACCGCGAGTCCGCTCGAGCGGGCGCGTTCGTTGGCGAGCGTGACCATGGCCTGGCTATTATCGACGCCAACGACGAGGCCGTCTTTGCCGACGGACAGTGCCATGTCACGCGCGTCGTCGCCGGTACCGCAGCCCAGGTCCAGAACTCGCCGCCCGGGACGCAAGTTGAGAAGTTCATTGAGCCTGCGCTTGTAGAGCTGGAAAGACGCGGCGGCGCAGGCAGCGTCGAGGAAGCGGACAAAATAGTTCGGATCGCCGGTCTGATCGATCCGGCCAAATTCAGCGAGTTGCGTGCCGTTCACGAAATGCTCCTTTTCCGACACTGTATTACCCGAAGAGCCGTTTTCAACTCGCCCTGGCCAGAGGAAGAGATTCCGACGCCGCAAGCGGCGCGTTCGGCCTGCCCCAAGTACTCTAGAATGGTCTACTCCCACCAATTTTTTTGGATTTGAGAACGTGGTAGAATTACGAAAAAAGGAAAGGAATCAGCCGAGTATCAGGATTCCGTGGAATATATAGAATGTCATAAAAAGATGAACGCAAGGAGCACTGCAATGATTAGGATCGGAATAGTCGGGGTAGGGTTCATGGGCATGATCCACTACCTGGCGGCACGCAAACTCAATGGCGCCCAGGTTGTCGCGATCTGTAGTCGCGATGAACAGAAGCTTGCCGGCGACTGGAGGTCCATTCAAGGCAACTTCGGACCACGCGGCGAAATGATGGATCTCGGCCATCTCTTGAAGTATCGCCAAATTGACGAGATGCTCGCCAATCCCGATATCGATCTCATCGATATCTGCAATCCCACGCATCTGCATCCCGGTCATGCCCTCAAAGCCCTTGAGGCCGGCAAACATGTCCTCGTCGAAAAGGCCATTGCCCTCAAGTCCGAGGAGGCTGACGTCATGGTCGCGGCGGGACAAAACTCGGGCAAGCTCCTCATGGTCGCGCATGTCTTGCCGTTCTTTCCCGAGTTTGCGTTCGCGGCCCAAGTGGTTCGCGAACAGACCTACGGGAAACTGCTCGGGGCCCACTTCAAACGCGTTATCTCGCAGCCCGATTGGTCGGCCGACATTGGCGATGCCGCCAAGACCGGCGGGCCTGCCGTCGATCTGCACATCCACGATACTCATTTCATCGGACTCATCGCCGGCGTCCCGCAACACGTCTTCTCCACCGGTGTTGTCGACAAAGGCGCCGTCACTTACCTCAACACAAGCTACTTGTACGGCCGCGGGGGGCCCGCCATCACTTGCGCCAGCGGCGCCGTCGCCATGAAGGGCAGGCCCTTCGTGCACGGTTACGAGATTTATCTGGAAGAGGCTACGCTCGTCTATGAATCGGGAACCTGCCCGCTCACCGTGCTCCAAAAAGACGGCAGGTCCAGCCATCCCCCTCTTGTCGGCGGCGACGATGCGACGGCCGCGTTCACGCTCGAGTTGCAGGCGGCGGTCGACGGCGTGCGCGCCGGCAAGGAAGCCGATCTCCTCAGCGGCGCCTTGGCGCGCGATGCCCTCGTGCTCTGTCACAAAGAATGCGAATCGGTGAGGACCGGCAAGGTCGTCGCCGTTCGGTAATGCACGCCAGACTGCATGCCAGACAAAGTGTCTGGCCTACCGGTCGAGGGTCGACTTGGCACTATGGCTCATCGCAAGCGATACGGCACTTCCAGGCCATGCCCCTCCATGAACTCGGCGTCACGGCAGACTTCCGCGGTCGGGCCGCTGCGCACGATCGTGCCGCGGTCGAGGACTAATACCCGCGTGCAGGTGTCGAGGATCATTTCCAGATCGTGCGAGGCGATGATCTTGGCGTGTCCGTAGGCATTGAGCCAACCGATGAGTTCGCGTCTGCCGCGCGGGTCCAGGAACATGGAGGGTTCATCCAGCAGGAGGATTTCCGGTTGCATGGCCAGGACGCCGGCGATGGCGGCGCGGCGTTTTTCGCCCCCGGAGAGATGGTAGGGGACGCGGTCGTCGAAACCTTCCAGGCCAACGCGGCGCAAGGCGTCGGCGACGCGGCGCACGACTTCTTCGCGTGGTAAGCCCAGGTTGTGCGGACCAAAGGCGACGTCGTCGGCGACGCGCGAACTGAAGAGCTGGTCGTCGCTGTTTTGAAAGATGATGCCGATCTTGGCGGGGAGTTTCTTGCGGTCGGCGCTCAACCCGGGATCGAGACCGGCGAGCATGAGCGAGCCGGACTTGACGGGCAAGACGCCTGCGAGGGTGAGAAAGAGAGTGGTCTTGCCGGCGCCGTTGGGCCCGATGAGGCCGATGGTCTCGCCGGCGCCGAGCGTGAAGGAAATGTTGCAAAGGACTGGCTTGCCCCCGGGGTAAGCGTAGGTTAGGTCTCGTACCCGAACCAGGGGGCTAGGGTCTACCACGGTCGGCTCCAGAGATCGATGGCCACCAGCACGATGAAGGCGCCGACGATAAGAGCGAAGTGCGCGATGTCGCGCCGAGCGGTCTGAAAGTCGCGGAGCGAGGGGAATTCGCCGTGGAACCCGCGGGCGCGCATGGCTTGGCCGACGCGTTCGGCGCGTTCGTGGCTGCGGACGATGAGGGTACCGGCGACCTGACCGATGGTGCGGTAGCTGTGCCAGTCGGCGCGGTTGCGAAAGCCGCGGACGCGCAGCGCGGTGCGCAGTCGGCTCCATTCTTCGCCCAGTAAAAAGACGTATCGCATGGTTAGCAGCGCCAGATGGATCATCGGGGCCGGGACTTTCAACCTCTGGGCGGCATGGAATACGTCGGCGAGGGGCGTGCTGCCTAACAGCATCCAGACGAGCGACACGATTGCGAGCATCTTGGCGAGCAGCCCGGCGAAGAGTCGGCAGCCGTGGGGGGACCAGTTCAGGCCCACGTAGCGGGCAGGCGTTTCCTCGGGCCGGGGAAAGAGGGCGAGCCAAAGGAAGAAGAAGCAGAACATTGCCAGGGGCGCTGCGATGCGCTGGAGCCACCACTTCCAGGAAAAACCGGCCACGGTGAGTAGCACGGCGATCGAGATCCAGGCAATCCACGCCAGAATCGCACTCCGCAACAGCGCGACCGCGACGACTCCGAACATGATCGCGGCCAGCTTCCAGCGCGGATCCCAGGCGGCGATCCAGGCCGACTCCGTGCGCGGCAAGTCGAAGGCGAGCGTCATGCGCGTTCGTCCGGGAGTGCGGGGAAGGGCTCCCGATCAAGTTTCATCTGCTTTACGACGTGCTCCAAGTTTGGCAGATCTTCCACCAACGCGACGAGTAAGTCGCGGTCGAAATGCTCGGCCTGCATCACGCGGATGAGCTCAGTGCGGTTGCGCCGATAGACTCGGGCTTTGTGGACGCCTAGAAGGCTGAAGGAGCCCAGCGTCAGCCCGACGAGGAGCAGTCCGTAAAACCACCAGGAACGCATGGGCTCCACGAACTGTTCGTCCAGCAAATCGCCCCAGGAAGAGTTGATTACAAAAATCCATGCCAGCCCCACGAACCAAGCGATGAAAGTGGGCATGCAGCCCAAGTTCATTTGCGTGGAGATGCTGGCGAGTCGGCCGTACATTTTGGGGTAGAGGATGCGAAAGCGGTTTGGGCTCTTATGGGGCTCGATGGAAATGCCGTCGTCCTCGCTGCGGATGAGGAGTTCTTCGCCGTCGCGCATGTATTCCTGGATGGCACGGGCGATTTCGCCGAAGCGTTCTTCTGTTTCCTCGTCGAGATGATCGTCATCGTGCGGATCTTGGCGGTTAGGCGACATGTTGGAATTCCTGAATCCTGTCAGCAGAGCGGATGGGACTAATGTAGGAGGAAGCGGAAAGTTCGGCGATTGGTTCGACGAGTCGAGCGAAATTCACCCGGGCTGCGCGGAATTTGGGGTAAATACGGGTGTTAGGGAAATGGAGACGCCGTTGGATCGCTCAGGAAAATGGATCGATCTTTTCTCTTTTGTCGATTTTTGGTTCCTTTGTAGGCGGAAGCGAAGGGCGCGTCGATTATTCGCTCAAGGGTGACTGGCGGAATCGACTTCGGCGCGGAATAATCGCTGTAGCGGGCGATTAGGCTTCCTCGATTCGCGAAAAGGTTAGACTCATGGGCAAACATCGTATCTGGCACTGCCTCGCCATCTTGTTTCTGGCGCTGAGCCAATATCCCGCGCGCGCCGACGATTCGGTCGAGGCGCTTCGGCTTACGGTCCAGTCGATGGCGAGCTCCCTGCAGTCCGACGACGTCATCAATCTCTACAAACAGACGCTGTCCAAGCGCGCGGACGATTTGAAAACGATCGACGAAATGTTCCGCGCCTTGTCGCTCGACGACTGGAAACCAGAGAAGGAAATCGTCGACCCGAACATCAAGAAAATCAACATCGACATGCGCGCGGCAGTGGGCGAGCGGCTGCAGAAGGAGATTCGCCGGGCGATCGAAAAGGGGGACGCGGACATTCGTCTGGCCCTCGCCAATCACATCGCGGAGATCGGGCCCACGATCGCGTCGTTGAAGCAGGAGGATCGGGCCGGATACATGCGCCTGCTGACGATGGAAGTCATCGATCTGGCCAAGGATCGGGTGTTAGCGGTAAAGCAAGAAGGCTTGCGAGCGCTGGGGAACATCAACGCCCGGACGAAGGACGCGGTGCCGGTGTTTCGCGAAATCCTGGGCAAGGATGCGGAAATCGGTCCGCGTCGTTTGGCCGCCGACGGTCTGGGCCAGTTAGTGCGCGTCGCGGCGCATCTGGAGCGTAAGGGCGCCATCGTCAAACGTCCAGAGTTGATCGAGGCGGTCGAGAGTACGATTCGCGCCGTCAGCATCGGGCTCAAGGATGGCGACGTCGAAGTGCAGACGCTGTCGCTGAATACGATGAGCCTCGGCGCCCAGGCAGTTTGGGGCACCAAGATCATCGACGATCCCTTCAGGGCTCGCGACTTCGCTCCTCCCGGGCAGAAACTGACCGAATCGCAACGTGCCGACTACAACCGCATGTACAAGGAAGTCGAAAGGGAAGTCGACGAGATCCGTCCTGTCGTGATGGCGATGCGCGACCAGATCCCGGCCGTGCGCGCGGCGCTGGACAGCAATCAACCCGCAGTCCAACTCGCAGCCCTGAGGGCGCTGGAAGATTTCGGCGTCGTCTCGATGCGGATTCGTCAGCGCGTGCGGAGCCTGCAGCGGTTGATCGAGAATCAGGAAGTCATCGTCGATCCATCGAAGCTGATGATCGGCATGAATCCGTTCATGGAATTCACGACCCGCGATCTGCCGGCGGTGGCCGCGTTCCTTCGGCATCCGGACCTCAGACTTCGCCGCGCCGCGGGCCGATTCTTCGAGGTGCTCGAAGAGGAATCGCTCCCCGTGCTGCCGGCGCTGGTGCAAGCCCTGAGCGATTCGGACCGTTTCATTCGCCTGGGCGCTCTCAAGACGCTCGGCTTCTTCCCCGGCGACAAGGTCGCGGTCGCCATACCGGCAATCGCCGTCTTACTCAGTGATTATGACATTCACGTACGCAACCAGGCGGCGTTCACGATCGAGGCACTGGGGCCCAGGGCCAAGGACGCCGTGCCGGCTCTGAGCCAGGCGATTCTCAAGCGCGACGTCGAGGCACGGCAAGCGGCGATGCTGGCGTTGCAAAAAATTCCAGTCGAGTGGTCGAAGGAAGCGCTCCCGAGTCTGATCGAATGCATCAAGGAATTCGATCCGCGCGTGGCGCTGGCGGCCGTGCAGACGATCGGCCGGATGGGACCGGCAGCGGCGAGCGCGGTCCCGCATCTGCGTCAGCTTTTGGGGCACGAGAACGAAGACGTTCGCCGCGCCGCCTCGGGCGCGATCCTCAGCATCGTGCCGATTCCGAAGTAGCTGGCAGCCTCAGGCGAGCGGGACGATCACTTACGCCCCAGTGCAATAACGTGATCGTGCGTGCGGAAGAAGAGCCGACCGCGAGCGATCGCCGGCGTCGCCTGCGATCCGGCGCCGAGCGCCTGGCGGGAAACCAACTCGAACTTCGCAGCCGCCTTCACCACGAAGACCTGGCCGTCGTCGGCGACCGCGTAGATCCGCTCGCCCGCCGCCACCGGCGACGCGGAGAACGTGCCGTCGAGCCGTTCTTGCCACAGCGTCTTGCCGGTCTTCAGCTCCGCGCAGGTCACGAACCCGAGTTCCGTGAACGAGAAGATCCAGTCGCCGATGGCGATCGGCGTTGCCATGTGGGAGACGTTTTTCTCGTTGCGCCATATTTCCTGGATCTTGCCCGACTCTGGACCGACGGCGACGAAGTGCTTGGCGCCGGCGGTGAACCCGCACGTTCCGATCACGAGATCGCCCGCCACGATCGGCGACACGATGGATCGTTCCTTGCTCTCCGGATTGAACGTCGAGACCTCCCAGGAAACCTTCCCCATTTTCGGATCGACCGCCGTGATGCCGTGCTTCCAGTTCGTGAAGATGATCTGCGACTCTTTCCCTGCCGGCTGATACACGCAGGGCGTGGCGTAGGTCGCGTTGCTCACCTTACGCGGCAACTGCCAACGCTGCGCCCCGGTCTTGGCGTCGAACGCCAGCAGCGAACTCTTGCCGTCTTGATCGTTCGCGACGATGACCAGTCCGTCGTGCACGATCGGCGATACGCCCATGCCGTGCTGACTCTGATACGCCCCGAGATCGTTCTGCCAGGCGACCTTGCCCGCGTGATCCAGCGCGAGGATGATGTAATGGCTCGGCGTCGCCCACAGGACGTAGACATGATCGGCATCGGCGGCCGGCGTCGCGGTGGCGGCGCTGTTGCGCTTGTGCATCTTGTACTTCTCGCCCGGCAACTCGTAGCGCCAAACTTCCTTGCCGTCGTCCGCGTTCAAACATACCGTGAAACGTCGCTCCTGGGCGTCGCTCGCGGTGACGAAGAGTTTATCGCCCCAGAGGACGGGACTGGAATGTCCCTTGCCGGGGAGCTTGGTTTTCCAGGCGTAGTCTTGCTCAGTCCACTGGGCGGGGAGCGTCGTCTCCGGGGAAACGCCGGCGCCGTTGGGGCCGCGGAAGCGCGACCATTCTTGGGCGGAGAGGATCGTGGGCAGGAGGAGCGTGGCAATCACGGCGCGCATGGCGTATCCCCGGTTATTTTTTCTGAGCGATGAAGATGAAGTAGGTCCGCTTCTCGTAGGTGTCGACGGAGCCGAAAGTCTCTTCCATGAGCTTGGTCGCCGCCTCGATCTGTTTGGTGACGAGGTAGAACGTTCCCCCGGGCTTGAGGAAATCTTTGCCGCGCTGGACGAAACGCTGGGCGATCGACATATTTGCGAAGTAGGGGGGATTGGCGAGGACGACGTCGAACGATGCTTCCTCGGGCCCCTTGAGCTGGGCGGACGCGTACGTCTGAAAGTTGGGGACGCCGACGTTCCTGGCGTTCAGTTCCGCAAGTTCGAGCGAGCGGAGATTGCTATCGAGGAAGGCGATGAAGCCGGCAGGTCCGGCTTTGCGGGCGGCGAGGATGCCGTTGGTGCCGATACCGCAGCCGAGGTCGAGCACGCGGGCGCCTTCGGGGATCTCCATGGCCTCGCAGAGCGCGCGGGCGCCGTGATCGAATCGGCCGTAGGAAAACGCCCCGGGCCGCGAAGTGAAGGTGTACGAGGTCGTTTCATCGGCGCGGACGTTGAAGGTCATTTCGTGTCGGCGTCGGGGGCGATCGCGTTCGCGGGCGCACCAGAAGACGCTATTTCGGCCATTCATGGGAGAGTGGACGGTACCGAAGACCTTTTTGAGCGCGGGCTGAAAGAGGTCGTCCTTTTCGTAGGGAGACAGGACGATGAAGCTGCCGCCTGGCTTGAGCACATGAAAGCCCTGTTCGAGGACGTCGAGCTTGAGCGCCCGTTCGCCGCGCAAGGGAGCGGGGAAGATGACCGTCTGAAATTCGGCCGGGAGATTCCAGAGGTCGGCGGACGTTTCGACTTTCGCTCTGGGGATCTCCGCTTGCACGCGCTCGGCGGGAAACAGGTCCATCTGATAGTCGGAAAAGCCCGGCTCCAGCGTCTGTTCGAGTTCGAGCAACTCGCGCAGCGTGCCGAGCACGACCAGCACGGGGGGCTTGACGCGCGGAGAAACGGCGGCAAGGAGTTCGGTAAGAGACGGCTTCCGGCGCGGCATAAAGGTTCCTCATTCCGAGCGGCGACTCGAAAAGGGCATGATACCTTTCGCACGGACGGATTCAATCGGCATCGTCATTCGGGCTTCAGCGCCGGCGGATTGCGCACGAAGATCACCGCACGCGGATTGAGGAGGCTCAAAAGGTTTTCTGAAGGCGGCAAAGGTTGATCCGCGAACACCACCGCGACCCCGGGCCTCAACAGAGTCGCGAGGTCCGCCTCAGCGATCGGCGTCCCCTTCGGATTCACGGCAGAATAATCCCGCAGCGAACGCGTCGATTGGGAAGGAACAACCCTGGTAACGGTGACCGCCACGATTTCCGTTTCGACTTTGCCGTTTACCAATTTTTGCCGCTTCTCGGCCACTCGTTCGGCAACGGAGACAAGCTGGGTGCTGGTAAGCTGACCCTTGGCAAGATCGACGCTTTCCACAACGACCAATTGCAGAGGGGTCTGTGCAGAAAGCGCGGGAACGAGCAGCAGGCAAGCCAGGAGAGCGAGGCGGTTCATGGCGGGCTCCGGGAGATATTGATACCCGGAGTGTACCTTGCCGGTCGCTGAAGCCGCAAGTGATTTCTGGAAGGCCCGCTGCACAAACAAGAGCTTTCCACGCCGACCCAACACGCATTCTCCATACGATCTCAAGGAGCCTCTTTTCCCTTCGCCCAAACTCGTAAAACAGAGAAAACCGGCGCCGCGCCGGTGAAGTCCAACTTTCCAATGGGAGAATAGCCATGCACAATGAGACGCCCAACGCAGACCATCATTGGCTCCAAAAACTCGTGGGCGAGTGGACCTACGAATCCGAATGCTCCATGGGGCCCGATCAATCCCCAATGAAAATGACCGGCAAAGACAGCGTCCGCGCGATCGGCCCCTTCTGGGTGCAATGCGAAGGCACTGCCACAATGCCCGACGGCACGCCGGGTACGACGCAAATGACGTTGGGCTTCGACCCGAACAAGAAAAGATACGTAGGATCGTTCATCGGTTCGATGATGACGTTTTTTTGGCTTTACGACGGCGGCCGCGAGGGGGATGTGCTGACGCTCGACGCCGAGGGCCCGAACATGGCCGTGCCGGGGACGATGGCGAAGTATCAGGACATCATCGAATTCAAGAGCGACGACCACCGTGTCTTGTACGCACAGACGCTTGGGGAGGACGGCAAGTGGGTGCGCTTCATGACCGCCCACTACCGCCGTACGAAGTAATCGGGGGGGCGGGTCCGTCTTCGCGCCAGCGGCCGGGTTTGCTAAGATCAGCGTAGCAGCAAGCTACCGGGGCCAACGGAGGCTGAGATGGATATTGAGGAAGCGGAAAAGCACTTCACCGAGTTGGTGGACAAAGTCGAACACGAAGGCGTCTCGATTGATTTAGAGCGCGACCACAAAATCGTCGCGCGCCTATCGCCAATTGACCCGGCGTCGAAGAAAAAGACGTTTGCGGAATTGATCGCCTTTTTGCAGGAGAAGAAATTTCTTGGCGATGATGCGGAACAGTTCAAGCGAGATTGTGAAGCTGCAGGCAACGAACCTTTGGCGGAGGAACGAATATGGGACTGATGGTGGATACCAATGTGCTCATTGACTCCGAGAGAGCCGGCGTAACGATCGACTTCGCCCTACAACCTTTAGAGCAACTGCATATCAACACTGTGATTGCGTCCGAGTTGCTCACCGGAGTGTTCCGCGCCGTCTCGGAGGAACGGCGCGACCAGCGTTTGGCCTTCGTCGAATCCGTGTTCAACTCCGCCATCGTATATGCTTTCACGCTCGAGATCGCGCGACTACATGCGGAGTTGCAAGCCTACCTGAAAAAGAAAGGCACGCCGATCGGCGCTCATGACTTGATCATCGCCGCCACGGCGCTTTACTACGGGCATTCCCTGCTCACCGACAACGTCCGAGATTTTTCGCGCGTCCCCAATCTTCACGTCATTCCATTCGTTTCGTAAGCGGAGCATTTGCATGAGCAGCGTTCGCGTTCTCGTCGGCACTCGCAAGGGCGCCTTCATTCTCACGTCCGACGGCAAACGCCAGACGTGGGACGTGGCCGGGCCGCACTTCGGGGGCTGGGAACTTTATCACCTCAAAGGCTCGCCCGCCGACCCCAATCGCATCTATGCGTCGCAGTCGAGCAGCTGGTTCGGGCAGATCATTCAGCGCTCCAATGACGGCGGCAAGACGTGGGAGCCCGTCGGCAACAAGTTTACCTACGAAGGAACGCCTGGCACGCATCAGTGGTACGACGGCACGGCCCACCCATGGGAATTCAAACGCGTCTGGCATCTGGAGCCGTCGCTGACCGATCCCGATACCGTCTACGCCGGCGTCGAAGATGCCGCCCTCTTCCGCTCCACCGACGGCGGGCAATCCTGGCAGGAACTCCCGGGCCTACGCGATCAACAAGGCTCGAGCTGGATGCCCGGCGCCGGCGGCATGGGACTGCACACCATCCTGCTCGACCCGACCAATCCCCAGCGAATCTTCATCGCCATCTCCGCCGCCGGCGTTTTCCGTAGCGACGACGGCGGTCAATCCTGGAAAATCGCCACCAAGGGGTTGCACTCTCAGTTCATGCCCGATCCCACCGCTCCCGTCGGCCATTGCGTCCACCGCATTGCCATGCACCCGTCTCGGCCCAACACCCTCTTCATGCAGAAACACTGGCACATCATGCGCAGCGACGACGCCGGCGATTCCTGGCAGAAAGTCAGCGGCAATCTCCCCACCGATTTCGGCTTCCCCATCGACGTCCACGCCCACGAACCCGAAACCATCTACGTCGTTCCAATTAAGAGCGATTCCGAGCACTATCCCCCCGAAGGCAAGCTCCGCGTCTACCGCAGCCGAACTGGCGGCAACGAATGGGAGGCCCTTACGAACGGTTTGCCGCAGGAGAATTGTTACGTCAACGTCCTGCGCGACGCCATGTCCGTCGATTCGCTCGACGAGTGCGGCGTCTACTTCGGCACCACCGGCGGCCAGGTCTACTGCTCGACGAACTCGGGCGATTCCTGGAAGCCGATCGTCCGCGATCTCCCCGCCGTCGTCTCCGTCGAGGTGCAGACGCTGCCATGATCCGCGTCATCTTGCCGCAACATCTACGCACCCTGGCGAACGTCGCCGGCGAAGTGACGCTGGCGGTATCGGGCGCGATCACGCCGAACTCCATCGTCTCGGCCCTTGAGACGCGCTATCCGATGCTCCGCGGCGCCATCCGCGACTACGGCACGCTCAAGCGCCGGCCGCTGCTCCGCTATTTCGCCTGCGAGGAAGACGTGTCGCACGACGCCCCCGATGCGCTGCTCCCCAAGGCAATCGCTTCGGGAGCAGAGCCGTTCATGATCGTGGGCGCGATCGCCGGCGGCTAAACACTTCTTCACCAACAAGATTGGCCAAACATGAAACACTCGATCGCTTGCATATTCGTCTTTCTCTGCGGCTCGGCGACTTTCGCTCAGGCCCCCAAGAAGGTTCTCCCGCTCCCGGGCGACGTCTTTCTGATCGCGGATCGGCCGGCGTTTTTGATCGCGGCCAAGCCCGAACTCGCGGGCAAAACAAAGCCGTGGGTCTGGTACGCGCCGACGTTTCAAAATCTCCCCGGCTCCATCGAGAAGTGGATGTTCGAGCGCTTCACAGGAGCCGGGATCGCCATTGCCGGCATCGACGTCGGCGAGTCGTACGGCAGCCCCGATGGGCGCAAGCTGTTCGATGCGCTGTACCAGGAGATGACCGAGAAGCATGGATATTCGAAGAAGCCGATCCTCTTGGGCCGAAGCCGCGGCGGCTTGATGACGCTCGCCTGGGCGGCGGAGAATCCCGACAAGGTCGCCGGCTTCGCGGGCATCTATCCCGTCTGCAATGTCGCCAGCTATCCTGGAATCGCCAAGGCCGCGGGGGCGTACAAGATGACGGCGGAACAGCTCACGGCAAAGCTTGCAGAGCACAATCCCATCGATCGGCTCGCGGAGTTAGCGAAGGCGAAAGTCCCGCTCTTTGCGATCCACGGCGACGTCGATACGGTGGTCCCGCTTGAAGCGAATTCCGGCCTGCTGGCAAAACGCTACCTCGCCCTGGGCGGCACGATGCAGCTCGTCGTCCCGCCGGGCCAGGGGCATAGCGGCTGGGTCGGCTTCTTTCAAAGCGAAGACCTGGTGAAATTCGTGCTCGATCACGCGAAGAAGTAGCGGCTGAAGGAAACAATAAGCAGCCGTGAAGTGTCCTTCGTCGTGGGGCACGTTTGTAACGTGCTGCGTGCGAAAACTGGCACGTTACAAACGTGCCCCACGAAACGCCGTCGCGGCTGGCGTTTACTCCTTCGGCTCGACGCGTTCCCAGATCTTGACGCGGCCTTGCGAATCGCCCGTGGCGAGAAATCGGCCGTCCGCGGAGAACGCCAGACTCCGTGCCGAGGCTTCGAGTTCTGTGATTAGGCCGAGTGTTTTTCCGCTTTGCGTATCCCAAATCGCGAGTTCTTGCTGGGCGTTCAAGTCCGTCACGTTGTACAGCAGAGCGGCCAGATATCTGCCGTCGGGAGAAAATCGGAGGGCGTGAGTCGTCGAGAAATTCGGGGCCTTGAGAGGTTGATAGAGCGTCACGCCTTTCACGTGCTGATCCAGCTGGCGAAGTGGCGTCTCGGCGATCTCTTTCGTCTTGGTCATGTCCCACAAGAGCGGCGCCGTCGTTTGTTTGCTCGCGGCCGCCAGCTTCTTGTTGTCCGGCGACAGCACGCTCCACTGCAGCGAGGGCCGCAGGTGCGGCACCTCGATCACGGTCTTGCGAGACGTTAAATCCCAAACCGCCGTCCAGTCGACTTTCGGCCCTTGATACACGCCCGTCAGATACTTTCCGTCCGCGGAGAACGTCAGTGTGTCGAGCGCGTGATCGTGCGGTTCTTTCACCCGGCCAAGCTGCCCCGCTTCGACGTCTTTCGTCAGATCCCAGAGCAGCACGCGCTGCCCGTCGGACATCGCGAGCAACTTGTGGTCCGGACTGAGGACGCCGTCCTTGATCCAGTTGAGGCCGCTTTTTTCGATCGCCCGCAGCGGCATCCGCTCGCCCGTCGTGAGGTTGAGAAACCCACGGGCCGAGCGGTCCTTGATTCCCTGAATCTGCCGCACCCAGAGTTGGCCGTTGGGCGCGAACGCCAGAAAGCGACAAAAGCCCTGCCGCTCGGCATCGTAGACGATCTCTTTCCCCGTCTTCAAATCGAGGCCGGCGACCTTGAGGCTCTGCAGCGAAACGACCAGCCGGCCGCTGTCGGGCGAAAACGCGAGGTCTTCCACCTTCACCTTCTGCACCGATTCGAACGTCAAGTACGGCTGCCAGACGTCGACGCCCTTCTCCTTCTTTCGATCCGCGCGCACGCCGGGCTGATAATGTACCGGCGGATGATCGTAGCCGACGACGGGAACCGCCCACTTCCGCTCGATCTTGGCCTCGAAGAATTTAACCGCGGCCTTCGGCAGATCGTCGGGCTTGACGTCCTCCAGCGGATGCGTGACGTTGGCCTTCTCCGTGAGCGTAACCTGGGTCGAGGCGACGCCCAACGGCAGCCATTTTTCGAGCGGCGTCTTGCCGTCCGCGAGGAGCGACGTCGCTTGCCACATCGGCAATTCGCGGGCATCATGCGCGTCGATGCGAATCTTCTCGAAGACGATCTTCACGCCCCCCGGCAACAGCAGTGCATCGAACGACGGCGTGCCGGGAAAGTGTACGAGCATGGCATGGCCCTTCGCGCCCGTGAACTTCAGGCAGTGGAGCGGAAAGTCCTTGCCCTCGCCGACCGCGAAGCGACCCGATTCCGGGAGCGCGGTGCGAAGCAAAAGTTGCGTGACGAGCCAGCGCGGCTCGGCGCTCGGATTGACGATCTCGACGCGAAGCGACATCGTCGCGGGCTGCAGGAGTTCGGCTTTGTGAAACTCGAGAAACGTTACTTTGACGTCGAGGTCTTGAGCGGAAGCCGTCCCGACGAAACAACAGCCAAGGAGCACAAAGATCGGCCGCATGAAAGACTCCCGTTTGGCGAGGAAACTCAATCCATCAGGATCCCGGCGATCGAGGCGTTGAGAATCGTGGCGACGAAGCCGACGAATAGCGCCCGACCGCCGAGCCGCGCCAGGTCGTGACGGCGCGAGGGGGCCATGGCGCCAATACCGCCGAGTTGGATGCCGACCGACGCGAAGTTTGCGAAGCCCGTCAAGGCGAACGCGGCCAACTTGTAGGATCGGTCGTCCATGTACTCGGCTACTTTTTTCCAGTCCTTCATCTGCAAGTACGCGACGTGCTCGTTCATCGCGAGTTTGATGCCGAGCAACTCGCCGACCTTGTGGATGTCCGGAAGCGTCACGCCCATGAGAAACGCAACCGGGGCGAAGAGCCAGCCGAACACAGTGCGCAGCTTGAGATCGTCGGGCCAACTCGCGAGCCATTCGCTCGGTATGCCCCACCAGAGCAGCGTCGGCTTGATCTCGGCGAGGAGCGCATCGAACATCGCAACGAAGGCGACGAAGACGATGAGCATCGCGGCGACGTTGAGCGCGAGCCGTAGACCTTCGGACGTGCCGGTCGCCGCGGCGTCGATGGCGTTGACGTAGGGGGATTTCGAAGATTCGGCGCTGAGCGTGCCTGCGGTCTCGGGCGTTTGCGTTTCGGGCAGAAAGAGCTTGGCGAGGTACATGCTGCACGGGCAGGCCATCACACAGGTAGTGAGCACGGCCACGGGGTCGGCGCCGTAGTTGATGTAGACGACCATCATGCCGCCGGAGATGTGGGCGAAGCCGCTCGCCATCATCGTGAAGAGTTCGGAGTTCGTCATTCTCGGCACATACGGCTTGACGATGAGGGGCGCCTCGGTCTGGCCCATGAAGACGTTCGCGGAGACGGAGAGCGTCTCGGCTCCGCTGGTGCCCATGAAGTAAACCATGACGCGAGCCATCTGCCGAACGCACCACTGCAAGATGCCGTAGTGGTAAAGGACGGTGAAGAAGGCGGAAACGAAGAGAATCGGCGGCAGCGCGACGAAGGCGAACTGGAAGACGTAGGTGTCGCCGGGGAAGAGCCGGGTCCAGGTGCCGCCGAACTCCGCGGGTCGTGCGTCGGCGAGGTTGCCGAAGACGAAGCTGCCGCCGGCGTTGGCGAAGTCGATGAATTTCTTGACGCCGCCGCCGACCGCTTCGAACGCCTGGTAGACGACCCTTACTTTGAGGATGAGCACGGCGAGTACGAGTTGCAGCAGAAAACCGAAGCCGATGGTGCGCCAGTTGACGCCGCGGAGGTTGACGGAGAACATGGCGACGAGGCCGAAGAAGCAGAAGACGCCGACGAATGCCCGGCCGCGGAGACCGACCTCTTCCCGGAGAGCATAAGCCGACAGGCCCAGGAGGAGCACGGCAAGCCCGATCGCCAGTCGCCACGACCAGGGCGTTGCGGGAAACGTTGGTGGCGGCTCGACATGGGTCGGCGGCGGCGGGGGTTCGGACGCGGCGGGTTCGGGATTCATCGCTCAACGCTCCTTAAGCACCTCGAACTCGACTCGGCTCGTCAGTTTCGCCGAGCGAAAGACGGTGTGCGTCGCCGACTGGAAATCGCTCTCATCGGCGAAGAAGATATTCGGCACGAACTTCTGCGGATTGCGATCGATCAGCGGAAACCAGGTGCTGTGAATCTGCACCATGATCCGGTGCCCCTTCTTGAACGTATGCAGCACGTCCAGGAGCGGGAACTCGACGCGGGTCGGTTCGTTGGCGACGAACGCTTCGGGAATCGTGTAGCTCTTGCGGAATCGGCCGCGCATGACTTCGCTGCGGACGTGCATCTGATAGCCCGCCATCGGCCTGCCGTTCACGATCTCCTTGCGATCCTCGGGGAAGACGTCGATCACCTTCACGATCCAGTCGGCATCGGTGCCGGTCGTCGCCACGACGAGTTTGGCGAAGATCTTGCCGGCCAGGGTGACGTCGCCGGCGAGCGGATCGGTCTGGTAGACGAGGACGTCGCTACGTTTGCTGGCGAAGCGCTGATCGTCGGTCATGTACTCGCGCGTCATGTTGGTGGCGATGTTCTCGATGAAGGGGACCGGCTTCTTGGGATCGCTGACGAAGGCATCGAAGCCGTCGGGTCCAGGCGCTTTCTCGGTGAGTTTGCCGTGCGCGCCGAGGAAGAGGGTGCGTTTCTGCAGATTGGCGGGAGGCCAGGAGGCGAACGAGCGCCATTTGTTGGCGCCGGTCTCGAACATTAGCGCCTCGGGGAGCTTGTTTTCTCCCTTGCCCTTGAGGAAGTGGTTGAAGAAAGCCAGTTCCGCTTCCTTCTGATAGAAGGCGGAAGAGTCGGCGCCGAACGCGACGTTGCCGAGCTTGGAGCTGTCCTTGGTCCAGCCGCCGTGCGCCCAGGGGCCGACGACGAGGACGTTGAAGATGCCGGGGTTCTGCCGTTCGACGGCCTGGTACGTATGAAAGATTCCGTAAAGATCTTCCGCGTCGTACCATCCGCCTACGGTCATGACGGCGGGGGCGACGTTTTTGAGATGGGGGAGAATATTCCGCGCTTTCCAGAAGTCGTCGTAGTTGGGATGGGCGAGGATCTGGTTGAAGAAGGTCGAACGATTCTTGAGGTGTTTCTCGTTCAGATTCTTGACCGGGCCGACGCCGAGGTAGAACTGGTAGCCGTCCTTGGTGGGATAGGCGAAGGGAGGCGATTTCTCGGTGGTCGGCTTGGTCCGATCGAGCCCGGCGGTGGCGAAGAAGTCGAAGGCGTGCGGCATGAAGAAGGCGCCGTGATGGTAGAAGTCGTCGAAGAACCAGTCCGCGATCGGTGCCTGGGGCGAACTGGCCTTGAGGTTGGGATGAGCGTTGATCATGCCCGCGGCCGTGTAGAACCCGGGATACGAGATGCCGTACTGCCCCACCTTGCCGTTGTGCCCCGGGACGTTCTTCACCAGCCAATCGATGGTGTCGTAGGCGTCGGTCGATTCGTCGAAGTCCTTGGGCGAGGTGCGTTCGGTCTTTTGCGGCCGCATGTTTTCGAAGACGCCTTCGGATTGCCAGCGGCCCCGAACATCCTGGTAGACGAAGATGTAGCCTTCCTTGTGGAACAGCGGACTGGGGCCGAGCCGGGTACGGAATTTGTCCGCTTCATAGGGCCCGATGCCGTACGGCGTGCGCGTGAGAAGCATCGGGTATTTCTGCGTGAGATCCTTCGGAGAATAAATGATGGTGTGGAGCTTAACGCCGTCGCGCATGGGGATGGCGACCGACTTCTTTGTGAAGAGTTCCTTGATGACTTCGGAATTCTTATCCTTGGCGGGCTGAGCGTGAGCGCAGAGGGGGACGAGAAATAGGATCCAGGCGGCGCGTAGCATGGCGTATCTCGGGTCGATTAGCGGGGAGGCGTCTCAGCATAACATACGGATTCCCAGCGTGCAAACGGGGCGCTGGGGCCCATCTGCTCTTCGATGCGGAGGAGCTGATTGTACTTGGCGAGCCGTTCGCTGCGGGCGATGGAACCGATCTTGATTTGCCCCACGCCGGTGGCGACGGCGAGGTCGGCAATGGTGGCGTCTTCCGTTTCGCCGCTGCGTGCCGAGACGACGCAGCGGTAGCCCGCGGCCCGCGCCTGTTCGAGGACCGAGAGCGTCTCCGTGAGCGTGCCGATCTGGTTGACCTTGATGAGAATGGCGTTGGCGATCCCCGCGTCGATGCCGCGCTGGAGCCGGGTCGGATTGGTGACGAAGAGGTCGTCGCCGATGAGTTGCACGCGGTCTGCGAGCCGGGTCGTGAGCACCTTCCACCCCGCCCAATCATCCTCGGCCATGCCGTCTTCGATGCTGACGATCGGATACTTTGCCACCCAGTCGGCGAGCAACTCGGCGAGTTCGGCACTGGAGCGATCGGCGCCCTGGAGCCGGTAACGATCGTGATGGAAGAAATGCGTCGAGGCGACGTCGAGCGCGAGGGCGGCGTCTTTGCCGGGCGTGAGGCCGGCGCGCTGGATGGCACTCAGGCACATCTCGACGGCCTGTTCGTTGCTGGCGAGCCGCGGGCCGAAGCCTCCTTCGTCGCCGACGAGCACGCCCTCGAAGCCTGCGTCTTTCAGGGTTTGGGCCAGGGCGCGGTAAACGGCGACTGTTTGCATCAGCGCTTGCGAGTACGAGGTCGCCCCGATCGGCATAAACAGGAAGTCCTGGAACTCGAGATGTCGGCCCGCGTGCAAGCCGCCGGAAATGAGGTTGACCATCGGCAGCGGCATCCGCGCCCGGCCCTGGTCGAGAGACTGCCAGAGCGGGATCTGGCGCGACGAAGCGGCGGCATGCGCGCAGGCGAGCGACACGCCCAGGAGCGCGTTGGCGCCGAGTCGGCTCTTGTCCGGCGTGCCGTCGAGTTGCAGGAGGGCGCCGTCGATCTCCGCTTGTGCGGCCGCGGATCGACCCTCGAGCGCGGGCGCCAGGACGTCGCGCACATTCCGCACCGCGTGCTGCACGCCTTTGCCGGCGTACGCCGCAGGATCGCCGTCGCGCAGTTCGAGGGCTTCATGTTTGCCGGTGCTGGCTCCAGAAGGAACGATCGCCCGGCCCCGGGCGCCGTCGCGACAGACGACGTCGACTTCGACCGTGGGGTAGCCTCGACTATCGAGTACGTAGCGAGCGTGAATGGCGGCGATGGTATCGTTCATGCGGGGTATTGTAAATCGCCGCGTGTGTTTCGGCAGCGTGGTCGTGGGGCACGTTTTTACCGTGCCGCGCGAGAATCGCGTGCCGAGCGTTTAACGCGGCACGTTAAAAACGTGCCCCACGTTACGCCGCACGGTCGTGCGTCAGGGGGATCGGCACCAGCGCCACGTTCTCCTGGCGCCGCATGCTGAGCAGGCCCAACAGCGCCGGCAGAAAGACGAGGGCCGTGAGCATGCAGCAGGTGACGCCGAGCGTCAGTACCAGGCCGAGGCTGGCCATGCCGCGGTGCTGGGCGATCATCAGCGTGCCGAAGCCGAGGATCGTCGTCAGGGCGGCGACCATGATGCCGCGTCCCGTCGTGTATCCCAGGGAGTAGCGCCTGCCCCGCGGACGGTTGCGGTAGTCGTGCATCACGTGGACGCCGTTGTCCGCGCCGACGCCCAGGATGAGCGGGAACGAGATCATGTTGGCGGGATTGAGCGCGTACCCCAGGAGCGTCATGATGCCGAGCGTTGCGATCATGCCCATGGCGAGCGGAAACAGCGCGACCAGCATGTGCCGGGCGCTGCCGAAGTCCAGGAGCAGCACCACGACCATCGCGATCAAGGCGTATAGCGCCGCCCACAAGAAGCCGATCTGCATGCCGCGCAGCCCTTCCAGAATCGAGTACGGTCGGCCGCAGGCCTCGCTGTCGACGGTGCGCAGTTCCGCGACGAACCGATCGAGCGCCTCGTACTCCCACAGGTTTTCCTTGGCGAAGACGCGCACCAGCCATTTGCCGTTCTTGCCCACGAATCGCTCCTGCAGTGACGCCGGGATGTCACTCAGCGAGATGGCCGACGGCTCCGAGGCGTCGCGCAGATCGTGCAAGTCGCCGACCAGATCGCGGACCATGCGTTCCTGAAAAACCTTGAGCCGGGCCGGGCTGCCGGGGTCCGACCGCAGACGCTCGAGTAAACTGCCGAGATGGGTTCGTAGCTCTGTAACCAAAAGCGTCGGCGGCAGTCGTTCCAGCGAGGCGAGCAGGTCTTTGCCGGCGCGTTGCAGATCTTCCGCCTTGGGTAGATCGTGCGCGAACGCCTTGGCACGCGGCGGCAGACTCGCGAGCCGATTCTGGATGTCGCGCAGTTGTTCCAGCTTACGCTCCTGTTCGCGCGGCACGATCGACGCCAACGTGTGTACCTGGCTCACGCTCGGCAACTTCTCGAATCGTTCCTTGAGCACCAACGCTTCTTCGGGCGTCGAGGTCACGCTGACCGCGTGAATCCCGGCGCCGCGCGTTTGCTCGAGTAGGACGTGCTCCCACTGCACCGAACTCAGATCCTCCGCCTGCAGATGCAGGAGGTTGTGATCGTACTTCACCTGCAAGGCGTAGTAACCCAGAAACGCCATCGTGCCGAGGCTGCACGCGATCACCAGGCGCGGTTGCCGCAAGAGTCGGGGGAGCCAGGGACGCCGGGACTGGCGGCGCTCGGCGATTGGCAGGATGTCGGGGTTTTGGGCGCCGCGGAAATCGAAGAGGGCGAGCAGCGCGGGCATGACGAGGAAGCACGAGAACGCGCAGAGGATGACGCCGCACCCGGCGATCCAGCCGAGTTCCGCGACCGCCTGGAGATCGGCGAGCATGGCCGCGAAGAAGGAAAAGGCGGTGGTGATGGCCGCGGTGAGGATGCTGGGGCCGACGCTCAGCGCGGTTCGGCGATTTGCTTCTTGCACGTCGTGGCCCGCCTGGCGTTCCTGGCCGAAGCGCGTCACCCAGAGAATGCCATAGTCGCCCATGCCGATCAACATGACGGCGAACGCGGACGAGAGAATGTTCAGATGCCCGACGGTGAGCGTGAGCCAGCCGAGCGCCCAGATCGTGCCGACAAGCAGCGACGCGATCGTCATGAGCGGATAGCGCATGCCGCGATAAACGACGAAGTAGAGGAGCGCGACGCCCAAGAGCGCAAGCCAGGAGGCGCGGTTGCTATCGTTCTGCGAAGCCTCCATCTCGTCGTTCTCGAGGACCGGCATGCCGGTGAGGCCGCAGTCGATGTCGGCATGCCGTTGCTTCAACTGGCTCAGCAATTCGCGTAGCGTGCGGATGCTCTGCTGATCGAAAGTGAAGCCGTCGGCCTCGTTTTTCTTGGGGCGGACGACGACGTAGGCGACTGTGCCGTCGGGGCCGAAGAAGTACTGCGGCTGACGGAGTTGATCTTGCTGGTTCGCGTCAGTCTCGATGAGCCGTTGCCAGGGAGATTGATAGTCGTCTGGATTCTCGAGGAAGCGATTCGCCTTGGCGCACGTGGCGCTCAGCTGTTTGAGGACGGGATCATGATCGGGCCGAGCGTCGGCGGCGCTGCGCAGCGTGCTCGCGGAGTTGACGGCCTCGAAAAAGTGATTCTGCAGCGTCACTGACTTCCAGGCGTACTCCTGGCTAAAACTCCCCGCGAGCAGGAGTTTCGACATGCTCTGCAGGTGGTCCTGCACGAGCCGAATCTGCTGGCTGGGAAGATAGAGCAGGCTGCGATTCTGCAAATGCCCCAGATCGACCTTGTAGAACAGGCGATCGAAACGCTCGGGCTCTTTGCGAATCTCGTCGGCCAATTCTTCCAGGATCGGCGTGAGGCGCTCTCGGCTCGGGCCCTTGAGCACTGCGACCATGTCGTTGTCTTCGCCGAACTCGGCGGAGTAGCGAAGCCAGCGTTGGTAGTAATCCTTGTGTTTGCTGATGAGATCGTTGCGCTGCGTCTGATATTCCAGGCGCAGAGCGGCAAAGGCGAGCGCGGCGGAGCACGTCCCGGCGATGAACAGGCACGTCCAGAGGGGATGCCTGCCGACCCAGCCGACGAGGCCCACGAGGAGCTGCGCGAAGAAGCCGGGCTCTTGCTCGGGTGTGGAATGATCGGACATCGAATCCCTGCGCCTCCATGCGTGGGGGAGAGTGAGCCGACCGAGCATAGAAGGTTATGGCGGAAGAAGCAAGGCGAACGCGCCGTCGATGGCATGTTGGGTAAAACAGGGTGCGGAGCGAAAGCCCAGGGATGGCGATCCCTGGGGAAACATACCGGCCGAAAAATGACGTTCCCTGGCGCTTCCCCAGGGATCGCCATCCCTGGGCTTTCGCCGGCTATTCGACCCTGCACCAGAGCGCCTTGAGGTAGCGCCCCTCCTGGGCGTGTACCGCGACGGGATGATCCGCGGCGGCGCCGGTGATCTTGAAAATCTGCAGGTTCCGACTCGCTTGCCACGCGGCCCGGCGAATGGTCTCCAGGTACATCTCCTCGCTCACGAGCCCGGTGCATGAACACGTCAGGAACACGCCGCCGGGGGCGACCGACATCAGGGCGAGTCGGTTCATGTCGGTGTATTTCTTGAGCGCCAGGTCGATCTCTTCGCGGTCGCGCGTCTGTTTCGACGGGTCGAGGACGACGACGTCGTAACGCTCGCCGGAAGGCATGGTCTCGCGCAGCCAGGGGAACAGGTCGGCCTGTACGAAGCGGATGCGCGCCTGGTTGAGGTTGGCGTTCTGCTTGGCCAGCGCGATCACCCCCTCGTCGAGATCGACGCCGACGACGTCCTCCGCCTGGCCCAGCGCCTTGGCATAGACCGCGAAGCCGCCGGTGTTGCAGCAGAGGTCCAGAACCTTCTTCCCCTTGCAGAACTCGGCGAGGTACTTGCGATTGTCGCGCTGGTCGGCGAAGAAGCCGGTCTTGTGCTTGCTCCCGGGGGCCACGCGGAACCTGAGCCCGTGCTCGGTGATGATCCCCGGCGCCGGCACTTCGGGGGGCCGGCAATCGAACGATTCCTGCTTCTGAACGTGTTCCTCCGCGAACCAGTAGATCTTCGCGTCGGGAAACTGCGCCCGCATGAACTCTTCGATCACGGGCCGAAAGCGGTACATGCCGAAGCTGAAGAACTCGAGGACCACCAGCGCGCCGAAGCGATCGACGACGAGTCCGCTCAGGCCGTCCGCTTCGGAATGGACGAGGCGGTATGCATCGGTGACTTCGTCGAGTCGCAAAAGTCCGCGGCGAAAGTCGACTGCGCGCTGGAGCTTGCGCCGGATGAACTCGGCATCGACGGCCTCGTCCTTGTTGTGCGTCAAAACGCGTAGGGCGATGCGCGAATGCCCGTTGTAGACGCCGCGCGCGACCCATTGGCCGGTGCGGTCGAGGATGTCGACGACGCTGCCGCCGGCGATCCTGTCCCGAGGCTTCTCGACCATCTTCTGGAAGATCCACGGGTGCGACGATCGGCGTTCGATTTTGAGATGCACTTGCGGCAAAGGTTCGGACATGAAGCTCTCATTCGACGTACAAAAAGGCGTTGGAACTGAGCAAGGCCTGAGCGAAATTGGCGAGCGCCGCCGTGGGCGCATCGACGCCCGCGGGCAATGTCTTGGAACCAGCGAACGCCTTGGCCTGCTCGGCGAGGAACGCCGTCCCGCCCTTGACTTCTGCGGCCGACGCCTCGCGTCCCAGCGCTAAAGTATACGCTCGGCGAACCTGCTGCGCGGGATCGGTCCCCGCGTCTTGCTGCAGACGCTTGGCGAAGAACTCCGCCTGCTCGAGCACCGACTTGCCGTTCATGAGCAAGAGCGCCTGCGGGGCCACCGTCGTCGGCACCCGGCATTCGCAGTTGGGCGTGACCATGGCGCCGTCGAAGGTTTCCAGGATCGCCAGCGGTTTACTGCGGCGCACGGTGACGTACAGACTGCGGCGATATTCCTCGCCGTTTAGTGGGACGATCTTGCTCGTGGGTCGGCCGGCGCCGTCGTCGGTGTTGACGCCGAGGACCACCTGGCCGGTCTCGTCGGTCTTGATCGGGATCGGCGTGCCGTACAATTTCGTATTCAGTTTGCCGGAAACCGCGAGCATGGCGTCGCGCATTGTCTCGGCTTCGAGTCGGCGGATCGGCATCCGGCCCAGAAGTTTGTTGTCGGGATCGACGGCGTTGTGGTCGGGCCGGCGCTGCGACGTTTGGCGATACGCGGCCGAGGTCATGACGAGCTTGTGGAAGCGTTTGAGCTTCCAGCCGCCCGAGACGAAGTCGCGCGCCAGCCAGTCCAGAAGTTCCGGATGCGTGGGCCGATCGCCCAGCAAACCGAGATCGCCCGGAGTGGAGACGAGACCCTGTCCGAAGTGGTGCATCCAGAAGCGGTTGACCAGCGCCCGTGCGGTCAGCGGATGCTCGGGATGCGTGAGCCAGCGGGCGAACGCGAGCCGACGACCGGTGGTCGGCAGCGACGGATCGTCGGCGGGGATCTCGCCCAGCTTGTATTTCGCAAGAATGACCAGCGTGCCGGGGGCCACGCGATCCTTGGGGGCCTGATGATCGCCGCGGTCGAAGAAGTAGGTGATCGGAACTTTGCCGGGAATCTCGGTGGCGGCGCGGATGGAGCCGATATCAGGCTTTTGGGCGCGGAGTTTGGCGGCCTGCGCCGTGAACGCCGCGAGTTCGTCGGCGATCTTCTTGTCGCGACGTCCCACGGCGACGCTGGTGATCCCCGCGATGTTCGGATGCTTCGCCAGCAGCGCGGCCTGCTCCCTGGTCCGCTTCGCCGCTGCGATGTAGAACGCCTTTTGCAGCGGCTCTTGAACTTCTTTCGGCAGCTTGGCGAGTTGTTCGTCCAAGTATTGCTGTACGATGATCTTCTCGCGGTCAATCCGAGCCTTGTCGACGGCGAGGGCCTGCTTCTCAAGATCGTCGGCCATCTTGCGTTCGGCGGCGCTCTGGAACGAGACTTCGCGGGCGGGCGGCCGGCGCCAGCTTTTCCAGTCGAAGGTCGGCTCGAAGATGGCGCGGACCTTGTAATAGTCGTCCTGCGGGATCGGGTCGTAGCGGTGATTGTGGCACTGAGCGCAGTGAACGGTGAGGCCCATGAACGCGGTGCCGACGATCTGAATGGTGTCGGCAACCGTCTGGTTGGTCGATGCGGGGAGATCGACGTTCGCGGTGGCGGTGCCGTCGGGCGCCATGCGCAAAAAGCCGGTGGCGATCAATTTGTCGAGTTCGGCGGGGGGCAGTTTATCGTACGGGGTCTTGACGAGTTCGTCGCCGGCCAGCTGTTCGGTGATGAACCGGTCCCAGGGCATGTCGCCGGCGAAGGCGCGAATGACGTAATCGCGGTACCGCCAGGCCGACTTGCGCGGCACATCATCGCCGGTGTAACCCTCGGAGTCCGCATACCCGGCGACGTCGAGCCAGTGCCGACCCCAGCGCTCGCCGTACGAGGGGGAGTCGAGCAGGCGGTCGATCACCTTTTCCCAGGCATTCGGGGCGGCATCGTTCACGAAGTCTTCGATCTCCTGGGGCGTGGGCGGCAGGCCAATGAGGTCGAACGTCGCTCGGCGGATCAGCGTGCGCCGGTCGGCTTCGGGAGAGAATTTCAGCCCTTTCGCTTCGAGTTTGGCCAGCAGAAATGCATCGACGGGATGGCCTTGTTTGGGCGGCGTCGGCTTCCCGATCGGCTGAAACGACCAGAACGCATCCTCTTCAGGGCTGATCTGAAACCCCAGAGCCAGCGTCTGCGGTTCCGGCCGAGCCGTTTTGGCGCCGGCGGCGATCCACGCCTCGATGAGCTTCAAGTCCTTGGCCGGCAACTTCTTCTTGCCGGGCGGCATCTCGCCCGAAACGATCCGCTCGATCAGCAGGCTTTTCTGGAAGTCGCCCGGGACGATGGCCGGTCCGGTCACGCCCCCCTGCAGGAGGAATCGAGCCAGACGGACGTCGAGCTTTGCCTTCGGTTTGCCCATGTCGCCGTGACATTCGAAGCAATGGGCTTTGAGGATGGGCCGAATGTGCTGTTCGAAGGTCGGCGTCTGCGTCCGGGCGTCCGGGACGAATAACAGCATGGGCAAGAGGAGGTTGCGGAGTTTCATGGCAGGCAGGGAGCGGTGTGTGGGGTGAGATGAGTTGTAGCTTAGCAGGAGCGGGAACGGAATGCAAACAGAAAAGCCCACGGCGTGAGCCGTGGGCCTTGTTTCAACAAATGGGCGGAAAGCCGACTTACCTGGCGGGAGCAGGCGGGGCGGAGGGGGCGGAGGGCATCGGAGCGGGGAGCCGTTCGCCGGGGGTCGCCGGGGGGGCGGGCGGGTTCACGACGGCCGGTCCACAGGAACCGCCGACGCAGGTAACGCCCGAAGGGTATACGACGGAGCCGCACGAACCGGTCGCGCAGTTCGAAGCGTACGACGGCGCGCAGGTGGCAACCGGCGTCGAGCACGTGTTGCAGCTTTGTTGTCTCCGGCCGCCGAACAGGCGTCCGCCACGGGCTTCAGATTCGGAGACGACCAGTCCCAGGGCCAGCATGGCCAAAACGAATTTCACGAAACGCATCGTTGCTCCTCATAAAGTGGTGTGAAATTGGGAAACCTAGATAAGTGTTTTAGGGCGTGCAGAGGCTCCGGCAAGTCCCAACGGAACTTTTATCCTGATTTGGCGGCCTATGGGTAATTTGCGGAATTTGATAGATAGGCGGGTTGCAATGAGGCGTGCACAGTACGGAGTTGGGTCGAGAGATGACGTGGCGGTTTGACGCAGGCGTCACCTCTCGGCTCAAATAAACCATCTACGCGAACAACCCGGGAACCACCGTCCCCTCGCGGACGATCATCACGGGCCTGCCCGTCGGCGTGTGATACTCTTTGCGGAAGTCGATCCCCAGCGAATGGTAGAACGACGACGCGACCTGCTCCGGCGTGATCGGCTGTCCCGCGGGCCCCATGCCGCGGGCGTCGCTGGCGCCCAGAACCTGGCCCGTCCGCATACCGCCGCCCCCCATCAGCACCGTGAACGCCCTCGGCCAATGGTCGCGCCCCGCCTTGTCGTTGATCTTCGGCGTACGTCCGAACTCGCCCGTCACGAAGACCGCGGTCGAGGCGAGCAACCCCTTGGCCGACAACGTGTTAAAGAGAGCCGACAGGCCTTGATCGAGCGTCGGCAGCAGCCCGTTCCTGAGAGATCCAAAGTTGTTGCCGTGCGTGTCCCACCCGCTCATGGAGACGGTCGCGAAACGGACGCCCGCCTCGATCAGGCGCACCGCGAGCAGACAGCTGGTGCCGAATCGACTGGTGCCGAACGGCGCCGAGACCGCGGCCGGTTCTTGACTGATATCGAAGGCCCGGCGCGCTCGCGGCGAGGTAATGAGCCCGTACGCCTGCTGGGCGAAGCGGTCCATGCCGTCGGCGAGAGCGCTGTGGCGCTGCATGCCGGCGAGTCCGGTGTCGAGCCGTGCGAGCAGCCGTTGACGGATCTCGAATTGTTCGACCGTCATGCCCTCGGTGACGGCGATGCCGCGGACGCTGAACGGTTGCCCGGGCGTCGGCGTGGTCACCGTTTGCAGCGGGGCATAACGCACGCCGAGATAGCCCGCCTTTTGCGGCGTCGAGGGGATGGCGATGAAGTGGGGCAGATCCGGGGCGCCGGTCAGTTCCCGGGTGACGACGGCGCCGTAACCGGGGTAGACGAGCGAGGGGACGGGACGACTGCCGGCGTTCATGTATTCGGTGCCAAGTTCGTGGGCGGCGACGGAATGGCTCACGCCGCGGAGGATCGCGTACTTGTCGGCACAGCGCGCCAGGAGCGGCAGATGCTCGGAGATGCGGACGCCGGGAACATTGGTGTCGATCGGGTTGAACTCGCCGCGCACGTCGGCGGCGGCGTCGGGCTTGAGGTCGAAGGTGTCCATGTGCGACGGCCCGCCGCCCAGGAAGACAAAGATGGCGGAGGTCGCCCGGCTCTCGCGCACCTGTCCGGCCGCGCTCGCACGGAGGTAATCCGCCAGGCTAAACCCGCCGACGCCCACGGCGCCCACTTGCAAGAAATCTCGTCGATTCATGGCTGTTTCCTTCGTTAGATTGAACTCATTCGCAGCTCAGCTACTTGACCGTTGATCTACCGCCCGGCATCAAAACCGATTCGACAAAACTCGCGACTTCCCCCTCATTGCTGATGTCGTAACTGGCAACGACGTGAAAGCAATCTCCCGGAAGACGCGTGTGATCATTATCCAGGTACACACTAAATCGGGCTTCGATGGGACGTATAAATAGACTCGGATATAACTCGTCTTCCCCCTTCGGAGAACGAAGTAGCCCAAACTCGCCCCATTGATATTCGATTCGGGCAATGAATCCGTCCAACCCGATTCTCGGTTTTACGTCAAAGCAACGAAGCCGACGACACGTGTTAGACCGAGATTCGAAAAACGGGAAGTCGTGATTCTCCCGTTCTACCGATAAATTCACTGCGTCCACGAAACCGCCGGGAAGGTGGGTAATCGTACCGAAAAGCCGTGGTATCTCAAACAAGTCAGACCCGAATCGAGGGCAACACACGTAAAAATCCGCGTTGCTTGAGGTCGCGAAAGAAATGGATTCTTCAAGATCGTCTTCGGAAAGTCGATCTGATTCAAGATTCCCTTCACGCAATGCCTCCGCTAACGTGGCACGGATGTCTGGATGTTCCGGGGCGACTTTCTGGGGAACATTGACACGCAGTAGGTCGCATAACTCGCCGTCGCCTAGAGTTGTGACATATTCCCGATATCCTATCGGCAGCGGAATCTTGAGGCGTTGACGTAGCGCATCGATTTCCGCCGCAGGCACCACGGGGCTCTGCGTGGAAACTCGATACACAGACTTGAACATCGGGCTGACGAACATGGCCTGACGCTTTCATTGGTGATTCAGGGGAAGCTCATTTCTCGTTCCCGGGCTCTGCCCGGGAACGCACTGACCGCGAGGCTCTGCCTCGGCGCCAGTATCCCTTGCGAACAACTCCAACTTTTTCCGCGATCAAACACGAGGCAGAGCCTCTGGGCACTGCGTTCCCGGGCAGAGCCCGGGAACGAGGCACTTGTTCGGTTTAATGATTCAGAATGAACTCTTTCGTATTCAGCAACACCCACATTAAATCTCGTAGCCCCGCGGCGGCGCTCCCCGCCTTCTCGAAATGCTCGGCCGCGATCGCTGCCTCGGCGCTCGTCGGAAGTCGACTTAGCGTCCGGAGATACGCCTCGCGGATGAGCTTGCCCGTGTCGGACTCCTTCGATTTCGCGACTTGCAGCATCCAGCCGTTCTTGATCGAGAGCTGCTTGTGGACTTCCTGATCGTTACGCAGGTACACGGTCTGCAAGAGCGTCGGCTCACTCGAACGCTCGCAGTCGCAGTTGATGAGCCGGGTCGGTTTGCCGAAGAGCGTTACCGCGTAGTTGCTGTCCTTGAAGCCGGAGAGGTTGCTCGAGAGCCCGATGGCGCGGGTGCGGATCGGGTCCTTTTCCCAGGCGGCGCGCGAGTCGTCGGCCGCCGCGGCGTAGGCGATCGCGTCGACCGTCACCTCCGCCGGGAGCCTCCTCAGCACCGAACGGCTGAAATTGCGTTCGTCGAGTTTATTCGTCTCGTTCGGGCGGAAGCTGAGCTGGTACGTTCGGCTGTTCGCGATGGTGCGGTGCAGCCATTTCATGTCGTAGCCCGATTTAACGAAGCCCTGCGTCAGATAGTCGAGCAGTTCGGGATTGCTCGGCGCGTTGGCGAGGTTGAGGTCGTCCGGCGGATCGATGATGCCGACGCTGAAGTAACCCGCCCAGACGCGATTGACGAATGCACGGGCGAAGTACGGATTGTCGGCCTGTCGCATCCAGTCCATGATCGGCTGCCGGGGATCGTCGAACCGCCCGGCGACCACTTCGTCGCCGCCCAGCAATTTGGGCGTGATGACTCGGCCCAGCTTCGGATTGGGCCTGGCATTCTTGACGACCTTCTGCTTCGCAGGCACCGTGAGATCCTTGAAGGGCACGAGCTTGCCGGAATAGGCGAGGTCGGCGAGCTTCTTCTTGTAGGCGCCGCTGTCTTCGTCGCCGACCAGGCCGATCTCCTTCTTCATGGCCGGGGCGAGTTTGCCGTCGCCGTTGGTCGAACGGACGCCATTGAAGAAGGCCGAGAACGATTCGAAATCGCTCTTGGTCCACTGGTCGAACGGATGCTTGTGGCACTGGGCGCACTGGAGGCTGACGCCGAGGAAGGCGTGGGCGACGCTGAGCGCCTTGCCGTCGGAGCTGCCGACGCTTCGGCGGACCCAGAAGTAGGGCATGGTGTCGCGTTTGCTGAAGTCGGCGGTCTCGGTCTTGCGGTAGTACGAGACCATCTCCTCGCAATATTCCTTGTAACTCTGTTCGAGCCCTTTGCCCTTCGCGAGCAGGATGCCGGCGACGAGCTGGTCGTAGGGCTGATTCTCGCTGACCCGGCGATGGATCCATTCGTACCAGAGACGGGACTTGTCGCGGTTGAGCCCCGCTTCGCCGCCGAGCTGGCCGTTCTTGTCGGAGTTGCCGGTGAGGTCGCAAAGTTTCGTCGTCCACCACGCAGCGTACGTGGGCCGGGCGAGAAGTTCGTCGATCTTCCGGGCACGCTTGTCGGCGGACTTGTCGGCCAGGAACGCGAGGATCTCGGCCGGCGCGGGGAGGGTGCCGACCATGTCGAGACTGACTCGGCGGAGGAACTCTTCGTCGGTGCAAACATCGGAGGGGACGATGCCCAGCTTGGTGAGACGCTGGATGACCAGTTCGTCGATGCGGGTGGGCGTCGGGACTTTCGGGTAGTTGGCGCCGACGCGATCGGAAACGGGGACGAGGACGGTGACGGGGACGACGCCGTTGTCGTACAGGACGATGACTGCGGTGCCGCCCCCTTCTTTCGCGGTGATGGCGCCGAGTTCGTCGACCGCGGCGATCGATTCGTCGTTGCTGCGGAATCGGCACAGGGCCGTCACGTCTTCGCGCAGCCCGTTGGACCAGTTGGCGACGATGCGCAGCTTCGCTCCGTCGCCCGCCTTCTTGAAGAGGATTTCCTTCGGCTCGACCTCGAGCGACACGAAGTCGGGGTCTTCGTCCTTGACGGCGGGCGCTCCGGCGTCGATCCACTTTTTCAGAATGTGAAACTGCCAGCTGCCGGGATCCACCAGCCTGCCCCCTTTATGGGACACGGTTTTCGTGGGCTTGCGGAGCAGCAGGCTGTCGGCGGTGTTTTTGAGATCGACGCGTGGAAGCTCGCCGGCGGTGAGCGCCTTGTGGTCTTCCTTGAAATCGTAGCCGAACAGCGACAGGCGAAAGCCGCCTTGTCCCTGGAACGACCCGTGACAGGCCCGGCCATTGCAGCCGAGTCGGCCCAGGAGCGGCACGACGTGGCGCTGGAAATGCGGGACTTCCTCGATCTTGCCGTCCGCGAAACGTCGATCGACGCCGGGCAATTCGTCTGCGTGCGAACGGGCGGCGAAACCGAGTGCGAGCAGGAGAGCGGGCAAAAACATGCGGTTCATGATTGACCCAAAAGGAACGCGTCGGAGACGGCAGTATCTCGGGATGTTAAGGGGGGAAGGTTATTGTAGCTGGAAACCTGGTCTGCAATCAAGGAGAACTTTCTGCGAAATTGCACGGGGGAAACCGGATTTTCTCGGGATTCGACCAGGCCTGACGGCCCCCATCTCCCCCGGCACTCAGAGTAAAGGATCCTTACCGCATGAAAGCGCGACGATCCAAAAGCTTCGGCCACGGGTTTCCGCTGTTTGTCCTCCGGCGTAGACTGTCGTCATGCTCCGACTCACCTACATCAGCACGACGTCTATTCCCGTTGAAGCCGAATGCCTCACGCCCGACGGCCTGGCGGGCAAGTCTGTCGCGGAGATTGCGGCGCTCCTCGTGCAGCACGGCAACGCGCCGGCGCCGCTGGGCGAGTTCTTTCGCATCGATGGCGCCGCCGACGACGGGCACCTCGTCATCGAGGGGGACTGCTCGCGCGTCAAGTTAGTCGGCACGGGAATGAAGTCGGGCACGATCACGGTCGAGGGCAATATCGGCATGCACACGGGCGCCGAGATGTGCGGCGGGACCATCGACGTGCGGGGAAACGCGGGCGACTGGGCCGGCGCGGAGATGCGAGGCGGTACGCTCCGCATCCGCGGCAACGCGGGACACCTCCTCGGCGCCGGCTATCGCGGCAGCCGACTCGGCATGCTCGGCGGCATGATTCTCGTCGACGGCAACGCGGGCAATGAAGTGGGCAGCGGCATGCGTCGCGGCACCATCGCCGTCCGCGGCAACGTCGCCGACTTCGCCGGGGTGTCGATGATTGCCGGCTCGCTCCTGATCTTCGGCAAGACCGGCATCCGCATCGGCGCCGGCATGAAGCGCGGCTCCATCGCCGTCTTCGGCGACGCGCCGCCGCTACTTCCCACGTTCCGCTACGACTGCGTCTACAACCCCGTCTTCCTGCGCGTCTACCTGCGGATACTCCAGGACGCCGGTTTCGCCGTCGCCCCGGAGTTCATGACGGCGTCATATCGGCGCTACAGCGGCGACCTCGTCGCGCTGGGCAAGGGCGAGATCCTGGTTCTGAACTAGCACCGTACGCGGGGCGAATTGATGAATCGGCGTTTTCGCTCCGAGCCGGAAGCGTGAGCGACGATCTTCGCAAAATCGTCGCTCACGCTTCCGGCTCGGAAATGCGACGCTTCATTTCCGCCCGCGGAAAGTATAACTTTCAACGACCAACCTTTGAGTTACTCCCCGGCATGGGCGATTTCGGCACGGGCCTTCGAGTCGTCCGGCACGCGCACTTCCAGACGGACTTCCTTCGCGCTCGCGCCGGCGATGCGCAACGTCAACGTGTGACGTCCCGTCGGCAGCACGACGCGCACGCTTTTCTTGACGTCGTGTTTTTCCTCGCCGATCCAGAGCGTCGCCTCAGGGCCGGCGGCGACGAGCACCTCGATGGCGCCGGCCTGGGTCACGTTGATCTCGCCCTGGAGATAGTCGACCGGCTGATAGCCGACCGGCCCCTTACCCAACAAGGAAGCCGTCGGCAACGTTCCGTCGTAGAGGGCGTAGACGACGTCCCAATTCTCGGGCGGGCTGCTCAGAATGTTGTTGCGGAAGGCTTCACGGTCGGGCACGCCATCCGAGATAAGACTTGCTGGAATCTTATAAAGGCTCTTCCAACGCTGCATCGTCATCGCCGAACGCGGGCCATACTTGCCGGGTTTGCCGAGTTCGGAGACGAAGCGCATCAGGTCGAGCAGCTCGGCTTTCGTGAGAATGCGCGTGATCCCTTCAGGCATCAGCGATTTGCCGGTCGTCTCCTCGTCGATCTCGTCGATCGCGATCTTGATGCGTTTGCCGGTCGCGTCCTTGAGGACGATCTGGTTCTTGGTCCGTTCGGCGACGACGCCCGTGATGATCTTGCCGCTCGACGTGGCGATGACCTTGGTGAGGTACTCCTCCTTGATGGCGTTGTTGGGATCGAGGATGGAGCTGACGATGTAGTCGATGGGAGAGGCGTTGCCGATGGGCCCGAGGTCGGGGCCGATGCTGCCGCCGGCTTTGTGGATGGCGTGGCACTTGATGCAACCGAGGTCGCCGCGGAGGAAGATCTTTTCGCCGCGGACGGCGTCGCCCTTTTCCAGAACTTCGGCGATGATCGTCTTGAGCTGGGCGGCACTGGGGGGCTTGACATCGCCTTCGAGCCCGGCGATCTTGGCGGCGACGTCGGCGAGGGCCTTGTCATTACGCCCCGCGAGGTACATGGCGCGGATCACGAGCTTGGCGGCGTCGGCGCCGATCGGCGCTTCCCCGATCGCGGCGGCGAGCGCGTCGGAGCCCCCTTTACGCGTCAAGTACGCCTCGACGAGTTCGCTCGGGTCGTCGTTTTCCTTGAGTTGGCCGAGCACGGTCGCCGCGATCTTGGCGCCTGCCTTGAGATCGTTTTGGCCCAGGCCGATGGCTGCCAGCATGCGGACGTCGACCGGGTATTCCGAGCTGGCGAGCACCGTCAGCGTTTGCCGATCTTCGGGCAAATGGAACGACGCCAGCGCCTCGATGGCCGACTTCCGCACGGCGGCGGGCGTCGTCGCATTGACCGCGAGGGCGCGAATCCCGGGGGCCAGGTCCTTTCGTTTCCAGGCGGCGGCCAGGCGGATTGCCTCGGGCGCCAGATCGGGGCCGTTCACCAGTGCCGACAACGTGAAGGCGTTCGCCTTGGGTTGCACGCGGCGCGTGTTCGCCGACTCTGCCAGCCATTCCAGCGTTTTCTGGCGCAGCGCGAGCGGCAGCACGTCCTTCGTCTCGACGAGCGCGAAGATCTTTCCCAGATCCGCTTCCGTGCCGAGACGAACGATCGTCTCGATCACCGGCCCCTTGCGCTCGATCGGTAGATTTCCCGATTCGAGAAACTTGAGCAGCGAGCCGGCGATGTTCTTGCGGTCGAACTTGGCGCCCACGCGTTTCTCGAGCGTGTTCATCGTTTCCTTGAACGTGTAGTCGAGATACTCGTCGACCGGATGCGTCAAGAGTTCCGCGGCGATGAAGACGGCGGGTTCCGTATGGAAGAAGCTCAAGGCGCGGATCGCCTCGAGCCGGACGCGCGGATGTTCGTCATTGATCTGCACGCGCAGTAGGCCGAGCGGATCTTTGACGCGGTCGCGCCAGTAGCAGAGGACGCGCGTCGCCGCCGCGCGGGCGCGGAAGTCGGGCGAACGGAGCATCTGCTTCAGCAGCGGCTCGTTCACGACGTCGTGATTCTGATGCAGCCAGAGGGCCTCGGTCAGATGATGCTCGTACTCCGAATCTTTGCGCTCGAGCGCCGTCGTCCATTTGGCGAGTGCTGCGAGGACTGCCTTGCCGTCGCGGCTGCCGAGTTCTTGCCGGGTGCGGTAGCGAACGCGGTCCTCGGGCGACTTCAGCCGATCGAGCAGCTTCTCGATCGGCTCGCCGGCGATTTTCGCGGGCGTCGAAAGGGGGCGACCTTCGTACGTAATGCGGAAGATTCGGCCATGTGCGCGGTCGCGGTTGGGGTCGCGGAGGTTGTGTTGCATGTGGCCGATAATCGGGTTGTGCCAGTCGAGGAAGTAGATGGCGCCGTCGGGCCCGACGCGTAGATCCGACGGGCGGAAGTTCGGATCGCGCGACTGCACGATCGGCTCCACCTCGATGCCTTCGAGGCTCGCCCCCTTGTCCTTCAGCTTGTACTGGAGGATGCCCTGGAAGTTGATGACGTCGCCGACGAGCAGGTTGCCCTGGTTCTCCGGCGGGAAGTGGTTGCTCGAGAGGATCTCCATGCCCGGGCAGGGCCGACTCTTCTGCTTGTAGACGGTCGGCGGGCGCGAGTGGCGCTGCGGGTAATCGGTTTGTCCCGAGAAAAGCGTGCCGTGATAAGGGACGGCGCCGGTGCCGTCGACGACGATGTCCTGGCCCCAGCGGTCGAAGACGTGACCGTGCGGATTGGCGAAGCCGAAATTGACGTAGGTTTCGAACTTGGCGGTGCGCGGCTCGAAGCGGAAAACGCCGGCGTTGGTGTTGCGCGTGGTCGGGCCCCACGGGCTCTCGACCTGCGTGTGATGGAACGTCCCTTCCTGAAAATACAGGGCGCCGCCGGGATCGAGCACGAAGCTGTTGGCGGCGTGATGCGTGTCGGCCGAGTCGATGCCGTTAATCACCTTGGTGCGGACGTCGGCCTTGCCGTCGCCGTCGGTATCTTTGAGGAACAGCACGTCGGGCTGCTGGGCGATGAGGACACCGCCGTTCCAGAGTTCCATGCCGGTCGGGCAGTGGAGTCCCTCGGCGAAGACGGTCATCTTGTCGGCCTTGCCGTCGCCGTCGGTATCCTCGAAGACGAGGATCTGGTCGTTCATTTGTTCTTTGGGCTTCCAGTGCGGATACGTCGGCCAGACCGCGACCCAGAGCCTGCCCCGGGCGTCGAACGTCATCTGCACCGGGTTGACCAGGGCGGGCCATTCTTTCTCGGAGGCGAACAAGTTGACCTTCATGTTCTTGGCGACGGTCATGTTCTTGACCGCTTCCTCGCCGGTAAGAAACGCGTGCTTGCCACCCTCAAGTTTGCCGAGCTTGTTCGACTTCACTTCGAGAAATTCGGGGATGTTGCCGTCGTCGACCTTGACGTCTTGCCCGCGCGCCGCGGCCCAGGCGACCTTGTCGCGGTTGGCCGACATGACGTCGAGGATCTCCATCTCGCGCTGCATGACGACGAAGTTGGTCTGCCCCTCGGGCTGGAATTTGAGGCTCGCCCGGCCGCCGTAAATCGAGAAGCCGTCGACGGTGCGGTAGCGGTGGAACCAGTGGAAATTCTTGTCGAGCACGGCCCGACGAATCTTGTCCAGATGCGTGGCGTCCGCGGGTTTCTGGTAAAGGATGCGGTCGATGATCTCGGCGACGACTTTGTTGCCGTCGGCGTTGAGATGGACGCCGTTGATGGTGAGCGGCTTCGCGGCCTTGGCGTACGCCTCGAGCGTCGGCGCGTAGAGATCCACGAAATACACGCCCTTCTTCTTGGCGACTTCCGCCATCGCGGCCGTGTACATCTTGAGTCGGCGATTGTTCTGCGCACCATCGGGCAGATGCGGGGTATTCAGGTTCTCATGCGCGATCGGTGAGAACAGGACCAGACGCGCGGAATTCTGGCCGTCGTACTTCTCCTTGGTCGTCTCGTCGATGAATTTCTCGAGCGTCTCCTTGAATTTGTCCAGCCCCGCCTGGTCCGCGAACGATTCGTTGTAGCCGAAAAAGGCGAAGACGGCGGAGGTGCGGGTGCGCGTGAGCCAATCCTTGGGGGAGCCGAAGTTGGCGGAACGAATGCGGTGGTTCAGCTCGTCGCCGGGAAAGCCGAGGTTGCGAAAGGCCAAGTCGTGGTTGGGAAACCGCGCGAGGAAAACCGTTTCGAGCCAGCCGTCGTGCTGCATGCGTTCGGCGAGGGTGTTCCCGAGGATGCTGATGCGTTCGCCCGGTTTGGGAACGAAATCCTGAGCGAAGGCGGGGGTGAAAGCGAGGGCGAGCCAAAGAGCGGAGATACGAAACATGGAGAAATCCTCGGGGAAGGTTAGAAGCGTACATTAGCCCGAAAGCCCAGGGATGGCTATCCCTGGGGGGGCGCGCCAATGGTTTCCGGCACTCGTCCCGGC
>JBBQPM010000032.1:0-48294 GCA_038217425.1 Gemmatales bacterium
GGAGCGCATGCAGCGATCCAACGGCGTGATGGAATCGTTGGCCCCGGTGCAGCGTCTGCGCGAAGAGATGAACACGAAGCGCCAGCAGGCCGCGGGCGCCGCCGCCAACAGCGCGGCGCCGAAGTCGGACAAGCAGGGCCTGATGGATCGGCTGCGGAACATCCGCGGGTAGGTCGTTCAGAATGATGCAAGCCCAGTGGGTGAGGTACTCCGAACCCCTGGGATACATGCCCGCGCCGGCTGAATCCCGAGGGTTCGGAGTACCTCACCCGTCGGGCTTTCTGACTTCTGCTACAGTAATCCCTGCGTTCGCGTTCCCCTCCACGCTGACCAGGCGACCCTCATGGCCCCTCGCGCCCCCTCCATCCACCACTGCACCTCGCATCCCCTCGTCTTCTTCGGCCGCGCCGCCGAACTGGCGCTGCTCGACGAAGCCCTGGCCGGCGGACGCGACAGCGTCGTCGCCATGATCGGGCCCGGCGGACAGGGCAAAACCGCCATCGTGCAGCACTGGCTCGAACGGCAGCGCGATCGACTCGACCAAATCGACGGCGTCTTTCTCTGGAGCTTCTACCGCGGCAAGGATAGCGATCTTTGCCTACGCACGCTGTTCGCCTACGCGGAAGGGCTTGACAGTCCGCCCGAGGTGTCGGCCGGGTTTTGCGTCGATCGGCTAATCCCCCGGTTGCGTGCGGAGCGCTGGGCGCTGGTGCTGGACGGCGCCGAGATCGTGCAGCACGAAAGCGGGGCCTGGTTCGGCCGATTCGTGCACCCGGAACTCGGTCGGCTGCTGGAGGAACTCGCGTCCGCGCCAATGCCGGGCGTGGTCGTCCTCACGTCGCGCTTTGCGATGCCGACGCTCCAGACGCGCCGGCATGCCCGGCTGATTTCATTGGCCACGCTCGATGCTCAAAGCGGCGCTGGGCTCCTCGAAAGTCTCGGCGTGCACGGCGCCCTCGCAGAACGCACCGCCGCCGCCGAATCGGTCGGGCTGCATGCCAAGGCGGTCGAACTCTTGGGGGCGTGGCTCGTCCGCTATCACGCCGGCGCCGTCGCGAAGCATCGCGATCTCCCCGATGTCGTTCAAGGAGACGCCAGCCCGGAGGAGGCGCAGGTCGCGCGTATCCTGGCCGCGTTCCATCAATCGCTCGCGCCGGAACTGCGCGACATCCTCGCACTGACCACGGCTTTTCGCCAGCCCCCCACGCTGCGCCGGCTGCTCGAATACCTCGTCAGCCCGTCGGTGCGCCATCTCCTCCACGACGTCAAAGGTCGCACCTACGAAATGTTTAGTAACCGAGCCGAAGTCTGGCTCAGGGGGGCGGTCGATGAACTGGTGACGCTGCGATTGCTCGAACGCGTCGGGCTGGCGCTCATCCTGTCCGCACTCGACGAGTCGGCGGTGCTCGACGCGCATCCGCTGGTGCGCCGGGGGTTCGAGGACGCGCTGGGGGCGGGGGCGCCGTCGGCACAGGCCCGGGCCGGGTTTCTGTCGGGCCGTCCCGATCGTCGTCCGCCGGCGTCGCTCGCCGAGGCGCGCGAGGAGGTCGAGCTGTTTCACGCTTACATCGAAGCGGGCCTGTGGAACGAGGCCGACAACACGCTGCGCGCCCTCGACAATCCGAAGCATCGCTTCCTCGCCCCGGCCTTCGAACGCGATCTGCTGCTGCAATTTTTTCCCGCGCAGGATTGGCGGCAAAAACCGCTCTGGCCCGGGTTCGGCAGGCGCCGAAGTTTGGCGATTTGCTTCGAGCTGCTCGGACACTTTGGCGACGCGCTGGAGGTCTATCCGGCGACCGACGCGGCGCTGCGCGGCGACGCCCTCATTGCGTTGGGCCGACTGGCGCCGTTCGTGGAGACGCCGAGCATGGCCCATCCCTGGCAGATGCTCTGGCACGCGTACCGGACGCACGCCCTGGCGATCTTGGGCCGCGAGCGCGAGGCGCTGGCGTTGGCGCGGTCGGCGACGCCGATGGACGCGTACGAGTGGGTCCACGTTTTCGAAGCGATGTTGCGCTTGGGCCAGGCCGATCAGCTCGACTTGCGCAGCCTGACGCCGTCCGCCGACCACGTCTGGGGCGTGCTCGCGCTGCGGCGCATGCGTGCCGACCTGGCGCGCCTGCGTGGCGAACCGAATCTGGGGAGCGAATACCGCGAACTTCTGGAGGCATACGACCGAGCCGGGTTGCCCTGGGAGCGGGCGCTGACGCGTCTGAGTTACGCCCGCTGGCTGGGCGCGGGGGCGGAGCGCGAAGCCGTGCTGGCATCGGCGCTCGAGTTAGCGCAGCGATTCGGCATGCAAGTGGTGGAAGTTGATGTGCGCGAGCAGCAGGGCGAGGACGCGTCGGCGTTGCGCGCGGCCTGCGGTTACGCGGGCCGCGCCCGGCCGTGAGCCAAAGCCCAACGGGTGAGGTACTCCGAACCCTTGGGATTGCACGCGCGAACATCCCAGGGGTTCGGAGTACCTCACCCCTGGGCTTTAGTGAAATGCACTACGCCAGGATCTCGCGGTTGACGACGCCGTGCACGTCGGTGAGGCGGTAATCGCGGCCCGAGTAGCGGTAGGTCAGTCTCTCGTGATCGATTCCGAGCAGGTGCAACATCGTCGCGTGAAGATCGTGGACGTGCATCTTCTTCTCGGCAGCGGCGAAGCCGAAGTCGTCGGAGGCGCCGTGGACGTGTCCGCCCTTGATGCCGCCGCCCGCCATCCAGACGGAGAAGCCGTGATGGTTGTGATCGCGGCCCATGGAACCTTCCGACGCCGGGGTTCGGCCGAACTCGCCGCCCCAGAGGACCAGCGTCTCTTCGAGCAACCCGCGTTGTTTGAGATCCTGGAGAAGGGCGGCGATCGGCTGATCGACGTTGCGTGCGAGATTTGCATGATTCTTGATGTCGCCGTGATCGTCCCAGGGTTGCCCGGAACCGGAATAGATCTGCACCATGCGCACGCCGCGTTCGACGAGTCGGCGGGCGCCGAGACAGGCGTCGGCGAAGGGGGACTTGCCGTAGCGGTCGCGGGTGCGCTGGGTTTCGCGGTTCAGATCGAAGACTTCCTGGGCCTCGGTCTGCATGCGGAAGGCCATCTCCATCGAGTTGATGCGGGCCTCGAGCGGGTTGTCCATGCCGCCGCGACGATCGAGGTGCAGCTGGTTGAATTGCCGCATGAGGTCGACTTGTTCGCGTTGCGAGCTGGCGGTGAGATGCGTGTTGTTGATGTTCTGCAGGATGGTGCGCGGCTCGAAGGAGCTGTTGTTAATGTGCGTCCCCTGGAAGATGCCGGGGAGGAAGCTATTGCTCCAGAGCGCGGGACCGACGACGGGTCGGCCGGGGCACATGACGACGAAGCCGGGGAGGTTTTGGTTTTCGGAGCCGAGGCCGTAGAGGAGCCAGGAACCCATGCTGGGGCGGACGGGTTGCGAATCGCCGCAGGTCATCATGAGGAGCGACGGTTCGTGGTTGGGGACGTTGGTGTGCATGGAGCGAATGACGCAGATATCGTCGATGCAGGAGCCGATCTGCGGGAAGATTTCGCTAACGGGGATGCCCGATTGTCCGCGCTGGATGAACTTGAACGGCGAGGCCATGAGGTTGCCGGTTCGGCGTTCGGTGCCGAGGCGATCGGTGCTGGGGGGCCGTTGGCCGTGGTATCGGGTAAGTGCGGGTTTGGGATCGAAAGTATCGACCTGGCTGGGCCCGCCGTTCATGAAAAGATGGATGACGTGCTTGGCCTTGGGGGCGAAGTGGGCGACGCGCGGGGCGAGCGGATTGGCGGCCTGGAGTTCGCCGCGTTCCTGGAGAACGCCGGCGAGGCCGAGCACGCCCAGTCCGGTTCCCATGCGGTGGAGGAGTTGACGTCGCGTAATCGGTTCGATCATGGAAGTCTCCGAAGGAGGCGGGAGAGCGCGTGCGGTAGGCCAATGGTAATGTAGCAAACGAACGGGGGCTTGCAAAGAAGACTTGTTTCGAACCGGCGGAAAAAGGTATAGGCGAGCGAGGAAGAACCGATTCGAGGAGATGGAACTCATGTGGACCAGGATTTCGAAGCTGCGTGTGCCGAGTTGGATGCCGGGCGCCCGGCAAAGTGCCTTCGTGGCCCTGACGCTCATCCTCAGCGGGGCGGCGTTTCTCATGGGCAAACGCGTCGGCCTTTCCCCCGCCTCCGGTCAGCAACTCCCCTTTCAGGCGTCGCCCAACCAGCCGAACAATCTCCCCGCGTTCAACGACGAATATTCCAAGCGCGTCGTCGCCTACATCTACGATAAAATTCCGGTCACCCGCGGCGAGTTGGCCGAGCACCTCATTGCCCGCTACGGGCCCGAGCGCATCAACTTCCTCATCAATCGCAAGATCCTCGAACTCGAGTGCCAAAAGTACGGCGTCAACATCACCGACGCCGAGGTCGAGGCGCAGTACCGTCAGGATCTGCAAGGCATGAAGCTGTCGCAGACGCAGTTCCAGGAGCAGGTTCTCAAGCGCTTCAACAAGACGCTCTACGAGTGGAAGGAAGACGTCATTCGTCAGAAGCTCGCCGTCAATCGCCTGGTCCGCTCGCAGATTCAAATCAACGCCGACGATCTCCGGATCGGCTTCGAAGCGAAGTTCGGGCCGAAGGTAAAATGCCGAATGGTGGTGTACGACAACGAAGGCAAGGCGGTGACGAAGCGTCAGGCGATCGTCGAAAGTCCCGATCCGACGAAGCTGTTCCTGGAAGAAGCCGAAAAGCAGTTCATCCACCCGCTGGCGGCGCGGCGCGGCGACGTGCCGGCGATTCACAAACATTTCCCGAACATCCAGGTCGAGCAGGAAGTCTTCCGTCTCAAGCCGGGCCAGGTCAGCGCCATTGTGCAGATCGATAACACCTACGCGATCTTCCTGTGCGAAAAGCACGAGCCGCAGGATCTCACGAAAGTATTCGAGACTGAGCGTTTCCAGATCGAGCGTGAGATGCTCGACAAGCGGATCTCGGAACGGTTGCCGACGTACTTCGCACAGCTCCGCAGCAAGGCGAGCCCGAACATTCTCATGGAGCATCGCAACGTCTTCCAGGAAGACGTGACGCAGAAGATCGAGTCGAACATCAAGACCCCGGTGCCGGGCGTCTCGGCGAATTAAGGTAAAACGAGCCACAGAGGGCACAGTGGACACCGAGGAATTGAAAACAAATCCTCGAAGCGGCGAACGTCCTCTTTCTTCCTCCGTGTCCTCTGTGCTCTCTGTGGCTCGTTTTTTTTCGCACCCCAATGCAAGGATATTTTCGAACCCAAGGAGACGGGCATGAAGCTTTTCCGATATGTGGCCGCGCTGCTGGTCGCGGGCTCGGGGATTCAGGCGCAGACGGTGAACTTGACGGAAGCGAAACTGATCGACAGCTCGTACCACATCGTGCTGACGATGGAGATGGCCAACGGCAAGATCATCATCAATCAGGCGGGCCAACAGAAACAGTTCGACCGGGGCGCCAGCGCGCGGCACGAATATCTGGAACGCGTGCTCGAAGAGAAGGCCGGCATGGCCAGCGGCAGCGTCCGCCATTATCGCGAAGCGTCGGCCAACATCGTCGACGGCAAACAGCAGATCCATATCGGCCTGGACAAATCCAAGACGCTGCACGTCGCCCAGCGCTTCAAGGACAACGTGCTCGTCTACAATCCCAAGGAGCCGATGACGCGCGAAGAGATGGAAGTGACCGAACACTTCGATTCGCTCGCGGTCCCCGGGTTGGCGCCGGGCAAGGAAGTCAAGGTCGGCGAGAAGTGGCAGGTCGCCAAGTCCGCGACCCAGGCGCTCTGCTACCTCGACGGCCTCGTCAGCGGCGAAATTGCCGCGACGCTCGACTCCGTCGTCGGCGACCTCGCCAGGGTCAAACTCCTGGGCAACGTCGTCGGCATCGACAAGGGGAGCCAGGTCAAGCTGCTCGTCGAAGGGCATTACCTGTTCGACAGCAAGAAGAGCCGAATCGTCGAGCTGGTGTGGAAGCAATCGGACCAGCGCGAACAAGGTCCGGTGAGCCCCGCGATGTCCGCAGACGTGACGATTGTGCTGAAGCGGACGCCGATCGCGATTCCCGAGGAGCTGGACAACAACCGCTTGCGCGGCGCCCTCACCCAGGCCATCACGGACCTCGTCGCCCGGGAGGGGAAGCTGCAATTTCACTACGGCCGAGATTGGCACGTCGTCAGCCAGCGCGAGGGGCTCGTCGTGTTGCGCTTGCTCGACAGCGGCGATTTCGTCGCCCAGTGCAGCATCACCACGCTCTCGGGCATCGACCCCGCCAAACTTTCGCTGCAACAGTTCGAGACGGCCATGAGCAACTCGCTCGGCTGGGAGCAAACGGGCGTGATCAACGCGCCGGTCACCGAAAAATCCAAGGCCGGCTACGTCGTGCATCGCGTCTCGGCACAGGGCAAGCTCAGCGGCAACCCGGCCGTGCAGTCGTTCTACCTGGTCGTGGACGATGCAGGCAATCACCGGGTGGTGACGTTCTCGATGAGCCCCAATCACGTCAGCAAGATCGGCAACCGCGACGCCGCCCTTGTCGATTCGATCCGCTTTCTGCCGTCGAAAATCGTGGGCAACTGACGCTTGCGTCTAATTGGACAACGCCACTTTTTCTACGGGCAATGACATCGAGCAAGATTCTTCGGCCTGTAAGGCCGACTCCTACAGCCCAGGCCGGAGGCCTGGGTAGTAGTCGATGTCTGTATTCGGCCCTGTAAGGGCCGCTCGACTTCACGCGGCTGTCGAGCGGCCCCTACAGGGCCGATATAAGATTATTATCTTACCCCGGCCTTACGGCCTGGGCTGTAAGAGTCGGCCTTACAGGCCGAATCCAAGAACGCCCCATGCTGAGCTGCGCAATTTGCGCAGTTTAAAACCAGCCTTACCCAATGTGAAAACTGGCGCTGTCGAACTAGGCGAACAGCTCGGCGATCGGGCGATGGTCCTCGACCAAGCGGAGCAGATTGCTCGGCACGCCTCGGCTCACGCGCATGACGCCGACGTCGAATAGGTGGTGCATGATCGTCGACAGGAGATGGTGCGGGCCGATCGGCGTGCTGGCCGGGGCGCGGTTCTGGCGATCGCTTTGCCCGATCACCTGCCCCATTTTGAGACCCCCGCCGAACAGGGCGAGCGTGCATAGATTCGCCCAGTGGTCGCGGCCGCCGTTGCGGTTGATCGTCGGCGTGCGGCCGAAATCGCCCGTCAGTACCACCAGCGTCTTCTCCAGCATACCCCGTTGCTCCAGGTCATCCAGCAGCGCCGAGAGCGCCTTGTCGAGCGGCCGACCGAGCATTTCCATGCCGCTCTCGATGCCGGGATTGTTGTTGTCGGCGTGCATGTCCCAGCCGGCGCTCTGAACCGTGACGAACCCGGCGCCCGCCTCGATCAATCGGCGGGCCATCAGCATCTGCTGGCCCATCTGCGAAGGTTCGAAGACTTTCTTGCCAATCTGGAAGCGGCTCGTGTCGTAGCGTTCGTAGATCGAGCGCGGCTCGCGCGTGAGGTCGAGCGCTTGACCGGCGCCCCCCAGCAGCAAATCGACGGCCTGTTGCTCGAACTCGCTGAGATGTTCGCGGACGGGACGGGCTTCGGAACGGCGGCGCAGGCGGTCCATCTCTTGCACGAGATCGCGGCGCTGGGCGAGCCGTTCGGGGGAGATGTGCAGCAGCATGTTCTCGAGCGCGGTGCCGCCGCCGGTCGGGTTGAATGGGCTCATGGTCGAGCCGAGGGTGCCGGAGCGGGAGCCGATGGTGACGCGGTTTTTCTCGGTGTTGTACTGGCCGTCGCTGTGCGGATGCGTGAGCAGGGCGTAGGTCGGCATGCCGGTTTCGGGATGGTTCGTCCCGCGCAGTCGGCTGTACATGGAGCCCATGCTGAAACCAAGTTGCGCCTGTCCATTCGGGTCGGTGCCGCCGGTGAGGACGTGGCTGATGGCCTGTTCGTGATTGCCGACCGGATGGCGGAACGAGCGAATGATCGACGTTTTGTCGAAGCGGTCCGCGAGCTGCGGGAAGGTGCCGCCGTAGAGGACGCCGGGGGTGCGGGTGCGGACGGCGCCGGTCATGCTGCGGTAGGGACTGGGCGCGTCCATGTTGGGGTTGAAGGTTTCGATATGGCTGGCGCCGCCGCCGAGGAAGACCATGATGACGGCCTTGTCCTTGACGTAACTCGATTGCCCCGCCGCCGCGAGTGCCTTCTGTTCGAGCAGCCAGGGGAGCGTGAGCCCGCCGAGGCCGAGGAAGCCCGCGCGGAGGAAGTCGCGGCGATTGGTTCCCTGGCAATCCAGGGCGGAACGGTTCGCGTGAAGCGTCAGCATGGCGGTTTCCCGTTGTCAGGTTCCCCGTTGAGCGCTTGCAGGTTGCCGGCGAGCGCTCAACGAATTTCTAATGATTGAACAAGAACTCTTCCGAGTTAATGATCGCCCACAGTACATCTTCGTACGCCGCCCGCAGTTCGGCGGGCTCGCGCGTCACGTACTTCGTCAGCAGGGCCAATTCTTTTTCTATCGGCTCTCGGCCATACGCGATCAGATACAAATCGCGAATCTTCTCCGGCGCCCCGCGTTTGTCGGCCAGGATCTTGTTGATGCGGTCGCCCGGGATCACGCGCGTCGGCTGGATGACCGGCGCCTTCGTCTTCGATTTCGGCTCCGTCTTGCTCGGCTGCATCGGCGGCTTCGGCATCGTCCCCGTCACTTTCGCCTGCATCTCGTACGAGTTGAACAAATGCAGCATCTGCGGCAAGCTCACCTCGAACGAACGTTCGCATTCGCAGGCGCTCGACGCGTCGGGTCGGCCGAACAGCGTCAGGAAGTACGACTCGATCGAATGGTCCGGCAGCTGCACCGCGCGGGTTCCCGCCGGGACTCCCGGAAACGCCGGCTTGGTCAGCGTCAGCTGATCGATGGCGTCGAACAGCACCTCGGCATGCAAACGGCGGGGGCGGAAGTACGAGTAATTCTGCCGATCGTTCTCGTTCTCCTCGCTGGAGTCGGAACTGAGCTGATACGTGCTCGACAGGACGACGTCGCGGATGAGGGCGCGGACGTCGTACTTGCTGTCCTTGAAGCGCTTCGCCAGGGCGTCGAGCAGTTCGGGATTGGTCGGCGGATTGGTCGCGCGCATGTCGTCTTCGGGTTCGACGAGACCGCGGCCCATGAAGTGCTTCCAGACGCGATTGGCGAGCGTCTTCGCGAAGTAGGGATTGTCCGGGCTCGTCATCCACTTCACGAGTTCCGCCCGCGGATCGGTCCCCGTCGGAATGTCGAGCCCGACGCCGCCGAGCACGGTCGGCTGCACGGCAAGATTCGTACGCGGGTTGATGGCTGAAGCCTCCACGTCAGTGACCAACACATGCGTCGGCTGCTTGACGATGGGCTGCTTGGGCTGCCCCTTCTTCTGCTCGACCTTCGGGGGCGTCTTGTAGCCGACGCGCGAGAAGAACGCGGACAGGCCGTAGTAATCCTGCTGGCTCCACTTTTCCAGCGGATGATGATGGCAGCGGGCACACTGCAGCCGGGTGCCGAGAAAGAGCTGGGCGACGTCCTCCGTCTGGGCGTGGATGTCCTTGACTTCACGGTACCAGGCGACAGGCGGGTTCGCGACTTCCTCGCCGGTTGCGGTCAGGAGTTCGCGCACGAACTGATCGAACGGCATGTTCTTTTGGATCGCGTCGCGGATCCAGCCGTGGAAGGCGATGGTCGCCTTGGCATCGTCCTTGGGGCTCGATTTGCGATTGCGCAGGACGGCGCTCCACTTGGCGGTGAAGAAGTCGGCGAAGTCGTCGCTGGCCAGGAGCCGATCGATCAACCGGGTCCGCTTGTCGTCGCCGGTGAACGCCTGGGCTTCTTCGAGCGTCGGCAATCGGCCCGCGAGATCGAGCGTGACGCGGCGCAGGAAGGTCGCATCGTCGCACAGTTCCGCCGGCGGCAGGCCGAGCTTGGTCCATTGCTTCTGCGTGAGCGTATCGATGAAATTGCGGACCGGCGGCAGCTTCGTCACTTCGTGCCCGAGCGGGATGGTGCAGCGAAAGGCGGCCACCTGATCTTGATAGCGGACCATGATGGCGGCGCTGCCGGGCCGATCGCGCGTCGAAACGAGGCCGGACTCCGAAACGCCCGCGGTCTCGCCGTCGTTGGATTCGTACTGGGCCCAGCTGGTGACGTCGCGAATCGAGCCGTCGCTGAAGTGCGCGAGCACCGCGATCTGCTGCTTGGCATTGCGCTGCAAGAGCCGATCGCTCGGCAACACCTCGAGCTTCTGCACGACGGGATCGGCGGGCGTGCCGAACGGCGTCCCCTGTTCGATCCAGCGAACCATGAGCCGGTACGCAGGCGAATCGACGGCGATCTTGTTGCCGCCGCCGTGCGGGATCAGCCCGGTCGCCTTCTGCACGAGCACGCTCTGCTCGGGGGCGGCAGGGAAGATGCGTCGGCCCCGGGTTTCCTTGATGATGAACTCGTAGTCTTCCTGCGGTTCGAAGCCGAGCAGCGACAGGCTAAAGTGGTTCTGCCCGCCCGACTTCCCATGGCAGCCGCCGGCGTTGCAGCCGAAACGCGTGAAGACGGGGACCACTTCATTCGTGAAATTGATCGGCACATCGCGGACGATATCGGTGATCTGGACGGCGACGGCAGTTTTCGATCCATCGGGCCCGGTGATGGCGACGGTCGCCTGTCCTTCTGCAAGCGCCGAGACGTACCCGGTCTCACTGACGTGGACGTTCGCGTTGTCGGTTTGGTATTTCGCCTGATGGGTGACGTCGCGCTGCTTCGCGTCGGTGACGATGAGCTGCGTGCCGGCATCGCGGCCTGCCAGGTGAACGCTCTTGCGGCTGCCGAGTTCGACGCTCAGCGACTGCGCCTGCAGAGCGCCAGCGAGCGCAAAGACGAACAACACAGGGAGCCGGCGTACAAGCATGTTAAACCTTGGCGGAGAAGCGTCGGAACGAGGCGCGGAAGTACTGGCAGAGTAAATAGTATCGTATCAGGGCAATCCTTCTATTGCAAGCGCCGTCCGTACTTCGGTCGGCGCGATTTCAGTTGACCTGATCGCGACTCGTTGCGAAAATACGGTCATGAAGACCATCGACTCAATTCCCAACATGGATGCAGACACGAAAGCGATCATCGAGCACGCGATGTCCGGCAAGCCGCTCGACCCTGAAATCGCAACGCGCGCCCGCGCCGAGCGAGCAAGGTTGCGTCAGGTGATTTTTGCAAGGAACGGATTGCTTGACATCGCCGTTCCTGCCATTCGCGAGCTTCGTGGGGAGTTGCCCAATCCATGAGATGCGTGTTGGATTCATCGGTGGCGGTGAAAACGGTTTTGGTGGAAGTCGATTCCGACAAGGCAAGTCTGTTGTTGGACGAGCGTGGCCTCGGCTTACACGACTTCCTCGCTCCAGATATCTTTCATGTTGAACTCGCCCATGCTCTAACTCGAGCGGAGCGTCAATCTCGTATCACGCCGGCCGAAAGTTGGAGCGGTTGGCAGGCAATCATGGCGGATTCCCCCCTACTCGTCGAATCCTTGCCGCTCATGACGCGCGCTTACGACATTTCCTCCAGCATGAGAGTCGGGATATACGACTGTCTCTACGTCGCTCTTGCCGAACTCGAAGGCTGCGAACTTCTCACGGCCGACGATAAATTGGTGAGAAACCTGCAATCGACGTTTCCCTTCGTCATTTCGCTCTCGTCGATGCCGTGATTGCCGGCTCGCGGCGCTCGTCGGCTCCCGTCGCTTCGCTACAATGCCGTCATTGTCCCGGCCTTCCCTGCGGAGCACGGTTTCATGGCGGAAACAATTCATCCCGCGTCGATCGTCGAAGAGACCCGGCGCCGCTACCTCACCTACGCCCTCTCGGTCATCTCCTCCCGCGCCCTCCCCGACGTCCGCGACGGTCTCAAGCCCGTTCAGCGCCGCATCCTCTACTGCATGTTCCACGAACTCAACCTCTACTTCGACCGCCGGCCCTCCAAGTGCGCCCGCATCACCGGCGAAGTCACCGGCAAATACCACCCCCACGGCACCGTCTCCGTCTACGACGCCCTCGTCCGCCTCGCTCAAAACTGGGTCATGCGCGAACCGCTCGTCGACGGCATCGGCAACTTCGGCTCCGTCAGCGGCGATCCTCCCGCGGCCGAGCGCTACACCGAAGCCAAGCTCACCGCCATCTCCAATCACCTGATGACCGAGCTGCGGCAAAACACCGTGCCGATGCGCCCCTCCTACGATTCGACCCGCGATGAACCGGTCGTGCTCCCCGCGCAGTTTCCGCACATCCTCGTCAACGGCTCCTCCGGCATCGCCGTCGGCATGGCCACCAACATCCCGCCCCACAATCTCGGCGACACCATCCGCGCCGCCGTCCATCTCATCGAAAATCCCGACGCCACCGTCGCGCAGCTTCTGGACAAACTCAAGGGCCCCGACTTCCCGCTCGGCGGCAAGATCGTCACGGACCGGTCTTCCCTACGAAAAATCTACGAGGAGGGGACGGGCTCGGTAAAGGTGCAGGCCGAATGGGACGTCGAGGAAGCGGGCAAAAAACGGCAGATCGTCATCCACTCGATCCCGTACGGCGTCAATCAAGGCACGCTCGAGGGGGACATCGGCGAGATCATCGCCAATCGCAAGCTGCCGCAACTGCTCGACGTCACCGACGAATCGAATCAAAAGGAAGGCATGCGGCTCACGCTCGACATCAAGGCGGACGCCGACCCGCATCTGATCATGACGTATCTCTACAAGCACACCTCGCTGTCGGAATCGTTCGCGGTCAACTTGACGTGCCTCGTCCCCGATGCCGAGGGGAAGGTGCAGCCGGCCCGGCTCAGCTTGCAGCAGATTCTCTTTCACTTCAACCAGTTTCGCTTCGAGACGGTCAAGAAACGCTTCGAGTTCGAACTCGAACAACTCCGCAAGCGGATCCACATCCTCGAAGGGTTCGCGATCGTCTTCGACGCGCTCGACCGGGCCATCAAGCTGATCCGCGAAAGCCAGGGCCGACCCGACGCCCACGAGAAGCTCGTGAAGGCGTTCAAACTGAGCGACATTCAGACTGACGCGATCCTCGACGCGCAGCTTTACAAGATCGCGCAGATGGAAATCCAGAAGATCATGGACGAGCTGGCCGAGAAAACCAAGGCGGCCGAGAAGATCGAATCGATCCTCAAGAGCGAGAAGAAGCTCTGGGGCGTCGTCAAGGACGAGATGCTCGCCCTCGCCGAGCAGTTCGGCGGCAAACGTCGTACAAAACTTTCAGTAGATGAAATGCCCGAGTACGACGAGTCGGCGTACATCGTCAAGGAGAACACGAACGTCGTCATCACGCGCGACGGCTGGGTCAAACGCGTCAACCGTTTGGCGTCGGTCGAGGGGACGCGCGTGCGCGAAGGGGACGCCGTCCTCGCGGTCGTGCCCGGTTCGACGCTCGACACGGCGATGTTCTTCGCCGACGACGGTTCCGCCTACACGATCAAGATCAACGAGATCCCCGTGAGTTCCGGCTACGGCGAGCCGATCTCCAAGTTCTTCAAGCTCGACGACAACGTCCGCATCGTCAATGCGCTCACGTCGGACCCGCGCTTCATCCCCGAATCGATTCCCGGCGCCGGCGACGAACCCGACGGCCCGTATCTGTTGGTGGCGACCAAGCTGGGCCAGACGCTGCGCTTGCCGCTGGCGATGTTCCGCGTGCCGTCGACCAAGGCGGGGCGAAAGTTTGTTAAGCTGAGCGAGGGAGACAAGGTCGTCTTCGTTGGCGCGGTCACCGGCGACGAGCGTAGCATGTACCTGATCTCGCAAGGCGGGCACGTGCTCCACTTCCCGATTACCGAGGTCAACGTTCTCTCGGGCGTCGGCAAGGGCGTGATCGGCATCAAGCTCGAGGACGACGACATCTGTCTCGGCGGCGCCGTCATGATTGCCTCGACCGACCTGGTGCAGGCGGAGACGTCGGGAGGCAAGACGATGGACTTCACCGCCCGCATGGACGTCTTCTCGCGCGGCGGCAAGGGGCACAAGGCGGTCTCGCGCACGAGCTTCACGCGGCTGTTGCCGCCGACGATCGCGCTGGTCAACTGGGACGAGATCGAAGGCAAGCCCCCCGCGAAGGCGCCTCGCAATTCCGGCGAGAAGCCGGGCAACGCACAAGGGCAGTTGTTCGAATAGAAGGCAATTCGAGCCACAGAGAGCACAGAGGACACAGAGACATTCGCAAAGGATCAACTCCGCATATTGCATTTCTCCGTGTCCTCTGTGCTCTCTGTGGCTTGCAATTTGACTCGGAATCAGCCATGACCAACGACTACATCCTCGGCACCGCCGGGCACATCGATCACGGCAAAACCTCGCTCGTCAAGGCCCTCACCGGCATCGACTGCGATCGTCTCCCCGAAGAGAAGGCACGCGGCATCACCATCGATATCGGCTTCGCCACGCTCGAAATCGACGGCGTGCGCCTCGGCATCGTCGACGTCCCGGGCCACGAACGTTTCATTAAGAACATGCTCGCGGGAGCGACCGGCATCGATCTCGCTCTCCTCGTCGTCGCCGCCGACGACGGCATCATGCCGCAGACGCGCGAACATCTCGAAATCCTCAAGCTCCTCGGCATTCGCCAGGGACTCATCGCACTCACCAAGTGCGACCTCGTCGACGATACCACCCGCGACGTCGTGGAACTCGAAATCCGCGACCTCGTGCAGGGGAGCTTCCTCGAGAAGGCGCCGATCGAGCGCACGTCGGCGAGCACCGGCGCCGGCATCGCGGAACTCAAGGCCGCCATCGTCCAGGCCTGCGCCAAGGTCGAAACCCGACGCGGCGGCGATTGGTTTCGGCTCCCCATCGATCGCTCCTTCATCGTCCAGGGGCACGGCACCGTCGTCACCGGTTCCGTCCTCTCCGGCTCGCTGAAAATCGGCGACGAACTCGATTGGCTGCCGCGCGGCGAAAAGGTCCGCGTCCGCTCGCTGCAGAATCACGACAAACCGGTCGACGAAGTCCATCACGGCATGCGGGCGGCCATCAATCTCGCGGGGGTGCATCACGAAGACGTCCTGCGCGGCCAGGAAATCGCGACGCCCGGCTTGCTCGTGCCGTCGCGCGTCGTCACCGTACGGCTCCATTGTCTCAAGGACGCGAAGAAGCCGATCAAACACCGGGCGTCGATTCGTTTCCATATCGGCACGCTCGAAGTCATGGGGACCGCCTCGCTGCTCGATTGCGACACGATCGCCCCGGGCGCCTGGGGGCTCGCGCAGATTTTTCTCGAAGAGCCGGTGACCTCGACCTGGGGGCAGCCGTTCGTCGTCCGCAGTCCTTCCGCCACGTACACCCTGGGCGGCGGTCAGGTGTTGCAACCCGTCGCCAAGAAAGTGAGGCGACGGCATATCGAGATGCTCGAGCGCATCGAGCAGCTCTGGACCGGCGATCCCGAGAAACGCGTCCTCACCGTCGCCTGGTTCGGCGGCTTCGCCGGCGTCACCCATGCCGATCTCGTTCGCAGCGCCAACGTCACGCCCGAAGACGCCGATCGGCTCGTGCAGATCCTGCGATTGCGCCGGCTGCTCGACGAAGTCGTCGTCGGTCCCGGGCGTCAGGTGTTGCTCCATGGCGACGTCCTCGCGGAACTCGAGGAGCGCATCCTGACCGCGCTCGCCAAGCTGCACGAAGAATATCCGCTGATGACGACGCTCGATCGCCAGAAGGTGCAGTCGCATCTCGACTACGTCGGCGACGACGCGCTGGTGCAGGCGACGGTCGAGCGTCTGATCAAGGCGAAGAAGGTCGTCGGCGATCGGCGCCGAATCGCCCGCGCCGACTTCAAGCCGAAGCTGAGCGCGAACCTCCGCAAGCTCAAGGACAAGGTCGAGGCGGCGTTTCTCGCGGCCGGGTTTCAGCCGCCGGAACCGTCGAGCTTCGCGCCCCAGGCGGCCGGCAACGCGGGCAATCTCAAGGAACTCTTCGAGGTCTGCGTCGCGGAGGGATCGCTCGTCGTCATCGAGGGAGATCTGCACCTGCACGCGGAACACGAGGCGGCGATGCGGGCCCGCGTGCAGGACGCGTTGGCGACGCGAACCGAGGGGCTGACGGTGTCGGAGATCCGCGATCTCCTGGGGACGACGCGGAAGTACGCGATCCCGCTGTGCGAGTATCTGGATCGGCAAGGCGTGACCAGTCGGCAAGGGGATGTGCGGATGTTGGTGCGTTGAGTTTAGCCGCCGCCTCCTGGCGGCGCGGACGGGCCCCGCGCCGCCAGGAGGCGGCGGCTAAACGAACCGATGACCCTTGCTATCCGTCGGCCCGGACGGTATGCTAATTCTGGTTCGTCTCCCGCCTGCGTCCGCTTCCCGCCCGCCTTCCCGAAAGGGTTTCTCATGCTCAAGCTGTGGAATCTCAAATCGCGCCTGGATCTGCTCGATCGCCGAGAATTGCTCAACGTGGGCGGGCTTTCGCTTGGCAGCCTGTCGCTCGCCTCGCTTTTGCAGAACCAGGCGAACGCCGCGGTGACGCCGCGCGTCAATCGTTCCGGCAGCTTCGGCAAAGCCAAGAGCTGCATCATCCTCTATCTCTCGGGCGGCCCCGCGCAGCTGGACACCTTCGATCCCAAGCCCGACGCCCCCGACGACATTCGCGGCGAGTTCGGCACCATCGCCACGCCGCTGCCGGGGATTCGCTTCTCCGAACTCGTCCCGGGCTCGGCGAAGTGGATGCACAAGGCCGCCCTCGTGCGGACGATGTATCACTCGCACAACGATCATGGTCGCGGCTCGTACTGGATGTTTACCGGCTACCAATATCCCGGCTCGGTGCCCGACGTCAACTCGATGAGCCGCGCCGACATGCCTCACATGGGTTCGGTCGTGGCCAAGCTCGCGCCGGGCAACGGTCCGATGTTCCCGTTTGCGATCATCCCGCACCGCATGGACGTCGCCGGCGGCAGACGTGCGGGGCAGTTCGCGGGTTCGCTGGGCGGGCGGTTCGATCCGCTCCTCACCGGCGGCAATCCCAACGACGACGACTTCCGCCTGAACCACATTCCGCTCGCCCCGAACGCCGAGGTCTCCGACCTGCGCCGCGGCCTGAGCCTGGCCGACCAGCTCAGCACGCAGACGCAAGCGCTGCAGGAACTTGCCATCACGCAGTCGATCCGCGAGAATCAGGGCCGAGCGCTCGACGTGATCTCTTCGGAATCGGTGCGGCAAGCGGTCGACCTCGCGGGCACTCCAGCCGCCGAGCGCGAACGGTATGGCCGAAACCTGTTCGGGCAATCGGTGCTCTTGGGCAAACGGCTCCTCGAAGCGGGCGCCCGGCTCGTGCAGTGCAACTGGCAGCGCACCCAGGGCCGCAACGGCTTCGCCTGGGACACGCACTGGAACAATTTCTCCGCACACAAGGAAGACCTCGTTCCGCCGTACGATCGGGCGTTCGACGCGCTGATGACCGATCTCGATCGGTCGGGCCGGCTCGACGAAACGTTGGTGGTGGTGGCCGCGGAGTTCGGCCGATCGCCGAAGATCACGCGCAGCAACAGCGGACGGGAACATTGGCCCGACTGCTACTCGGTGTTGTTCGCCGGCGGCGGCATCAAGGGGGGTCAGGTCTATGGGCGCTCCGACAAGAACGCCGCATTCCCGTCGGTCAATCCGGTGACGCCTGCCGATTTCACCGCGACGATCTATCATTGCCTGGGAATCGATCCCACGGGCGAAACCCACGATCAAGCCGGCCGGCCGATCAACCTGTCGCGCGGCACCCCCATCGCGGAACTGGTAGGGTAAGCGGGAGTCTCCATGAAAGCGGTCGGCGTTCTCGCTTCGTTCTTTCTTCTCACCGTCCAGGCGTCGGCGCAGGGACCGACGCCCGACGAACTCGTCCGCGGTCTGGGCGATCCCGACTACGCCGCTCGCGAAGACGCCTCCCAAAAGCTCCGCAAGCTCGGCGCCGAGGCCCGTCCCGCGCTTTTACTCGGGCAGCAATGCGACGATCCCGAAATCCGCCGGCGCTCCGCGAAACTTCTTGGCCTCGCCAGCAAGACCGATCTCCAGCGCCAGCTCGACCGCTTCATCCTCGACGAAGGCGCTCTGGCCCAACCGCTCCCGGGATGGAAGAAGTTCAAGGACTTCGCCGGGTCCACGCTCGCATCGCGCGCCGACTTTGCGCGGTTCTACGAAGCCGAGAAGGACTTCCTGGCCACGATCGAAAACACGCCGGAGGTTCGGCAACTCGAAACGATCCTCGCCGAACGCCTGCAACGGCACACGCGCAACGACGCCGTCCCTTCGCGTCCCACCGACCTCCTCGCCGTCGCCTGGCTCGCTTACAATTTGCCGAAGATCCCGCAGGATCGCCTGCATTTCTTCCAGGAAATCTGCTACCAGCCGCAACACGCCTTCACGCTGCACAACGAGCCCATGGTCCGCAAGCTGATCGTCGCCGTCTTCCAGCGGCAGCCCCTCAGCGTGTCCGACGGTTCGCTCGACATTGCCGTGCAGCTGGCGTCGACGCTCGGACTCAAGGAGTTGATCGACCCGCGGCTCAAGACGGAACTGCGCAACGCCATCGTCGCGGAGACGAAAGAATTCCCTTACAAGAACGTGAGTCGGCTGAACCAGCTCGCGAACCTGGCCCAGACGCTCAAGGCCCAGGACGTGCAGCAGGAACACCTTCGGCCCGCCGCCCAGAAGGCGGCCGAGTGGTTCGCCAGCATCCCCTTCGTGGCCCAACAATTTAACGAGGTCTATTGGCTGGTGATGCGGCTCGAAATGACCGAGACCCGCAATCACGTGCTCCTCCCCGCGCTCGTCAATCATCTCGTCGCCTGTGCCGAGTTCGAAGGGGGCGAGACGCACTTTTTCACCGCGTTCAACAGCATGCAGATGTTCGTGATCGACGACAAGCTCCGCGACGCCCTCAGGCCTGCCGCCCTCAAAGTCCTCAAGCGCTTCGGCAGCCAGGTCGAGCAGGTCCACCAATTCCATCAGCCGCTCCAGGTCGCCCGCCTGCTCCGCATGACCGATACCGTCCATGCCGAACTCAAGCCCGCGTTCAAGAAGATCGTCGAGAAGATGCTCGCCCAGCCAAATCAATGGTCTCAGCTCAGCAACCTCGCCAACCTCGCCCAGCAACTCGGCTCCAAGGAGGTCGTCGACGATTTGCTCGTGCCGCACATTCGCAAAGAGTTGGTCGAGTGGAGCGCGAAGCCCCGGCAACTGAGTGAATTGCACCAGATCTTCCAGGTGGCGCGCACGCTCAACAAACAGGCCGAGTTCGAGGGCCTCTTCAAGCCGATCTCGCAGAAAATGCTGGCCGCGTACCTGAAGGACTGGCGCACCAACACGGGGCAGATCTACGTCGCGCTGGAGTTGGCGGCGCAGTGGAACCTCAAGGCCGACGGGTTGGCGCTGTCGCTCGACGTCGTTCTGGACAAGAAACGCGAACCCTGGCTCGTTTTTCATTCGCTGCAATTCTTGGCCAAGCACGGCAACAACGAACATTTCAACCAGCTCGAATCGCTGCTGGCGGAGAAGCAGGTGATGACGTCCCTGGGCGTGAACAATCGCGTCTACAACATCCAGGTGCGCGATTTCGCCCTGCAGCTCATGGTGCAGGCGCGTGGCGAGAAACTTGCTGACTACGGCTTCAAGGCCGGCTTCTTCCAATATGCGGTGCTCGACGACCACGACCGCGAAGCGGCGTTTCGCCGCTGGCATGAAAACGCCCCCAAGAAGTAGCTGTGAAGTCAATTTGAGGCGATCGCTTCAGGGTACCATCGCCGCGAAATAATTCAACCGAAACTGAAAGCAGGGGTGGGCCAACAGATTCCGGCGAGCCAGGTCGCGTCAGCGCCTGGAGTAGCCGGATGAACTGCTTTTCTCCAGGCTCTGACGCAACCTGGCTCGCCATGTCAGCGGGGCGAGTACCGGCATCCGTTAGCGCACCGGAAAGCGGGATCGCGACCCGGCGGCGCTTGCAGTTCCCCGCCGGGCGAGTAGAGTAGGACGTAGACGTTCCGGGTTCATTTCTTCCTCCGGCAGGTGCAGCGTGGCGCGTTTGCTGGTCATCAAAGGGGCGGACGAAGGCAAGCACTTCGACCTCGTCGAAGCGGTCGTCAGCGTCGGGCGCGACGCGTCCAATCGCATTCGCCTGCACGATACCGAAGTTTCGCGCCGGCACGCCGAGTTCCGCCAGGACGGCGTCGGCTATATTCTCGTCGATCTCGATAGCGCCAACGGCACGTTCGTCAACGAACACAAGATCCGCCAAACCGCACTCCGCTCCGGCGACCACGTGCAGATCGGCCAGACGCTGCTCGTCTTCAACGGCGCCCCGGACAGCCAACGCAGCGGCGATCTGGCCCAGCAAATCAACATGATCGCCCGCAACGAAGTCGATCTCCCCTCCGCCATCGTCCGGACCGTGGCCGAGACCGAAGGGGGCCGAATCCTGTCGCGGCCCGATCAGGCCTCGTCCGCCTGGCAACAGACCGTCCTCGCCAATCTCGGCGTCATGTACGAAGCGAGCCAGGCGGTGAGCCATATCCTCGACGTCAACGAGATGCTCGCGCGCATTCTGGAACTGGTCTTCCGCTCCGTCCCCGCCGACCGCGGCTGCGTCATGCTGTGCCAAAAAGGCCCGGAAGATCTGGAGCCGATGTCGGTCCGCTGGCGCAAGCCCCCGCTGCGGCCCGAAGCGATCAAGGTGAGCCGAACCATCGTCGAACACGTGCTCAATCAGCGCGAAGGCGTGCTCCTCTCCGATGCCTCGCAAGACGCGCGCTTCGCCGGCGGGGCGAGCATTCAGCGCTTCGGCATTCGCGAAGTGATCTGCGTGCCGATGAAAGGCCGGCACGAAACGCTCGGCGTCCTCTATCTCGACACCCAGCTCACCGCCCGCGAACTCGCCAACAATCCGACCGTCGTCTCGAAGTTCACCGCCGACCATCTGCACCTGGCCATCGCGGTCGCGCACCAGGCGGCCCTGGCCGTCGAGGACACGCGCTACCATCAGGCGATGATCCAGGCCGAGCGCCTCGCCGCCATCGGGCAGACCATCGCGGCCCTGTCGCATCACATCAAAAACATCTTGCAGGGCCTGCGTTCGGGCAACGAAATCCTCAAGATGGGCATCAACGACAAGAACGAGAAGCTCATCCACCAGGGCTGGCGCGTGGCCGACAAGAGCCAGGCGAAGATCTACGATCTCGTCATGGACATGCTGAGCTACTCGAAGGAGCGCGTGCCGCTGTGCGAGGCGACCAACGTCAACGAACTGGTAGCTGACGTCGTCGAGCTGCTGACGCCGCGGGCGCAGGAGATGGGCGTCGAGCTGGAGGTGACGCTGGGCGAGCCGCTGCCGATCATCCATCTGGATCCGGAGGGGATCAACCGCGCGGTGCTGAACATTCTCAGCAACGCGCTCGATGCGGTCGAAGGGAAGCCTGGCGCCCAGGTGACGATCGGCACTCGCACCGGCGACGACGACACCGTGCGCATCGTGATTCTCGACAACGGCCACGGCATCCCGGCCAACAGGATCGACGACATCTTCAAGCCCTTCGTGAGCACCAAGGGCGCCAAGGGGACGGGCCTGGGGTTGCCGGTCAGTAAGAAGATTTTACTAGAGCATGGCGGCGACCTAGTGGTGCAGAGCCAGGAGGGCGTGGGGAGCAAGTTCACGCTCAAGCTGCCGCTCAAGAGCCCGTTCCAGATCGAACCGGGCGCGACGAACCCGGAAATGCCGTTGATGGCGCCGCCGGACGAGTAAGATGCAATCTTCGTTTAGCGTTCGCAAGAGCCCGCGCGAACGCTAAACGAATTCGACCCCAATACTCGACCTTAAGTTCAACTGCACACTTGAAGAGTGAGGCTTCCTATGAGGGGCTTGCTGCGAATACTTCAAATTATTGGCGGCGCGACGCTAGGCGCAATTAGCGGCTATTTCTTTTTTAACCTGACGCATGGAGGCGGGGGCACGGCTGGAGGATTTCCCGAGTTGAGAACGATGGCGCTCATGATTGTATACGGGAGCGTGGTCGGCGCCGTGCTTGGCTGTATATTCTAACGGCCGCCTTTCGGAGAGTATTCGTGACACACCTATGTCGCATAGCGTGCTTGCTGCTGCTGCCCACGCTGGTCTGGTCGCAAGAGAGCGACCTCCTCTTCGTGCAGAAGGGAGATCTGCCGATCATCCTGACCGCGCCGCACGGCGGGCGTAAGCCGATTCCCGAGACGCCGGAGCGCAAGGGGGTGGGCGTCAAGAAGTTCGTCACGGGTCGCGACGACAACACTGCCGAGCTGACGATCAAGCTCGCCGCCGACATCGAGAAGCGTCTCGGCGCCAAGCCGTACGTCGTGCTCGCTCACTGGGAACGCAAGTACCTTGACGTCAATCGTCCCGCCCAGGACGCGTTCGAATCGCCCAAGGCAGGCGTACACTACGAGGCGTTCCACAAAGCCGTTCGCGCCGCGTGCGCGCAGGTCCAGGCCGACTGGGGCCGAGGCATCCTCATCGACATGCACGGCCAGGCCGCCCAGGCCGACGCCGTCTTTCGCGGTACGCAAAACGGCAAGACTGTGAGCGATCTGCAGAAGACCTTCAGCTCGAAAGTCCTGGTCGGCCCCAACGGGCTTTTCACGAATATCCAGAAGCACGGCTGGAAGGTCATCCCGGCGCTGGACTCGGCCGACAAGGAAGATCCGCGTTACTCGGGCGGCTACATCGTGCAGACCTACGGCAGTCATCAGGGGACCCGCATCGACGCCATCCAGTTCGAACTGGGCGCTCAACTCCGCGCGAGCAAGACTCTGGCCAAAACCGCGGAACAGTTGGCCGACGTCATCGTCACGTTTGCCGGGGAGTTCGTGCCCGCGAAAAAGGCCAGCGGGAAGTGATTGCTTTTCGGGACCGAATCGCGAAAATCGACCCGGGCGGCAGTCGCCCCCATGTCCATGAAGCCAACTCGAGGGGAACTCCATGTCTGAAGAATCGAATGCCAAAGACGACGGCGAGGACCGGCTGGATATGATCGCCGGTTTGGCGGTCGTAATCGTTGCGACCTTCCTCGGCATTTGCAACGTCAAGGACGGCAACATCGTTCAGAACATGCAAATCAAGAAGACGAAGGAAAACGACACCTGGTCCTGGTACCAGGCTCGCAAGATCCGCTCCGATGTCCAGAAATCGACCGCCATCCAGCTTTCGCTCTCGCGAACGAACGAAACCGAAGCGGAAAGGAACGCCCGCGAGACGTTAGTGCAGATCTACGAAGCGAAATCGAAAGAACAGATCGTCGGCGAAGACGGCGCCGACGAACTCTTCGCGAAGGCCAAGGCCATCGAAAAAGAATACGAAATATTGGGCAAAAAGGACGACCAGTTCGACCTCAGCGAGGCGTCGCTGTCGATCGGGTTGGCCCTCTTCGGCGTCACGATTTTAATGAAGAAGTGGTGGATGTTTATCGTCGCGATGATCCCGTCCACCTTCGGCGTCTTCATGGGCCTTGCGGGGTTCATCGACCTGCCGACGGCGGACATCCCGCTCATCAGCACGATGGTCGAACTGCTGACGTGATCGTTCCCGCGATTGAAATCAGGCTTGCCCACGGTGAAAAGCGGTGGGGTCCAATTCCTTACTGCCCGCTGAAAGCATCCTTTTGCCATTGCGGCCCGTCGGATCCATTGGCGGCCTGGCGAATTTCGCTAAGCTAGCCTGATGTTTTGATCCGCCGCCTCGGGTTCGTTCGCTTGAGAGCGAATCCGAATGTGAGGTATTTCCATGCCCCCGCCGCGAGAGCAACCCCCCAAAAGTCGACGACGTCAAGAATCGATGCCCGGCACCTGGCTCTGGTTGGTCGTCCTGCTCATCCTCGCCCTCTTCCTGCTCATCCCCCTCAACTACGGCACCCCCAGCATCGAATACTCCGAATTCATCAACCTGATGCGCGACAACAAGTTCAAGAAAGTCACCCTCCGCGGCACGACCCGCCTGATCGGCGAAGTCAATAGCCCCGACGATCTCCCCGAAGCGATGCGCAGCAAAGTTCGGCAAAAACGCGTCGAAGCGACCATCCCCGAGAATTTCCGCAACAATATCAACCAGCACTTTCCGCCCCCCCCGTGGAAGGATCTCGTCATCCGCGAGGAAGCCGAACCGACGGCGTGGATCAGCTCGCTCGTCATGGTCCTCTTTCCGCTGCTCCTGTTTGTCGCCATCTTCGTGATGTTCTTCTTGCCGCGGTTTCGCGATCCGTTCGGCGGCGGCGGGTTCCTCAGCAACTACACCAAGAGCCCCGCCCGCAAGTACGAAAAGAACAAGATGCGCGTCACCTTCCAGGACGTCGCCGGCATGACTTACGCCAAGACCGAACTCCAGGAAATCGTCGAGTTCCTCAAGAGCCCCGAGAAGTTCCAACGGCTCGGCGCCCAGATCCCCAAGGGCGTGCTCCTCGTCGGTCCGCCGGGCACGGGGAAGACGCTCCTGGCCCGCGCGGTGGCGGGCGAGGCGGGGGTGCCGTTCTACAGCATCAACGGCTCGGAATTCATCCAGATGTTTGTGGGCGTGGGCGCCAGCCGGGTTCGCGATCTATTTCGCACGGCCAAGGAAAATGCGCCGTGCCTGCTCTTCATCGACGAAATCGACGCCGTCGGCCGAATGCGCGGCGCCGGGGTCGGCGGCGGTTCGGACGAACGCGAACAGACGCTCAACCAGATCCTCAGCGAAATGGACGGCTTCACGCCGACCGAGACCGTCATCGTCGTCGCGGCGACCAATCGGCCCGACGTGCTCGACGCCGCCCTCTTGCGCCCGGGCCGATTCGATCGCCATGTGACCATCGACCGTCCCACCTGGCAGGGGCGCTTCGAGATCCTGAAAGTCCACACGCGCAACAAGCCGCTCGCGGACAACGTCGACCTGACCGCGATCGCCCGGCGCACCATCGGCATGACCGGGGCGGACCTGCGCAATCTCGCCAACGAAGCCGCGATCCTGGCCACCCGCGAAAACAAGAACCGCATCGAACGCGACGATTTCGAGAACGCCTTCGACCGCGTCATTCTGGGGCCCAAGCGCGAGGAAGTGGTTTCCGAGGACGGCAAACGTCGAACCGCGTACCACGAGGCGGGGCACACCATCGTCGGCTGGTCCAACAAGGCGGGCGATCAGCCGACCAAGGTCACCATCGTGCCGCGCGGCCGAGCGGGGGGCGTGACGCACATCCCCCCCGACGAAGACCGTATGCATCACGGCCTGGATCATTACAAGGCCACGCTCGCCACGCTCATGGGGGGCCGCGCCGCGGAGCGTTTGATCTACAAACAGACCTTCTCTGGCGTCGTCTCGGACCTCAAACAAGCGACCAATCTCGCTCGCTACATGGTCACGCACTACGGCATGAGCGATCGCCTGGGGCCGATTTCTTTTCGCATCGGCGAGGAGCACGTCTTCCTGGGCAAAGAGATTCAGGAGCAGCGCAACTTCAGCGAGTCGAGTGCCGCGATCATCGACGAGGAAGTGCAGAAGCTGCTGCGCGAGGCGGACGAGACGGCCTATCACATTCTGGAAACCAACCGCGACAAGATGGAACGCCTGGTGAACGCGCTGATCGAGAAGGAAGAGCTTCTCAAGGACGAGATCGAAGCGATCCTGGGCGCCTCGCCGCACAACGGCAAGTTGAACGAAGCGATCGCGATCTCGCCGGACACGGCGATGTAACGATCGAGACGTCGAATGTCCGAGCCGGAAGCGTGAGCGACGATTTCGCAAAATCGTCGCTCACGCTTCCGGCTCGGAAGGAAATCGCGAACGCCCAATTTCGGCCGCGCACGGTATCTTTTGCATGAAAGGCTCTCCCATGGCCTCCGGTCTGCGTTGGAAATTCTCGGTGATGATGTTCCTGGAGATTTTCATCTGGGGCGCCTGGCTGCCGCTCGCCTACGGCTACCTCGCCAACGGCCTGGGCTTCGTCAACTGGCAGATCTCGCTCGTCTTCAACGCTTTCGCCATCGCCTCGATCGCGGCCATGTTCTTCGGCAATCAGTTCGCCGACCGCAACTTTGCCGCCGAGAAATTTCTCGCGTTCAGCCATCTCGTCGGCGGGGTGGCGATCTTCGCCGCGGCGTTCGTCACGAGCTTTTGGGCGTTCTTCACGCTCTTCTTGATTCACTGCCTGTTCTACGTTCCGACCATCTCGATCACGAACTCCATCGCGTTCACGAACCTCCCCGATGCGCGCGACTTCGGCAAAGTTCGCCTGTGGGGGACGATCGGCTGGATCGCCGCCAGTTTGCCGTTCGTTTTCATCCTGCTCGATTGGGACAAGGTAACAGTTTCCGCGGAGAAGGGCAGCATGCTGGAAGCGGTCTTCGATCCGGCCAACGGCTATCGGGCGAATCCTCCCCTCGACGTCAAGCTCGAACCCGGCGTGGATCCGGTGCGAGTCGTGGCTGCCGCCGCCGAGGAGCGGGGCCAATACCTGCGCCGCGCCAGCCTGACGTACGTCGTTGCCGGCATCGCCTCACTGCTCCTGGCGGCGTTCAGTTTGTTGCTGCCGCACACCCCACCCAGGCCCGCGACCAGCGAGGAGAAGCGTTTCGCCTGGCTCGAATCCGTCAAGCTGCTCAACAAGCCGTTCCTCTTCGTCCTTTTCATCGCCACCTTTATCGACGCCATGGTGCATCACGGGTACTTCTTACTCGCCGACTCCTACTTGAAAGACGTTATCGGCATCCCCGGCGCCTTCATCATGCCCGTCATGAGCATCGGCCAAATCGCCGAGATCGGCACCATGGCGGTCCTGGGACTGGTGCTCAAAAGCCTCGGCTGGCGCACCACCATGATCATCGGCATCCTCGGCCACACCGCCCGCTTCGGCGTCTTCGCGCTGTGGCCGGAGGTGTTGCCCGCGGTGCTGATCAATGTGCTCCACGGGATTTGCTACGCCTTCTTCTTCGCCACGGTGTACATCTTCGTCGACGAGTTTCTGCCCAAGGATGCGCGCACCAGCGCCCAGGGGTTGTTCAACCTGCTCATGCTGGGGCTCGGACCGCTCGCGGCCAACACTCTGGTGCCATTGGTCCGAGGATACTACACGGGCGACGACAAGGTCGTCGACTACCGCAGCATCTTCCTGATCATGTCGGGCACGGCCCTGGCCGCGGCGCTGCTGATGGCCGCGTTCTTCCATCCCCCCGCCAAGGCGGAAGAAACGCACCCAATATAACTGCCAATATCCCTCCCTCACCTGGAACCTCTCATGAAGACCAAACTCGCGCTGCTGCTGGTCCTCGCCGCCTGCTCCGTGCAGGCGGCCGACCCCGTCGTCCCCAAGGGCTTCACGCCCCTCTTTAACGGCAAGGATCTCGCCGGCTGGCACGGCATGCCGCACTTCGATCCCTACAAACTCGCGGCCCTGGACGAGAAAGAACGCCAGGCCAAAATCGAAGAGTGGACCAAGGACGCCAAGGCCCACTGGAGCGTCGACAACGGCGAACTCGTCAACGACGGCAAGGGAGCGTACCTCACCACCGATCAAGAGTTCGGCGACATTGAGTTCCTGATCGAGTACAAGACCGTCGCCAAGGCCGATAGCGGCATTTACTTACGAGCAACGCCTCAGGTGCAAATTTGGGACACGACCAAAGAAGGGGGCAAATGGGATCGCGGCGCCGACAAGGGGTCCGGCGCCCTGTGGAATAACGCCAAGGGCGCGCCCGGCCAACTGCCCCTCGTCCACGCCGACCGCCCCTTCGGCGAATGGAACAAGCTCCACATCACCCAGGTCGGCGAACGCGTCACCGTCGTCATGAACGACAAGCTCGTCGTCGATCACGCCCGGCTCGAAAATTACTGGAAGAAGAAGCCCGCACAGCCGCTGCTCCGCAAGGCCCCGATCCAGCTCCAAACCCACGGCGGCGAGATCCGCTGGCGCAACCTCTTCATCCGCGAAATCCCCAGCAGCGAGGCCAACGAGATTCTTCGTAAGAAACATGCCCAGGGATTCGAAACCGTCTTTAACGGCAAGGACTTCACCGGCTGGAAGGGCGCGCTCGAGAACAGCGAGATCAAGGACGGCGCCATCGTCAACAAGCCCAAAAAAGGGGGCAACATCTTCACCGAGAAGGAGTACGCCGACTTCACGGTGCGTCTGGAATATCTGCTCCCCCCCGGCGGCAACAACGGCCTGGCCAGCCGCTATCCCGGCAAGGGAGGCGCCTCCGTCGACGCCATGTGCGAAATCCAGATCCTCGACGACGACGCGGAAAAATACGCCAAGCTCGACGCCCGGCAGTACAGCGGTTCTTCCTACGGCATGATCCCCGCCCACCGCGGCTACCAACGCCCCGTCGGCGAATGGAACTTCATGGAAGTCACCGCGCTCGGCTCCACCCTCGTCGTCGAAGTCAACGGCGCCCGCATCCTCGACGGCGATCTCAGCAAGGTCACCGAGTTCATGAACAACTACAAACATCCCGGTAAGGACAACGTCTCGGGGCATTTCGGCTTCTGCGGCCACGGGGACGCGGTCGCGTTCCGCAACATCCAGATCAAGACGCTGAGTAAGTAATCGCGCTCAACGAAGCATCTGCCAGGGGCTCACGCCCCTGGCTGTTAGATTTCGCGCCGTGGGAGATGGCGGTTGTGATTTTTCGGCCTTACAGGCCGAATGGCGATTGGCCAAGGCGAGCGGCCGACGTCAGTCGGCCGGTATAGCATCCCATTCGAAGATCTGATCGCAACCGCTCAAGCACACGTACCGGCCGACTCACGTCGGCCGCTCGCCTAATTCGGAGTCTCCCTACCGGTATTCCGTCATTTCTTCCGAACGCACTTAATAATTCCAGCGAATCTCGGCTCGTAAGACGTGATCGTACCAGCGGTCGCCGGTCACCGGTCGGCCGTAGCCGGTGTAAAAGTTCAGGCCGTTCGCCATGCCGAAACGCAGGCCCAGTTTGATGTTGAAGATGGTGTCCCCGGCCGCATCCTGGACAAACGCCGCGCCGGCGTCGTTGACGAACGCCTTTTGACCGTCGAGTACAGTCCAGCCGACGAACTCGGCCACCGGAGCGAGCCAATATTGCTCGGTCTGCCAGGCGGTCCATGAGGCGCCGACGCCGTAACGCAGGATATTGCCGGCGAAGTCGGTCCCGTCGACCGGGATCCAGGCGCGGAATTCGCCCTCCAGCGCCAGGCGGTCGCTGAGTTTGTGATAGCCGAGGAAGGCGGGCTCGAGGCTGACGTGGTGCGTCCCCAGTCCGTGGCCCGCGTCGCCGGTTGGGAGATAGGTGCGGAACTGGAAGCTGCCAACGGTGCAGGCGTCTTGCCAGAAGGCGACTTTGAAGCCGAGATTCATGTCGCCCAGGCCGCTGAAGTTGTCGTTGATCTCGGGATTGAGGAAGCGGACCGGGGCTTCGAAGAAGACCGAGGCGCTGGGCCCCACGGCGACTTCGAGGTAGGCGGAGAGATCCTGGAAATCGTTGGAGCGTTCCGGCCGCGGCAGGCCCGGACCATCGGGGCCGGTCTTGGCGTAGAGGAATTCGGCCCGGGAGGTGAAGGGGCTTTGCCAGGCGGAGTCGTAGCGGAAGCGAGCGACGTTGCCGGGGATCGCGGGATCGATGTAGCCGACTTTGCTATCGGAGATGACGGGCCCGCCGCTGCCCTGAGCCCAGAGTGCGGAGGCGTGCAGGAATACGAGGAGAGCGAGCGAGGGGCGCATGGTTCATCCCTGAGAGAAAGACGAGCTTTCTTCAGGTATCGAAATCGAAGGAGCAAAAGAGCAGAAGAAGTGCGTAGCGGAGCCGGAGCGAACCCAAAAGCGTTCGGGTCGTAGGGATTACGGCAGTCGTTGCACCATGACGCAGAGCCAAACGAGGGCGCCGACGAAGGTGGGGAGCACGATAAAGCCGAGCGGAAAGGAACTTTCGGAGGCGTCGATGTTGGGATTCATGGCCAGAGTCCGGTTGCAAGGAACATGCGGGTAAGTCCATCGCAAACGTAGGTCACGAATCGGCGAAAAGCAAATAATCTCCAAATCTGAGCGATTTAGATTCGAACCGGCGAGCCCTGTCGCGTCCGCGCCCGGAGTACCCTGGCATGAAAGTTCTCCCGCAATTACACTTGCACGATTCCGCAGGAACCGCACAATTGACTTCGGTCGGCAGGTCGCTCCGCCCCAGGCGACTCTCCCGTCGGATCCGGCTAAAATTTCGTCTATCCATGGACCCCTCCGATGAAGCGACTCATTACCTCCGCGTGGATCGCCCTTTGGGCCCTTGTCCCGATCAATCACGTTTTTGCCCTGACGCTTGTCGAGGGGGGCAAGCCCAAGGTCGGCGTCGTAGTGGACGTCGGTGCGGTCACGCCGGAGCAGCAGAAGATTCAGGACGTCACCACGCGCTGGCTCCTCGAAAGCATCGAACAGGCCAGCGGCGCGAAGTTGGCGATCGGCAACGAAGGCTCGAAGCTGCCGACCCTCCTGTTGACCACCGCCGCCGCTCAGCCGGAGTTGGCCAAAAGGTTGAAGCTGCGAACCGAGCACCACGACGCCTACGCCATCGAAACCACCCCGGATCGGCTGACGCTCCTCGGCTCGAACGTCTACGCACTTCGGCATGCGGCGGCTCATGTCCTGCGCGATCTCGGTTTTCGCTACTACGCCCCCTCGCCGCGCTGGCACATCATTCCCCAGTTGCCGGAGGTCCGCGTCGACCTCAACCTGACCTCCGTCCCCGATCTCGGCGCCCGCAAAATCTGGTACGCCTACGGGCAGCCCGACAAGGAACTGGCCGGGAACTACGACCGCTGGGTCATGGGCAACCGGCTGACCGGCCCGGCTTTGCTGCAGACGGGGCACAGCTATGGGAATATTATCCTACGAAATGCCGCTGAGTTCGCGAAGCATCCGGAGTATTACGCCCAGCAGGAATCGGGGGGCCGGGATACCAAGCGCGTCCCCGCGGCCAGCAAGTTCTGCGTTTCGAATCCGGGCTTGATGGATCTGGTCGCCCGGGATCGCATCCGCCTGCTGGGCGAAATGCGGAAGGCGAATCCGCTCGCCTACATGGTCTCCGTCGATCCGTCCGACGGCCAGGGAACTTGCCATTGCGATCAGTGCAAGGCTCTCGGCACCAATACCGACCGCGTCATCCACCTGGCCAACCACGTCGCCCGCAAGGTGCGCGAGGTCTACCCCGACGGCTGGGTCGGGTTGTACGCCTATTCGAGTCACCGCCTGCCGCCGACCATCACGGTCGAGCCCAATGTCTACGTGCAGGTGGCGCTGGCGTTTAACCAGACCGAGTTTTCGCTACCCGAGCTGGTCGAGCGCTGGTCGAAGAAAACCTCCGCCATCGGCCTGCGCGAGTACTACGGCGTCGAGGCCTGGGACTGGGGCCTGCCCGGGCAGATGCGCGGCGGCAAGCCGGCGTATCACAAGGAATGGATCCCGTTCTACGCCGCCCGCAAGGTGAACGCCATCAACGCCGAGACCAACGCCAACTGGGGCGGTCAGATGCTGGGCCTGTTCATTGCCAGCGAACTCATGTGGGACCTGAAGGCGAACGTGCCGGCTCTCGAGGAACGGTACTTCACCGACTGCTTCGGCACGGCGGCGCCGGCGATGCGCGAACTGCAAAAGAAGTTCGACGCCGGCGGGCCGCTCCAGGCGCTGACGCTTCGGCCCATGTTCCTGGAGGTCGAGAAGGCGTGGGGGGCGAGCGACGACCCCAAGGTCCGCGCCCGCCTCGCCGACATGATGGCGTATCTCCTGTACGCCGACGCCTACCGCAAGTTCGTCAGCACCGGCGGCAGCCGAACGAATCGCGACGACGCCTACTACCAGGCCCTTAAGCCGCTCATGAGCTACGCCTGGCAGATCCGTTCGCGGGACATCGTCCACTACTACGCCCTGGCTCGGCGGCTCTGCAACGGGCTGCCGTTGCAAGACAAGCGGCCCGAGTTTTACATGAATCGCAAGGACGCCGCTCCTGTCTGGATGGTGGGAGCGGCCCTGAGCGACGACGACATCGTCGGTCGATTCCGCGAGCGCGTGGCGGAGTTGCAGAAGGACACCGATCCCCAGGCGTACTTTTCGCGCAGCTTCCAGAACGTTCGACCCGCCGGCGCCGACCAGGGCGCCAGCCGATTGGCGGCCGATCCGAAGGAACTCGGCGTCGCCGAATTTCGCGGCAAGTTGACCGGCTACCTGATCGGCGCCGAGGGCCAAAAGATCACGCTCGACCTCAAACCGGTGAAGCGGGCGACGACTTTCACGCTGTTCAAGGGCGAAGAAGCGCTTGTGCAGCAATCGGCGAAGGACGAAAAGACGTTTACTCCCGTCGAAATCACGCTCCCCAAATCGGGGGAATATCGTTTCACGCTCGAAGGGGGCGCCATTCTCCGGGTCGCGCTGGGAACGCCGCTGATCTACGAGGCGTCGGCGACCGCTCAGGCGTGGGTCGATTATTCCGGTCCGCACTACTTCTATGTGCCGCGCGGAGTGAAGCAGATCTTCGTCGCGGCCAATCCTCGGCTGGCGCTCCATGTGCCAGGCCTGGCCAAGCGGCTCGACGTCACGCCGGAACAAAACCTCCCCGGCAAGGACTACGCGGCCATCGACGTCCCCGAAGGCGCCGACGGCAAGGTGTGGCATACGGACGTCAATACCCGCGGTAAGTTTCTTTTTCTCAACATCCCGCCGTTGCTCAGTCTGAGTCGGGAGGTCATCATCGTGCCGCGCGAGGTGGCCGAGACGGATGGACTGACCACCGCTCCCGCCGTCCCGCCCAAATGAAACTCGAGGAATCTTATGGCTCGCATCGCATGCCTGGCGCTCTCGATCTTCCAGGCGTCCGCTTTTGCCGACGATCCCAATACCTGGCGCAAGGCGGCCGAGGGGCAGATCGGTCCGCGTTCGTCGGCGCCGCTGGTCTATTTGCCCGCTCAGAAGGCGTTCACGCTCCTGGGCGGCTATATTAGCCACGAACCCAAGGGGCCCTTCCCGTTCGACCTCCTCGCCTTCGACTCCGCGTCGGCGACCTGGAAAAACTGGTTCTCCGAGGGAACCGCCGACCGCGGCAACGACGTCGGCCCCGTCCGCGATCCGGGGTTCAAATCTCCCTATTTCGAACTGGTCGATAAGGACGGCGCTGCTCGCCTCAGCCCCCGGCAAGCCCGTTTCTACCATCAGTACGCTCACGCCCCCTGGGACGACTGCGTCTACGCCCTCGTCTGCGGCCATACGATTCGCTTCGATCCCCGCAAACGCACCTGGACCGATCTGGCGCCGCAAACGTCGCCGGTCGCGGTGCAGAACAACTTTCGCCAGGCCCTCTGCTGGGGCGCCCTGTGTGCCGACCCGGTGAATCAAGAATTGGTCCTCGTCGGCGGTTGCGGCGCCGACAACCAGAACGCCTCGCCCGGCACGTGGATCTATTCGACCAAGGAGAACCACTGGCGCCGGCTCGCCGCGAAGGTCGAGCCCGGCCCGCGCGCCCTGGCGCCGATGGCTTACGATGCCGAATCGCGCAGCATCGTCCTCTTCGGCGGCGACCGACTCAACGAACTCCTCGGCGACACCTGGGTCTACGACTGCGCCGGACGAACCTGGCAGCACCGCCGCCCGCCGCTCAGTCCCGCGCCGCGCTTCGGGCACGGCCTGGTCGCGCCGCACGGCTCCAAGGGAGTCGTGCTCGTTGGCGGTAAGACGTATACATCGTCGAACGCATATGTGGCGATGTTATACGCTCCGCTTCCCTTCGAGATGTGGACCTACGACGTGAAGGCCGACCGCTGGACCCGGCTCAAGACTCAGGGCCAGCCGCCGCAAGTCGCCAATGCCGCGATGATGGCCGCGATCGATGACAAAAGCGAATTGATGCTCGTGAAGGAGTCGCAGGGGAAGCTCCCCGCGGAGACCTGGACCTGTCGCATCTCGACGGCAGCGGTCGACGAAGAGGGGACCAAGAAGACCGGCGTGCCGCCGGGAACCTCGGTCTTTCGCACCGGCGCGTACGATCCCGCCTGGTACGATCAGGATCTCCCGGCCCCGGACGAGCAGGCGTTCGCCAAGTTCCTCGCGGACGTCCCGGTGAATCGTTTCGTCGATATCGAGGCGCCCCGTTGGCCCCTCAATCGCCAGGGGGGCGGTTGGAGCACCTCAGCCCTTGACGTCGTCGACGATCAGATCCTCAACCTGTGCGGCGGGCACTCGTCATACTTCGGCAACGATGTGGCCCACTTCAGCCTGAAGACGGGCCGCTGGTCGATCTCGGCCCGCCCCGAGTTCGCCCTCGAATTCAATTACGACCTGGCCGGGCCCGGCCTGCTCACGTTCGCCGGCGGGCCGTGGAGTGGGCATCAGTACAAGACCTATGCCCACGATCCGCTGTCGAAACGCCTGATTCTCGTCGGCGCGCTGACGCAGTTCTACGACCCCACCGTTCGGCGCTGGATGAGCGAGGAACGGTTCCCCACGGCCCCCTTCGCCGGCTCCAAGTACGTCACCTTCAATTGCCCGACGCCGCACGGCGTGTACGTCTGGACGCGCATGAACGCCTTTGCCAGCGAGGTCGGACTCTTTCGCCTGGAGGACAACAAGGCGTGGACTCGGGTCAAGACGACGGGAGCGCCGCTGCCCCGGCCCGTCGTCGATTCGGGTTCGACCATGGTGTACGACACGAAGCGCGATCGCTTTCTGCTCACGACGGTCGAAGGTCTGAAGCCGGGCGAGACGCCGGGCCAACTCTGGTCGATCGACCGCAAGACGGGCGAGTGTACCGTGCTCAACCCGAAAGGAAGGGAGAAACTCATCACGCCGCGGTTTGCGCGCGAGGCTGTCTACGTTGCCAAGCAGGATGTCTTTCTCTTCGGGACGCTGATCGGCGCCGACTTGCAAACGCCGTTCTACGTGCCCGAAAGCAACGCCTGGCAACTGGCGAGCATTCCTGGAGCGGAGGTGATGAACAGTCACCGCAAGCAACCGGGCGGCAGCGTCGACCTGGGCCTGCTCTACGATGCGAAACGCGATCTGGTGTACGCCGTCCTGTGCCAGCTGCGGCCCGGAGCGGTGCGCGTCCTGCGCGTGGACGCCTCGGCCTGGAAGCCGTGACGCGAGCCGATTCAGCGTAACTTGGCTGAGCCGCAATCGTAGGGCAAGCGGCTCGCTTGCCTTTGCAGAGTGGGCAAGCGAGGCCGCTTGCCCTACGGTTACTTCTGTGCCGATCTCTCCTTCGAATTGAGGCGATCATGAAAGCGATTCTGCTCGGCTTCTGCTTCGTTTGCACGACCTCGAACGCGTGGGCGGACGATTGGCCTCAGTATCGAGGCCCGCAGCGCGACGACGTCTCGGCGGAGAAGGGGCTCCTCAAGGCCTGGCCCAAGGAAGGTCCGCCCCTGGCATGGACCTACGCCGACGCAGGCGTCGGGCTTTCCGCCCCGGCGATCGTCGGCGAGCGACTTTACATTCTCGGCGGCCGCGGCGCGGACGAATTCTTGATCTGCCTCGATCTCAAATCCGCGGCCAACGGCAAGGTCAAGGAGGCCTGGTCCGCCAAGATCGGGCCGCTCTTCGAGTTCAAAGGCAATAGCTGGAGTTCCGGCCCCAGCGCCACGCCCACGGTCGAAGGGGGACTCGTCTACGCCCTCGGGGGCCGAGGCGATCTCGTCTGCGTCGATGCCGCCGACGGCAAGGAACGCTGGCGAAAAAATCTACCGAAGGAACTCGGCGCCCAGGTCAACCCGATCGGCGGCGGGCCCAAGGATCTGGGTTGGGGCTTCACCTGGTCCCCGCTCGTCGACGGCGCCAAGCTCATTTGCATTCCCGGCGGCCCCAAGGGTACCGTGGCCGCCCTCGATAAGCAGACTGGCGTCGTCCTCTGGCGCAGCACGGAGATCGGCGATCAGGCGGCGTATACGTCCCCCATGGCTGCCGACGTCGGCGGCGTTCGGCAGTACGTCGTTCTCACCAACAAGAACCTGTTCGGCGTCGCGGCGAGCGACGGCAAACTCCTCTGGAAGGCGCCACGCAGCTACGGCACCGAGGTGATCAACTCCCCCAGCGTGCACGGCGCGTTCGTTTACACCACCGTCGCCGCCGGCGGTACGGGATCGGACTACGTCGAAATCGTCAAGTCAGGCGAGGCGTTCACCGTGCGGGAAGTTTTCAGCAACAAGCTCCTCGCCAACCATCACGGCAACGTCATTCGCCTCGCCGAACACGTCTTCGGCTACTCGCAGGGCAAGGGCTGGACGTGTCAAAGCCTCGAGACGGGCAAGGTCCTCTGGAGCGAAAAGCAGAAGCTGGGCGCCGGCTCGATGGTCTATGCCGACGGTCACTTCTATCTATACGCCGAGAGCGATGGCACGGTCGCCTTGATTGACGCGAGTATCGAAGGCTGGCGCGAAGGGGGGCGTTTCAAGATTCCGCAACAGACGACGCTGCGAAAGCCGTCGGGAAAGATCTGGACGCCGCCGGTGATCTCCGGGGGCAAGCTCTATCTGCGCGATCAAGACCTGCTCTTCTGCTACGACGTGAAGGCGAAATGAGTGTCAGTGCGTCAATTACCGCGCGGGAGCCCGCAGCGCCAGCAAGGCCGGAATTCGATCCTTGCTGGCGCTGCGGGCTCTGTCAGATTGCTGTCAGCGGTTACTTCTCGAACTCTTCCGCGGGCGGGGGCGCGGGCTTCTTGTTGTACTTCGCGACGTACTTCGCCTCGAATCGTTCGTACTTGCTCGGATCGCATTTGAAGCACTGCGACTTGGCTCGGTCGGTGTGAATCTCGCACCAGTCGCCTTTGTCCTTGAACATGCTCTTCTTCTTCGCCTCGGGCAGGCACTGGCTGCACTCATGCTCCGGGATGCCGTGCTCGTCGCACCACCACGCCGCATGCTTCGTGTCACCTGCCGGCGCATCGCCCGCTTTTGCCCCGGGGCCCGAATTCGAGGCAACTCTATTTCCGGCAGGCCGGTCATTGCAACCGACGATCGTCAACCCGACGACCGCGGCCAACAGCATACTTCCAGTAAGACGTACCAACATGAACGACTCCTTTGCACAAGTTAGAAAACACAAATCCCCAGGGTTCGGCGTACCTCACCCATGGGGCTTTTGCTCCACGGGCGCTTGAAACACCACATACAAGACGCGGACCACGAAGAGCGACATCACCATCGCACTGATGACGCCGCCGATCACGACCGTGGCGAGCGGGCGCTGCACCTCGGCGCCCATGCCGGTGCTGAACGCCATCGGCACGAAACCCAGACTCGCCACCAGCGTCGTCATGAGCACCGGCCGTAGGCGGGTGATCGCCGCCTGGCGCACCGCCTCGTCCAGCGGCAGGCCTTTCTGCCGCAGTTGGCGAATCGCCGAGACGAGGATCATGTCGTCGAGGACGGCGACGCCGGACATGGCGATGAAGCCGATGGCCGCGGAGATCGAGAACGGCATGTCGCGCAGCCACAAGGCGACGATGCCCCCCACCGCGCCGAACGGCACGCCGGTGAGGACGCGCAACGTGTCGATGGCGTTGCCGTAGGTTATGTACAGTAGCCCGAGAATCAGCAAGAGCGTGATCGGCACCACGAGGTAGAAGCGATTCATGGCGCTGATAAGATGCTCCCACTGCCCGGCATATTCGAGATGGTAGCGGGCCGAGGGCATGACCACCTGGGCGGGCACCTTCTCCTGGGCCTCGCGGACGAAGCTGCCGAGATCGCGATTCTTGACGTTGCAGGTGATGGTGATGCGGCGCTGGCCCCATTCGCGCGTGATCGTCGAGGGGCTGTCGGCGAGGATCGTCACGTCCGCCAGGAGTCCGAGCGGCAGTCGTTCCCCCTTGGCGGTGATGATCGGCAGCGCCTCGATCAACTGCCTGGCGTCGTCGTTCTCGGGCGTGGCGCCGCGATATTTTTCCGGGAGTCGAACGACGAGCGGAAAGCGAAATTGTCCCTCGACGATTTCGCCCAGGCGCATGCCCCCGAGCGATTCGACGAGATCGAGGACGGTCTTCGCGGAGACGCCGTGCCGGGCGATTTCGTCCTGCTTGATCTTGACCTGCAAGACGGGCAAGCCGGTGAGCCGTTCGACCGCGACGTCGTCGCTGCCGGGGATCGACTTGAGCACGGCCTCGATTTCCTGAGCTTTTTCTTGCAAAACCTTGAGGTCGTCGCCGAAGAGCTTGACGCCGAAGTCGGCCTTGAGGCCGGAGATCATCTCGTCCATGCGCAGCTTGATCGGCTGCGAGAAGGAGAACTTGGGCCCGACGTAGGGCCGGATTTCCTTCTGGATCAGGTCGGTGAGTTCGTCCTGCGTCCGCGCCCGCTGCCACTGATCGCGGGGCTTGAGGGTGATGAACATATCGGTAAGTTCGACGCCCATGGGATCGGTGGCGATCTCGGCGGTGCCGATCCGGCTCCAGACGCGGTTGATCTCGTGAGGGAAGGCGGTGAGCAGGATCTTCTCGATCTGCGTGTTCTCGGCGATCGAGCGTTCGATGGGCGTGTCGGCGAGGCGGACGATGTTGACGGTGAGGGCGCCTTCCGAGAGCGTCGGGATAAATTCGGAGCCGAGGTTCGGCGCGATCAAGCCGAACGCCACGACGAGAATCACCAGGGCGACGCCGAGCACCGCTTTCTTGTGCTCCATCGAGAACCGCAAGATCGGGCCGTGAATCGCATGGGCGAGCCGCATGATCCACGACTCGCGTTCGGAAATCTTGTTCGGCAAAAACAGGCTGGCGAGCACCGGCATGAGCGTCATCGAGAAGATCATCGAGCCGACGAGGGCGCAGATCACGGTCAGCGCCATGGGGCGGAACATCTTCCCCTCGATCCCCTCGAGCGTGAGGATCGGCAGATAGACGATCATGATGATGAGTTCGCCGAAGAGGGTGGGTTTGCGAACCTCGACGGCGGCGTCGCGGATCATCTCGAGCTTGGTCTTCTTGGCGAGGTCGCCGTGCGCGATGTGGCGCACGCAGTTTTCGATCATGACGACAGAGCTGTCGACGATCATGCCGAAGTCGAGGGCGCCGAGACTGAGCAAACTCGCGGCGATGCCGAGCCTGAGCATGCCTGAGAAGGCAAAGAGCATCGACAGCGGAATCGCCAGCGCGACGATCGACGCCGCCCGCAGATTGCCCAGGAACAAAAAGAGGACGGCCACGACGAGCAGCCCCGCCTCGAAGAGATTGCGTTTGACGGTGTCGATGACGAAGTCGACGAGTTCGGTGCGGTCGTAGACCGGCTCGACCTTGACGTCGGCGGGGAGCCCGGACTTGATCTCGGCGAGCTGCTTCTTGAGCGCCCAGGTGACTTGATGGCTGTTCTCGCCCATGCGCATGAAGCCGAGTCCGAGGACGACTTCGCCCTTGCCGTCGGCGGTGACGGCGCCGCGCCGGATCTCGTGCCCGATCTCGACCTTGGCGACGTGCCCCACCGTGACCGGCTTGCCGTCCTGGGCCGTGATGACGATCCCCGCGATCTCCTCAGGCGTCACAGTTCGGCCCACGCCATGGACGACGAGCATTTGGCTCTTGCGGCGCACGTTGCCGCCGCCGACGTTGCGGTTGCTCTTTTGCACCGCTTCCAGAACTTCGTCGAACGTGAGCTTGTGGCGATCGAGACTGTCGGGGTCGATGCGGATCTGGTACTGCTTCTCGAAACCGCCCCAGCTATTGACCTCGGCCGTCCCCTTCACGGTCCGCAGCTTGGGCTTCACGACCCAGTCGTGAATCGTCCGCGCCTCGGTGGGGTCGCTCCCGGCGCTGGTGACGATGTAATGAAAGACCTCGCCCAACCCGGTGGCGACCGGGCCCATATTGGGCCGTTCGATGCCGATCGGCAGCTCCAGCGTGGTGAGGCGTTCGCTCACGATTTGCCGGGCGAAATAGATGTCGGTCCCGTCCGTGAACGTGACGACGACCTGCGAGAGCCCGAATTTCGAGACCGAACGAAGTTGTTCGATCCGGGGCAGGCCGGAGAGGACTTGTTCGATGGGAAACGTGATCTGCTGCTCGATTTCCTCGGCTCCCAGGGCCGGGGCGACGGTGTTGATCTGAACCTGCACCGGCGTGGTATCGGGGAACGCATCGACGTCGAGATACGCCAGCGACACGAGTCCCCAGGCCGCGAAGCCCAGCGACGCGGCGATAACGAGGAAGCGATGCTTCAGCGAAAAATCGATGATCCAGTTCAGCACGAAAACTCCGGGATTCCGAGCCCGCAGCGCAAGCAAGGGTCATGCAAACCCTTGCTTGCGCTGCGGGCTCCGTTAGTCGATACAGCCCGACCGGGCTGTTAATGGCCGCAGCCTCAGCCGTCGCCGAGCGTGTTCTTGAGCATCTCGGCACGCAGGGCGGTGCTGTTCTTCGTCACGACCCATTCGCCCGGCAGCAGTCCCGCGAGGATCTCCGTCTGATTGCCGTTTGTGACGCCCACGCGGACGGAGCGGACGTGGAAGACGAACAGGCTCTCGGGATTGTAAAAGCCGTTGTCGCGCACGAAGACGACGTGGCAATTCTTCTCCCAGTGGACCGCCTCGTTGGGGACGACGATCGCGTTCTTTTCCTGGCGAATGACGACTTCGCCCTTGCCGTAGGAATGCGCGAGCAGCGTGCCGTCGGGATTGGCGACCTCGGCGCGGTAGTCGACGGTGCGGGTCTTGTCGTCGACCCGGGTGCTTTTCCAGACGAGTTCGCCGACCACGGGTTGGTCGAAACCGTCGATGCGGAAGCGAACGGTTTGGCCTGGGGCGCCGGTCTTGGGATCGCGGATGCGCAGGTAGCGGACGTCGAGGGCGCGGGCGCTGAGGTTGATCCACATGCGGCTCGTGTCGGCGACCACGAAGAGGGATTTGCCCGCGTCAACGGCCCCGCTCCTGGTGGCGCTGGCGTCAATGACGACGCCGTCCTGCGGCGCCAGCACTGGCAGCAAATTCGACGTCGTTGGCCGGGGGCTGAGGCCCTGGAGGAGATCCACGGGAATGCCGAGGAACTGCACGCGGGCGCTGAGTTCTTCGAGGGCGGCCGGCTTCTTCTCGTCAAGCGTGAGGGGCAGGCCGAAGTTGCTGAGCGCCTGCAGGGCGGCGAGGACACGGATCTGTCCCTCGCGATGGGCGACGTCGGCTTCGATGAGCTTGTTCTCGCCGTAGATGCCGGGGGTGAGGGGCCGGACGTGGTCGAGCATGCGTTTGCGGAGCTCGAGCTGGGCATAGGCTTGCAAGAGTTCGCTCTTGGCTTTGCCGACGTCGACGGCGTCGACCAGCGCGAGAACGTCGCCGCGCTTGACCTGGGCGCCGACCGCGGCTTTCTCCGTGAGATGCCAGACGCGACCGGCGACGGGGGATGAGGCGGGCGTGACCTTCGGCTGTTCGTAGCCGATCTCGCCGCTGACCGCGATGGTTTCTTCGACGGAGCCACGCTCGGCGGGTTCGCCGTCCAGGCCCATCTTGCTCATGACCGCTTCCGACGCCAGTTGAATGCGGCGCAGATGCAGCTTGCAGTTCTTGTCGTTCTCCGTGCGCGGCTTCAGCGCCAGGGCAGCGTCCGCGGCGGCCTTCCACGCAAGTAGATCATCTTGGGTAATTTTCTTGCGGTCCGCGGGCGTGAGCTGCGCCGCGGCGAGCGTCTCCAGCGGACAGTAATGTACGCCATGCGTCTTGCACCACGTCGTCGGGGTGCGAGGCGCCAGTTCGGGCCGGCATTCGACGCAGATCGATTCGGGCACGCTGTGTTTCTTGCACCAGTCCTCGGGCTCGGCGTTTGCGGTCTTCTTGAAAAAGGCGCCGACCTTCGCGGGACTCCAGTCGGTGAAATGCCCGAGGACAGCGACGCCGACGAGGAAGCCGAGCACGAGCGCCGTGGGCAGCGCGGCAAGGAGCGTACGAGCGAACGAAGTTCGAGGCGTGGCTTGCACGTTCATGGGGAACCTCACGAGAACGCGCAGGCTGCGCGCAAAATCTTCGGAAAGTAGTTTGATGACAAGGGCGGACAGAACGTGGGGCACGATTGTATCGTGCCAGTTTTCGCACGCGGCACGTTAAAAACGTGCCCCACGAAAACCGGCTACGCGCGCGGAGGCCTGATCAGGCCGCTGAGAAAGGGAGAAACGAGCAGGGTCGCGACTTCGCCGAGGCACTCATCGCACGAGGGAGAGGTTTCGATCGGCAGGGCGAACGGCGTGAAGCAGGGCGCCTTGGCGACGCTGCACAGCACGCATCCGCCGGGACAGGGACAGCCGGGCTTTTGCTCCGGGCAGCACGGGCATGGTGCGTCGCCCGCGGGTTGGGGCTCTTCTTCGTCGTGGCACTGCTGGCAATGTTCGCAAGTCGTCTGGGCCGGCTTCGTTGCCAACGTCCGCATCCACGATTCCATGGCGACGCCGGCGCTGGTATTTGCGAGCAAATACGCGACCAGACTCGTCAGGGCAACCAGTTTCAGACGCAAACGCCGCACGTCATCCTCCTCGGGGGGGCCACGTTAGTATACGCAAGGCGCCCGATTTTCACAATGTCATCAGTAAACCAAGCCCAACGGGTGAGGTACTCCGAACCCTTGGGATCCGGCCGTCGCATGGGTTCATCCCAAGGGTTCGGAGTACCTCACCCGTTGGGCTTTTCGATGTCGCACATTTCGTCGGGGCCAGATTCTTGATGCCACCGCGCTCGAGCCGCCTCTCGAACCGTCTGCCAGGGGACGCAGCGCGACGGATCTGCGTCGGCTAGCGCTGCCCGTCGTTCCATTTCGGCGCGAACTTCGGGGGCGATCGGCGTTGCCTCAAGCGATTCGTGGACGCTGTCCCACAGCGCCTGGGCCAGGGCAAAACGATCCGCTGGACTCAGCGTATCGATTCCAAGTTGTTGAAGGGTCGGCAGCATCTCTCGGATCTCCCCAAATGCGACGGGTCAGCAATGCATCCTAACGCGGCGTTCGATAATTCGCAAGAACCTCACTCGCCCAACTTCAGTGCGATCTTGAGTGGCTGATCGCCGCGACGGATCCGGTACGCGACCTCGGCGCCCGGCGCGTAGTTGATGCGCACGAACAGGTCGAACTCCTCGACCGTCATCTCCAGTTGATGCGCGTCGATGCCGAGGATGACGTCGCCGATCTGCAGGCCCGCTTGGCGGGCGGTCTTGGTCATGAAGTTTCCCTGATAGAACGCCAGCGCCCGCGGCGGCAATCCCAGCTTCGCCTTCTCCGCGGCCGTCAGGTCGTAGCCATGGACCTGCGGCGCCGGCGCCAGGTGCTTGAGCGACCAGCGCCAGGTGAGGTCGGTCGCTTTCCAGCCGGCAGCGAGTTCGAGCCGGGTCTGCTTCATCTTGCCGTCTCGCTCGTAGATCAATTCGAGGACGCCCTGCAGCGGGGCGCGGTGCAAGGCGTTCTGCACGTCGGCGGACGACGCGATCGGCGTCGCGCCGATGCGGCGCAGGACGTCGCCGGCACGCAGTTCGCCGCGTCCGGAGAGGAGGCGATTGCTCTGCTCGAGATCGAGTTCCAGGCCGATGTTGCCGGGCTCGGGATAGACCCAGGCCAAATCTTTGTGCCAGGTTCCCGCCGAGCGCTGGGCGGCGCGGCGAAACTCCGGCACGTGATGGCAATGAAAGCATGAATTCTCCGGCAGCTTGCGACTGGCGGGATATTCTTCGGGACGATCGGGGTTGCCCGCGGGGACCGGCGGCAGGTCGCCGGCGTCGAAGCGGCGCTTGGCGTCTTGCAGCGCGTATTTGAGGGCCGGCAGCGAATGGTACTTCGCGGGAGTCTTGGCGTCGCGGCCGCCGAAGCGCCCAAGCACCTGACCGCGCGCGGTCACGAAGAGGGCTTGCCAGGAAAGATCGTGATCGAAATCGAAGATGCGCAGATCGAGTCCGCGCAGGTTGCCCAGCCGCACGCAGATAACGTCGCGGAGCTCTTCGGGACGTTGTCCCACCCAACGAGCAACCTGCTCGTCAAATCCTTTTTCGTCCCGTCAGTGTTTGCAGCGCAGGACGACGAAGATCAGACGCTGAGTCTTGCGGGCTTCTTCACACGCTTCGGCCCAGTCGACATGGACCCGTGGCGGCTCCTCAGCCGCCAGCGCGCCGGCGAATGCCAGAGCGATTGCGAAAGCCCAGGGACAAATTCCCAGGGATAGCCATCCCTGGGCTTTCTTTGGATTCATCTACACCTCGAAGATGCATTCGACCTCGACCGGGATATCGCCGGGGAGCGAGCCCATGCCGACGGCGCTGCGGGCGCCGACGCCGACGTCGTCGCCGAAGATGTCGGCTATCAGTTCCGAGAAGCCGTTGATGACCTGCGGATGTTCGAGGAAATTGGGGGCGGCGTTGACCATGCCGAGCGTCTTGACGAGCCGTTTGACCTTGTCGAGCGAACCCAGCGCATTGCGCACGGTGGCGAGGATATTGATGCCGACGAGCCGGGCGGCTTCTTTGCCTTGCTCCAGCGAAAGATTGTCGCCCACCCGTCCCAGGATCGGCTTGCCGTCGGCGGGGCGCGCGGGGCCGTGCCCGGAGACGTAAAGCATATTGCCTACCTGCACCGTCGGCTTGTACTTGGCGAGCGGCTTGGGGGCGGCGGGGAGGGTGATCTTCAGTTCCTCGAGGCGTTTTTCCGGCGTGGTCATCGGGGCTTCTCCTAGAATGGGGTTGGCGTGCTTTGTTCAATAGTCTACCCAATTTCCGCGAAGGGGGCCACCATGACCCGAGACGACGCCCTGACGCTGCTGCGCGAGTACGTCAAGGACGAAGGCCTCGTGCGCCATATGCTCGGCGTCGAAGCCGGCATGCGCGCCTACGCCCGCAAGCTCGACCAGCCGGAAGAAACCTGGGGCGTCGTCGGTCTGCTGCACGACTTCGATTACGAACGCTGGCCCAACCCGCCCGACCATCCGCTCAAGGGCGCCGAGATCCTGCGCAGCCGGGGCGTCTCGGAAGAGATCGTCTACGCGATCTGCTCGCATGCCGACTACCTGCCCGATTTCCCGCGCGTCCATCTCCTGGACAAGGCGCTCTACGCCTGCGACGAACTCACCGGTCTCATCACCGCGGCCGCCCTGGTTCGGCCCGGCGGCGTGCTCGATATGACCGCCTCGAGCGTCAAAAAGAAAATGAAGTCGGCAGGCTTCGCCCGCAACGTCAATCGCGACGACATCGTCCGCGGCGCCGAGGACTTCGGCGTCGATCTGGCCGAGCACATCCAGTTCCTGATCGACGCCCTCAAGCCGCACGCTGCCGAACTGGCGATCGACCGCGGGCTGGCTTGACGTTTGCATTGCCAATCTGTCCAGCGACCCGGCTCGTCTTGACCGTCCGGAATCGATTTCAAGGAGATCGACCATGACCCCATTCGTCCCGCGGGCCACGTATCGTCTGCAGTTCCACCACGGCTTCACCTTCCGCGCTGCCGCGGCGCTCGTTCCCTACCTGCACGACCTGGGGATCTCCGACGCCTACGCGTCCCCGTTTCTCAAGGCCCGGCCCGGCAGCACGCACGGCTACGACATCACCGACCATCGCCAGCTCAACCCCGAGATCGGCAGCGAGGACGACTTCAACGCCTGGGCCGGCGCGCTCGCCGAGCGCGGCATGGGCATCCTCCTGGACATCGTCCCCAATCACATGGCCGTCGTCGGCAACGAAAACGTCTGGTGGAACGACATCCTCGAGAACGGCCCAGCGTCCCCCTACTCGGCATACTTCGACATCGCCTGGACCGCTGCCACCCGCACCGAACTGCTGGGCCGAATCCTCATCCCCGTGCTCGGCGAGCCGTACGCCAAGGTGCTCGAGGCGCAGCAACTGACCCTCACGTTCGACGCCGGCGCCTTCCACATCCGCTACTTCGATCACCGCTTCCCCGTGGCGCCGAGATCGTACGGATTGATTCTGAATCACCGCCTCGCGGAACTCGAGACGCGCTTGCTCAACGACCCGGCGCTCGACGAGTACCAGAGTATCTTGACGGCGGTGAAACATCTGCCGCTGCGGAGCGAGACCGATCCCGCGCTGATCGCCGAACGGCAGCGAGAGAAGGAAGTCATCAAACGGCGCCTGGCGACCTTGACGCAGGACCACGCCGGCGTGCGCGACTTTCTCGCGGAGAACGTCACGCGTTTTAACGGCGTGGCCGGGGACGCGGGGAGCTTCAATCTGATGGAGGGGTTACTCGACGATCAGGCGTACCGGTTGGCGTTTTGGCGGGTGGCGGCGGAGGAGATCAACTACCGCCGATTCTTCGACGTCAACGAACTCGCCGCCCTCAGTATGGAACGCCCCGACGTCTTCGCTGCCACCCACGAGCTCATCCTCCGCCTCCTTCGCGACGGCATCGTCCGGGGCGTCCGCATCGACCACCCCGACGGTCTCTTCGATCCGCGCGAGTACCTCAAGCGACTGCAAGAAGCCGTGGGGGGCAATCTGTACGTCCTTGTCGAGAAGATCCTCGCCGCCGACGAGGTCCTCCCTCCCGATTGGCCCACCGCCGGGACCAGCGGTTATGAGTTCCTCAACCTGGTGAACGAGCTGTTCGTCGCCGGCGCCAATCGAGCGGCGTTCTCCAGGATCTACGCCGCCTGGATCGGCGACGAAACCACGTTTGCGGAACTCACCTACCAGAAGAAGATCTTAATCCTGCAAATCGCCCTCGCCGGCGAAATGCAGATGCTCACGCACCAGCTCGACCGTTTGTCGCAACGGCACCGCAGCTCGCGCGACTTCACGCGCAACGGCCTGCGCGTGGCGCTGCGCGAGATCATCGCCTGCTTCCCGGTTTACCGTTCGTACATCGCCGGCGAGGTCGCGGAGGCGGACCGTCGGCACGTGCTCCGCGCCGTGCGCCGTGCGACGCTGCGCAATCCCGCGATGAGCACGTCGATCTTCCACTTCCTCCGGGACACGCTGCTGCTTCGATCGCCGGGCGTCGGGCCCATCGAAGCGGACTACGCGGAAGAGCAGCGCCGCTTCGTCGGCAAATTCCAGCAAGTGACCGCCCCCGTAATGGCCAAGGGAGCCGAGGACACCGCGTCGTACATCTTCAACCGCCTGATCTCGCTCAACGAAGTCGGCGCCGACCCCGACCGCTTCGGCGTAACTCCGCCCGAGTTTCACGAAGCCATGAAGATGCGCCTGAAAACGTTCCCCAGCGCCCTTTCCGCCACCGCGACGCACGACACCAAGCGCGGCGAAGACACGCGGGCGCGCATCAACGTCCTCTCCGAGATGCCGGACGAATGGCAGACGCGCGTCAGTCGCTGGAGCGAACTCAATTCCCTGCATCGCACGCAACTCGAAGATCAGTACGCTCCCGACAAGAACGAGGAATGGTTCATCTACCAAACGCTCGTCGGCGCCTGGCCCGGCGCCGGGGACGAGACCTTCGTCGCGCGGATGCAGGCGTACCTCGTCAAGGCGCTGCACGAGGCCAAGGTCCACACGAGCTGGATCAATCCGAATCAGCCGTACGACGACGCGGCGGCGCAGTTCCTCGCCAAGATCCTCGACCCCGCGCAGAGCCGGGAGTTTCTCGAGGACTTCCAGGCGTTTCATGAACGCGTGCGCGATTTCGGCATGGTCAATTCCCTGGCGCAGACGGTGCTCAAGATCGCCGCGCCGGGCGTCCCCGATTTCTACCAGGGAACGGAACTCTGGGATCTCAGCCTCGTCGATCCCGACAATCGCCGCCCCGTCGACTACGAGCTACGGCAACGCTCTCTGGAATCGATGCCATCCGTCGCGGAGTTGGTCGAAAGCCGGGCGGACGGGCGCATCAAGCTGTTCGTGACGCAACGTGGGCTGGCGGTCCGGCGCGAGCACGCTGAGCTTTTCGCGCAGGGCGATTATGTTCCGTTAGAAGCGACGGGGCCGATGCGCGATCACGTGCTCAGTTTCGCCCGAGTGCACGAGGGCCGGGCGGTAGTCGCGGTGGTACCGCGGCTTCTGGTCGGCGTGACGGAATCGCCGTTCTCGGCCCAATATTTGCAAGGCACGTCGCTGCCGCTCGGGACGCTGGGCGGACGCTGGCGCGATGCGTTCACGAATGAAACGTGCGGCGCGGAGCCGCTCGGTCTGGAGCGCGTGTTGGCGAAGTTGCCCGTGAGCATTCTGATTGCCGAATAGAATGGCGGGCGGGGGACGTTAGTCCCCCGGTACGTGAAGTTCGTCCGAATAGAATGGCGAGCGGCTGACGCGACGAAACCGGTACCTTACCTTACGCCGCAACCCGAAAAGTAAAAAAATAAGAGTAGATAGCGAAACCCGAAACTAGGGAAAGAGTGGAACAGGGAGGGTTGAAAA
>JBBQPM010000033.1:0-47820 GCA_038217425.1 Gemmatales bacterium
ACGACGGAACTGGTGGAAAACTCCCGACCGATGACGCCGACGGAGCTAGACGATGTTCGTAGGTATTTCATTGCGTTAGCGGGGCGGGCGGAGTTCATCGTCCTCACGGGGTCGGTGCCGGGCGGCGTGGAGCCGACGTTCTTCCGCGATCTGTTGGCGGATTATCCGGGAAAGGTGCTAGTCGACCAGCGCGGCCCCGAACTCGCGGCGCTGTTGCCGCTGAAGCCGATACTGGTCAAACCCAACCGCGAGGAGTTGGCCACGACGCTTGGCATGAAGCAGCGCGTTCAAGCCGACGTCTGGGCCGGCATGGTCGAACTCCAGCGGCTCGGCGCCCAAAATGTGTTGGTGACGAACGGCCCGCGCGAGGTGAGGCTGCTCACGCTTGACGGTCGCCGAACGCTCACGCCGCCCAAGATGTCGGTGGTGAATCCGATCGGTTGCGGCGACTGCCTTGCGGCCGGTATCGCATACGGCCTGGCGGCGGGGATGGACGTGACCGAGGCGGTGAAGGTCGGCCTCGCCGCGGCCGCGGACAACGTGCGCCAACTCTTGCCCGCCCGATTGGATCGCGCGTGGGTGCGCGACATCGCGCGGACGATCGTGTGACATTCCCGATTTCTTTCCGAGCCGGACGCGTCAGCGACGTTATTGCGAAGTTCGTCGCTAACGCTTCCGGCTCGGAAACCAGAGCAGGCCGCCCACGACGCCTGCGTACACGGCCGCATACGCGCCGCCGAACGCGAACAGCTCCACCCAGGTCGCGGGGACGTGCCACTGCACCAACCCCGCGAGCACCAGAAACGGAGTTGCCGCGAAGAGGATGATCGGAGCGAAGACGCGCAGCGCGTAATGTCCGGGCGAGACCTCGATCAGTCGACAGCCGAAGAGCCACTGGCACAGCCCGCGCACGAGCGTGCCGGGGATCGCGACCGCCCAGCAGACGCCCCACACGCCATACGTCGGCGCCAGAAGAAACGCGAACGCGAAGACCGCGGCGAGTTCCAGCAGCGCGTACCCGGCGAGCAGTTGATGCTTCCCCATGCCGACGATGGTGCTGTACGTGATCCATTGCGACATCGGCAGCAGCTCGCCCAGGATCAGAAGCATCAGGTAGCCCGCTGCCTCGTCCTGAAGTCCCGGCGTCCACAGCCCGATGAGCGGTTTGCCCAGGAACAGAAACGCTCCCACGAAGAACAGCGCGAACGCCAGCGAGAATCGACCGCCGTCGAGAAATAACTGCCGTTGCCGAACGCGGTCGTCCTGGGCGTGCAGCTTGGTCGCTTGCGGCGCCAGGACCTGCGTGCCGGTCACCATGAACGTGTTCGTGTAGATCGTCATCTGCTTGGCGACGTTGTACGGCGTCACTTCGCGGGCGCTGAGGCGGTTGCCGATGACCATGATGCCGATCTGCGGCGTCAAATTGCGCGCGAAGTTCAGGATAAAGTACCAGATGCCGAACGCGAACAGCTCGCGGGCGGTTTCGCGACCCGCCAGGTCGCGCCGGAGGCGCAGGTTCGGTTGCACCGCGTAGCAGACGATCGCCTTAAGAAGAAAGCTCAATATCGCGACGCCCAGCACGATGGCGCCGAGCAGGCTCAGCGTCGCCGATCGGTCGACCAGCAGAAAGGTGAGTGCCGTACGAAGGACGACGCACGGGATATCGACGTAGTTCTGCAGATCGAAGCGTTCGTAGCCCCAGAGCAGCCCGCCGAACACCCAGGCGGGAAACGAGAAGGCGAGTTGCAGGCCGACCAGATACAGGGCCAGTCGGACGTCCGCGACCTGATCGGCGGGGACTTCGAAGACGTGGAAGAACGCGATGCCGACGGCGAAGGTCGCCAGGCAGACAAGCAGGAAGACGCCCCAGAGGATGAACCAGGCCGTCGACAGCACGCGATTGATGCCGTCGACGTCGTCCGTTGCCCGACAGCGAGCGATCTTTTGGCCGATCGAGGCGGAGATGCCGAAGTCGAGCACCGAAAAGTAGCTCGTCATCGAGGCGATCAGGATCCAGAGTCCGTAGCGCTCGGCTCCCAGGTTGCGGATGAGGAAGGGGAGGACGAAGAACCCGGCCAGGATGTTGGTCACGGTTCCCGCGGTGTTGAGGATCACGTTCCAGAGCACCGCTTTATTCATGAATGCCTCGAAGACTGTAGATTCGCTGCGACTATTGTATAATGCTCCGCATCCGCACTCCCCTTCTTCGAAAGGCCACACTGATGTTTGTGCGCTCGACTCTCCTCCTCCTGCTCCTGGCTGTGCCGGCGTCGGCCCAGAATGCCGACGGCTTCCGCCCGATGTTCAACGGCAAAAATCTCGACGGCTGGGTCAACGTCAATTGCCACCCCGGCACCTTCTACTGGAAGGACGGCATGCTCATCACCACCGGCGAGCCGACCGGCTTCCTCCGCACCCAGGCCCAGTATCAGAACTTCGTCTGCGAGTTCGACTGGATGCACCAAAACAAGGAGAAGGTCGGCAACTCCGGCTTCTTCGTCTGGGCCGACCCGATCCCCGCCGTCGGCACCCCCTACACCCGCGGCATCGAAGTTCAGGTGCTCGTCAATCTCAACGTCAAAGACACTTACACCAGCCACGGCGACATCTTCAGCATTCACGGCGCCGACTGCACTCCCGACCGTGCCCATCCCAAAGGGTGGAAACGCTGCCTGCCCAGCGAGAACCTCTGCAAAGTCGGCGACTGGAATCATTACAAGGTCACCGCGAAGGACGGGGCCATCAAGCTCGAAGTCAATGGCAAACTCGTCTCAGGCGTCACCGAATGCAACCCGCGCAAGGGCTACCTCGCCTTTGAATCCGAAGGGGCGGAGTGCTGGTTCAAGAACGTGAAGATCAAGGAACTGCCCTCGACTCAGCTTTCGCCCAAAGATATCGCCGACGTTGACAACGGCCTGGTTTCGACGTTCACGGGCCTGGATTTCACCGGCTGGAAATGGGACAAGGGACACGAGACGCACTGGACCACGGTCGGCGGCCGCATCAAGTACGACGGCAAATCGGCCGCGGAAGACAAGCATCTGTGGACGACCCGGGAGTTCGGCGACGTCGAGTTGGTCGTCGACTGGCGTTTCGATCCCAAGCATGCCACCAAGAAAAAACACCCTGTCGTCCTACCCACCGGTGAGGACACCAAGGAACTGGTCGAAGTCCTCGACGGCGGCAACAGCGGCATCTACCTGCGCGGCGATCTCAAGTCGCAGATCAACATCTGCTGCTACCCGGTCGGTTCCGGCGAAGTCACGCCATATCGCACCGACAAGTCCGCTTCGCCCGAAGTCCGCGCCGGCGTGACGCCCAAGATGCGTGCGGACAAGAAGGTCGGCGAGTGGAACCGCTTCGTCATCACGCTCCGCGGCGACCGACTGAGCGTGAAGCTCAACGGCCAGCAGGTGATCGAGAATGCGCATCTTCCGGGCATCCGCGAAAAAGGCCCGATCGGCTTGCAGCATCACGGCGAACCGATCGAGTTTATGAACTTGTTCGTGCGCGAGTTGCCGGTGAAGAAGTAATTACCGAGCCGCGCCCGTCAGGAAGCGGATCAAGATCCCGCGTCACCTTGAGAATTTTCGCTTCCTGACGGGCGCGGCTCGGTTGTCGGCAGATGTCCCGCCAGGCCCATGCCGAGCGTCACCAAGGCGCACACGGCGAGGTTCAGGAACAGGCTCGCCAGATGCCAGTCGGCGAACTTCTTGGCCGTCTCGACGAACTCGTCCTCCGACCCACATTTTCGAGTTTCCGGCGGGAACGCGATCCTCGTTAGATGTGCATCGATCCTTGCGCTCCGCTTAACGCGCAAATCATGTACCTTGCGCTCTATCGGCCAACCGACGAGCACGCCCGTTAGCGCCAAAGCGAGAATCGCAAAACGCGTCTTGTGCTTGCCGCCGAGCTTCGCCCACCCCAGCGACGTGAGCAACGCCACCAAACCCGCGGCGCCGCTGAGCGGGAAGTATGTGTCGAACAGCGGACCTACGGCGTGTCCGGCCGCCCTAGAACCTTGCTCTTTCGGGCCGTCCACATTCCCGTCCTTGTGTTCGAAGATCTTCCCGCGCGGGAACCAGTTCGGCAATTCTTCGGACGCCTGCTTGAAACTCGCGAACAGGCTAAGCGTCACCACGAAAGTAAAGAAGATCGACATGCCGAACCAGAGGCCCAGCGCCAAAACATGCATCGTGCGTGTCAAACTTTGCATCAAGTAGATCTCCCGAATTTGCCGTTCATCGCCGCGGAGGACGCGGCCCAGGTTCGAACGATGTCGCCAAACGATTAGGCCGCCTGCGAGCAGGCAGAAGAGAAGCCGCGGGTCGTCCCAGGACCAGCCGTTTTGCATCACGTACACGCCGGTCATTACCAGTGGCGCGATCGACGAGGCCAGCGAGACGTAGCGTGTGCTCGCCACAGTCACGAGCCAGGCGAGCAGCGCGGCGAGCGCGGGGAGCGGCAGCAGCACTGCCACGACGCCGGCGCCAGTCGCCACGCCTTTGCCGCCGCGGAAACCGAGGTAGATCGGAAAGCAATGCCCTAGAAACGCCGACAGTCCGGCGAGGACTTCGAGCCAGCCGTGCGCCCAGAAGGAATCGCCGAGTTCGAGCCAGGATTTCGCGGCGAGTGCAAATGCCACGGGCCCGGCGCCCTTGAGGGCGTCGAGCACGAAGACGAGAATCCCGTAGGGTCGGCCCAGGATTCGGCCGACATTGGTGGCGCCAATGTTGCCGCTGCCGTGGGCGAAGATATCGATCCCCTTGGCCCGCGCGACCAGGTATCCGAACGGCACGGCGCCGACGAGGTACGCCAGGAGGAGGATCGCGAGAGGCCAGGTGTGCATGGGCTGTTCACATTTCAACTGTCACGAACGGAGCGTTTCTTTTACACTATGAACTGGAGGCGAAACGATCGTTTTCCCTTCCCCCGCATCTCTCTCCATGTTTCGTTCCCCACCCGCAAGGACCGTTTTCATGCTCGATTTGCGACCTCAAGGGCTGCAGCCCGCTGGTGCCGTTTACGCTCAACTCCCCCCCGCGCGAGCCGTCGAGTTCGCCCTGCAAAACCGCGAAGCCCAGCTTGCAGACAACGGCGCCCTCGTCGCCTTCACCGGCGCCCTCACCGGCAGGTCGCCCAAGGATAAGTACGTCGTTCGCCAAACGCCCTCGCAGGATCAAGTCTGGTTCGGGCCGGTCAATGCGCCGATGGAGCCCGCCGTCTTCGCCGAGATCCTGGACATCGTTCGCGACTACCTGCAAGCCCGGCCGCAGCTCTTCGTCCACGACGGTTATGTCTGCGCCGATCCCGCCCAGCGGGTGCCCCTGCGCGTGATCTCCGACAAGGCCTGGGCCACGCTGTTCGCGCAGCTTCTCTTTCGCCGTTACGCTCCCGGCGAATCCGCTCCGGCGCAAGTCACAGTCTATCACGCTCCCGAACTCAAGCTCGATGCCCAGAAGTTCGGCCTACGCACGGACGTCGCCGTCATCCTCGACGTCGATGCCGGCGCCATCGTCATTGCGGGGACGCAGTACGCCGGCGAGATCAAGAAGGCGATCTTCAGCTATCTGAATTATCGGATGCCTCAGCAGGACGTCTTTCCGATGCACTGCTCCGCCAACGTCGGCCCCGCGGGGGATACCGCGCTCCTCTTCGGCCTCTCCGGCACCGGCAAAACGACGCTCTCCGCCGACCCCATGCGCAAGCTCATCGGCGACGACGAGCACGGCTGGTCCGACCGCGGCATCTTCAACTTCGAAGGGGGCTGTTACGCCAAGTGCATCCGCCTGTCGCCCGAGGGGGAGCCGCAGATTTGGCAGGCGATTCGCTTCGGCAGCATCCTCGAAAACGTCGACATGGACCCGGTCACGCGCCGCATCGATTTCGCCAGCGATCGGCTCACCGAAAACACCCGGGCTGCGTATCCGCTGGAGTTCATCCCCGGCATCGAGCCGACCTCGTGCGGCGGGCATCCGCAGACGATCCTGTTCCTGACCTGCGACGCATTCGGCGTGCTGCCGCCCATCAGCAAACTGACGCCCGATCAAGCCCTCGTGCATTTCTTGTTGGGCTACACCGCGAAGGTCGCCGGTACGGAAGCAGGCGTCACGGAGCCGAGCGCGACGTTCAGCACCTGTTACGCGTCGCCGTTCTTGACGCTGCCGCCCAAGCGTTACGCCCAGATGCTGCGCGAGCGTCTGGAGAAGCACCGCGTCCCCGTCTGGCTCGTCAACACCGGCTGGACCGGCGGCGGCCCAGGCGTCGGCAAACGCATGCCGCTCGCCCTCACCCGCCGCATGGTGCAGGCCGCGATGGCAGGCGAACTGGAGAGCGTGGGCTTCACGCTCGATCCGATCTTCGGCGTGCTCGTTCCGCAATCGTGTCCCGACGTGCCGACGCAGCTGCTGACGCCGCGCCTGGCGTGGAAGGACGCGGAGGCGTATCAACTCAAGGCAAAACAACTCGCGGAGATGTTTCGGGCGAAAGAGCAGGCGCTCTAACATGCCGCTCCGTTACGACGCCGTCTTGAAAGACATCGTCGCCTCGCATCCCGGCGACTTCGCCGCAGTCTTCGGACTGCCGGTCGGCGAACCGGTGACGCCGATGAACGTCGATCTATCCACGATCTCTGCAGCGACCGACGTTGCCTTGGGCTTCGGCGAACCGCTCCAAGAAATTGTCGATCTGAACTTTCAATCGGGCCCCGACACGCGGTTGGCGGAACGATTGCACATGTACAACGCGGCACTCAACGTTCGCCACGGCGTGCCCGCGCTGTCCGTCGTGGTGTTGTTGCGGAAGAAAGCCGATGCCACGAACCTGAGCGGAAAGTTGACTTATGGCCGGGACGAATGTCGAGTAGAATTCGGCTATCGGGTCATCCGCCTCTGGCAGGAACCGGTTGAAAGCTACCTGCGAAGCGGCTTGGCAGCGTTGCCGCTGGCGACGTTGTGCGAGCTACCGGCAGGCACGCCGATCCCCGCGGCACTGCGCGAAGTCGTCCGCGAGATCGAACGACGGCTCCATCACGAAGCCGACGAAGCCCAGGCCGCTCGGCTCCGGACCGCAACAATTATTCTGACGCAGCTACGTGTGAGAAAATCAGACCTTAAAGCGATTTATGAGGGAGTTGAACGCATGCAAGAAGAACTCACAGCCTACGATGAAGACCTCGAACTGGAGCGACAGGCCGAGCTCCGGCGCAGCCACAGGCTCTTGCTCCGTCTAGCAAAAGAGCAGTTCGGTGAAGCCGACGCCGCGATCGAAGCGGAATTAGAGGCAATCACCGATCTCGACCATCTGGAGCGTTTGGCAGTCGCGGTGTTGAAGTGCAATTCATGGAAGGAAATGCTCGCAACTCCTTGAGACCGGCATGAAAAACGTTCACCAATCTTCCGCAAAAGGATGCAAATTATGGAAGACGCGGAAATCACGGCGTACGATGAATTCGTCGCACTCGAGCGAGAGGTCCAAATCGAGACGCTTCATCGAGTCCTGCTCATTCAGGGCCGACGCAGATTCGGCGAGCCCGACGCTGCTACCAAAGCGCAGCTCAAGGCCATCACTGATCTGTATCGACTCGAAAGTCTGATCGACTACATCTTGACGGCAGTGTCCTGGAACGTCTTGCTCTCATTTCGTCCGCCAGAGCGGCTTTTCTAAAACAAAAACGCGGCCCGGATCTTCTCCGGGCCGCACCTCATTTTATTCCCATCCGCTTACGACGCCGATTCGACGACGCGCGGGGCGTCGACCCCGCGGGTGGCGTCAAGCGCTTCCGGATGGATGCGGAGCCAAGGCGAAGCAACTCGCGGAGATGTTTCAGGCGAGAGAGTAGGCGCTGTAACAAGCGTGTAAGTCATTTAACTCATTTGGAGTCGGAACCGGACATTCTCCGAAACTGCTACGTCAAGCACTCGTGTCATTTCTTCCAATTCAAGCACAACTCCGGTCGGCTCGGTCAGTAGCTTGGCCGCCTTCGGAGTCACCTTGATATAGTAGGCAAGAGACAGAAAGGCGGCCTTTCCCGCTTCCGGGTCGAACCATTCTGTCCATTCGCCCATGGACTCCGCCAACTCATCCGGGTCGCCAACGAAATCGTCGGGAATCGGTCGGTTGTCCCCGAACGCGGTAAACCGGACCAGATTGGCGGAATCCGCAATTTTGTCGAGCATCTCGAAGTTAGCCGCAAGAATCTCTCCGAGCGCGTCGAACTCGATGCCAGTCAGTTTCGATTCAAAGACCGGGTATATGCTCAAACTCATCTGACCGCCTCAATTCCGCGGGAGGATTCGTTGAGTGTAATCGTCTCTCTGTCAAATCCAAACAAAAACGCGGCCAGGATGCTTCCTGGCCGCGTTCATTTCACTTACTCAATCCGCTTACGACGCCGATTCGACGACGCGCGGGGCGTCGACGCCGCGGGTGGCGTCGAGCGCTGCCGGATGGATGCGGACCTCCGCCTCCTGATGCAGGTGGAAGCCCGTGCCGGCCGGGATCAAGTGGCCCAGGATGACGTTCTCCTTCAGGCCCACCAGGTAATCGATCTTGCCCGCGAGCGCCGCTTCCGTGAGAACCTTCGTCGTCTCCTGGAAGCTCGCCGCCGAGATGAAGCTGTCCGACTGCACTGCCGCCTTGGTGATGCCCAGGAGCTGCGTGCTGCACGTCGCCGGCGTCGGCGCCACGAACGTCGGCAGCTTCTTGCCCGCCGCCTCCAATGTGGCACGCGTTTCCTCGAACATCTCTTTCGAGACGATCTTGTCCACTTCGAACTTCGAGTCGCCCGCGTCCTTGATCTTGACGCATTCCCGCAGCCGTTCGTTGACTTCGCGGAAGCCGAATTTATCGATGACCGAGCCGGGCAAAAGACCGGTGTCGCCCATGACTTCGACCTTCACCTTGCGAAGCATCTGCGAGATGATGATCTCGATGTGCTTGTCGTCGATATCGACGCGCTGGTTGCGGTAGACGCTCTGCACTTCGCGGACGAGGTAGTTCTGCACGGCTTCGGTGCCGCTGATGCGCAGGATGTCGTGCGGCACCATCGGACCTTCGACGAGCGGATCGCCTTCGCGGACCGATTCGCCGGTGTGCACGCGAATCGGCTTGCCGGGAGGCGCCAGATGCTCGACCTCGTGCCCGGTCGGCTTGTCGTTGTCGTCGAGCGCTTCGACGATGATGGTTCGCTTGCCCTTGCGTCGTTCGCCCAGACGGACGCGGCCGGCGATTTCCGCCATGACGGCGGGATCGCGCGGCTTGCGCGCCTCGAAGATCTCGGTGACGCGCGGCAAACCGCCGGTGATGTCCTGGTTGCCGCCGACTTCGCGCGGCGTCTTGGCGAGCATCGTGCCGGGCTGAACCATTTCGCCTTCGCGGACGTTCAAGTGGGCCTTCTCCGGAATGTAGAAGACTTCCTTGCCCTGGCCGCGTTCGTCCTCAATGACGATCTGCGGATGCAAGTCGCCCTTGTGCTCGAGAATGAACCAGCGCTCGGCTCCCGAGGCCTGTTCCTTTTCTTTGCGGAGCGTTTCGCCTTCGATGACGTCCTCGAAGCGGACGCGGCCCGGTTCGCTGGCGAAAATCGGGATGCTATGCGGATCCCACTTCACGAGCGTTTGTTGCGGCGTCACATGCTGGCCTTCCTTGACGAAAAGCTCGGCGCCGTTGGGGACGGGGTACTCTTCGAGAATGCGGTCCTTCGCTCCGACGATGAGGATCTGACCGTTGCGGGTAAGGGCGACGCTCTTGCCTTCGCTGTTGTGGATGGCCGAGATGCGCATGAGCTTGATCGTGCCGGCGCGTTTGGACTTGTGCTCGCTCTCCTCGACTTTGCGACCGACCGTTCCGCCGATGTGGAACGTACGCATGGTGAGCTGGGTGCCGGGCTCGCCGATCGACTGGGCGGCGATGATGCCCACGGCCATGCCTTCTTCGACCATGGCGCCGGTGGCGAGATCCATGCCGTAGCAGCGCTGACACACGCCCAGGGGCGCCTGGCAGGTGAGCGGGCTGCGGACGACGATCTTATCGATGCCCAGCTTCTCGAGCTGCCGGGCTTGTTCCCACGAGATCATCTCGTTCTCGGCGATGATGACTTCGCCGTTGGGGTCGTAGATCGAGTGCCGGCAGACTCGGCCGCGGATGGTCTCGCTGAGCGAACGATCGACTTCTTCGCCCTTGTAGGTCGCCGCCTTGGTGACGCCCTGGCTCGATTCGCAATCCTCGAGCGTGATGACGACGTTCTGGGCGACGTCGGCGAGCTTGCGCGTCAAGTAGCCGGAGTCGGCGGTCTTGAGCGCGGTGTCGGCCAACCCCTTGCGGGCGCCGTGCGTCGAGCTGAAATACTCGAGCACGGTGAGGCCTTCGCGGAAGTTCGCCTTGATGGGCGTCTCGATGATCTGCCCGGACGGCTTGGCCATAAGGCCGCGCATGCCGGCGAGCTGCCGAATCTGTTCGATGCCGCCGCGGGCGCCGGAGTGCGCCATGAGGAAAATCGGATTCAGATACGGCACGCCGCCGCGAATGTCGTGCTTCAAGTCGACCATCATCTGCTTGGTGATCTTGTCGCGCGCGTCGGTCCAGAAGTCGATGACCTTGTTGTAGCGTTCCTTCTCGGTGATCAGGCCCTTCATGTACTGGCGCTGAATCTTCTCGACGTCCTTTTCCGCCTCGCGGATGATGAGATCCTTATCCGGGGGCGTCTTGAGATCGTCGGTCGAGAACGACAGACCGCTGCGCGTCGATTCGCGGAAGCCGATCTCCTTCATGCGGTCGAGCAAGTCGATCGTTTCGCGCCGGCCCAGGATCTGGTAACAATCCGCGATGATTCGACTAAGATGCTTTCCCGAAAGAGCAAGATCGTAGAACGGCATCGACGGCTTGAGGATGTCGTTAAAGACCACTCGGCCCACAGTCGTCTTGACCAGCAGCTTGCCTTGCGAGCGGTCGATCGGTTCGACCTTGAACTTTTCCTTATCATACATGACGTCGCTGATGACCTTCTTCTCGATCGGCAACCGCACTTCGATGCGAGCGTGAACGCCGATCTTCTTCTGGGCGAACGCGAAATGCACCTCCGCCGTGCTGGAAAACTGCATTCCTTCGCCGCGCATGTTGATCGGCAAGTTCTTCTTGTATTCCTTGACGATCTCGTCGATCTGCCCGGACGCCGAAGTGAACGGCGTGAGCGGATCGGCGGTGAGGTAGTAGCAGCCCATGACGATGTCTTGGCTGGGCGTGATGATGGGATGGCCGTTGGCCGGGCTGAAAATGTTGTTGGTCGACATCATCAGCACGGTCGCTTCGACCTGTGCCTCGATCGACAACGGCAGATGGACCGCCATCTGATCGCCGTCGAAGTCGGCATTGAAGCCCTTGCACACCAGCGGATGGATGCGGATGGCGTTGCCTTCGATGAGCACCGGCTCGAACGCCTGGATGCCCATGCGGTGCAGCGTCGGAGCGCGATTGAGCAGTACCGGATGGTTGCGGATGACCTCTTCGAGGATATCCCAAACCTCGTCGGCCTTGCGCTCCAGCATCTTCTTCGCCGACTTGATCGTGTCGGCATGGCCCAATTCCTTGAGCCGGCGGATGATGAACGGCTGGAACAGCTCCAGGGCGATCTTCTTGGGAAGTCCGCACTGATGCAGCTTGAGTTCCGGACCGACGACGATGACCGAGCGCGCGGAGTAATCAACGCGCTTGCCGAGCAGGTTTTCGCGGAATCGGCCCTGCTTGCCCTTGATCATGTCGGTGAGCGACTTGAGGGGGCGGTTGCTGGAGCCGAGCACCGGACGTTTGCAACGGTTGTTATCGAACAGGGCGTCGACCGATTGCTGCAACATCCGCTTCTCGTTGCGAATGATGACTTCCGGCGCGTTCAGATCGACGAGCTTCTTGAGACGATTGTTGCGGTTGATAATTCGGCGATAAAGATCGTTGAGATCGCTGGTCGCGAAGTTGCCCGAATCCAGGAGCACGAGCGGGCGCAGGTCGGGCGGGATGACCGGAATGCATTCGAGAACCATCCACTCGGGCTTATTGTGGGGCCCGCCCAGACCGCTGTCGCGCAGCGCCTCGACGACCTTGAGCCGTTTGACGAGATCTTTCTGCTTCTGCTTGGAGGGCTTCTCCTTCTTGTTCAGTTCGAACAGCGCGTCGCGCAGTTCCTTCGAGAGCGCGACGAGATCGAGCTTCTCGAGCAGTTTCTTGACGGACTCGGCCCCCATCATCGCTTCGAAGCCGTCGCCGAACTTTTCGCGGGCGGTGCGGTACTCGTCTTCGGTGAGGAGTTGGCGCTCCTTGAGTCCGGTGATCGCGTTGTCGCCGGGATTAGTGACGACGTAGTCCTGGAAGTAGATGATCTTTTCGAGACTGGTCGTCTTCATCTCCAGCAGGGTGCCAAGCCGGCTCGGCATGGCCTTGAAGAACCAGATGTGCACGACCGGGGCGGCCAGTTCGATGTGCCCCATGCGTTTGCGACGCACGCGCGAATGCGTGACCTTGACGCCGCAACGGTCGCAGATCATGCCCTTGTACTTCATGCCGCGATATTTGCCGCAGGCGCATTCCCAGTCCTTTTCGGGGCCGAAGATGCGCTCGCAGAACAGGCCGTCCTTCTCGGGGCGGTAGGTGCGGTAGTTGATGGTCTCCGGCTTCTTGACTTCGCCGAAGGACCAGGAGCGAATATCGTGCGGACTGGCGAGGCTGATACGCACCGCGCCGTAGTCGTTAATACGATCGTAACTGGATTCGCCTGCACTCATAATAAGCCCTCACTTTAGAGGCCAACTTCACATCGTTCAAACTGTTCACCGACGCGCTTCCACGAAGGTCTCGCGTCACCATTCTTACGATTGCGATTCGACCGAATACAACTCGATCGATGAAGCCACTGCTTGCAACAACACGCCTGGTTCGATTCCTCCGAAACTCAGGAGAACGCTATCCGAATATCCCTGCTGATTCACTGCCCGCCAAGTCCACCCTAACTCTTGATGCACGAATCGTTTCAGGAACGAGGTTGCATGCACTGGCCGATATTCCGCACCCGGCTCGAAATCCAACTCGCAGTACGATGCCCGCAAGCTGTCCGTGTCTTCCTCCGCCTGGAGCAGCAGATGACCGTGTTCGAAGGTGAAGGCCACCTCGCTACGACAGCCATCGACGATCCGCTCGAAAATATCATGAACGACGTACGGAGCGCTCTGTGACGGCAAGAGCTGCGCAATTGTTCCAACGGAAGGATGAGCAATTTCGTTCATGGCTGCAGGTCCTAGTGTTCTTCCCCCAGTCGCCGAGCTTGCTTCACAATGTTGACGGCCTTCGCGGCGTCGCGGTCGCCGCTTACCGCAGCTTCAGCGGTCTCTCCCAACGTGCACATCGCCCATGGACCGGCAAATCGCACATTCGAAGCATCGCCCCCTCTTCGCCGAATCATGTCCCCCTCGGACTCTTCCGCGTCGTCAACCATATTGCCAAGTCTTCGACGAGCGGCGTTTGAGAGTTTCATGGGGCAGGATCAAATCCGCTTCTTCTCGAGCTGCATGTTGAGAGCCAACCCGCGGATTTCATTCGTGAGCACGTCGAACGACGCCGGCGTGCCGGCCTCGAGCGTGTTCTCTCCCTTGACCATCGACTCGTAGATCTTCGTGCGGCCTTCCACGTCGTCGGACTTCACGGTTAAGAGTTCCTGCAGCACGTACGCGGCGCCGTACGCTTCTAGCGCCCACACTTCCATTTCGCCGAAGCGCTGGCCGCCGAACCGCGCCTTGCCGCCCAACGGCTGTTGCGTGATCAGCGAGTAAGGCCCCGTCGCCCGGGCGTGCACCTTGTCGTCGACCAGGTGATGCAGTTTGAGCATGTAGAGATAGCCGACGGTGACCGCCTGTTCGAAGCGTTCGCCGGTGCGGCCGTCGTACAGGTAGCTCTTGCCGGTTTCGCTGATGCCGGCTTCCTTGAGGCATTCGCGAATTTCCTCTTCGGTGGCGCCGTCGAACACCGGGGTGACCGCCTTGAAGCCGAGCTTCGAAGCCGCCCAGCCCAGGTGCGTCTCGAGAATCTGACCGACGTTCATACGGCTAGGAACGCCCAGCGGATTCAGGAGGATATCGACGCCGGTCCCGTCGGCGAGGAACGGCATGTCCTCTTCGGGCAGGATCTTGGAGATAACGCCCTTGTTCCCGTGTCGGCCGGCCATCTTGTCGCCGACGGAGATGACGCGCTTGGTGGCCACGTAGACCTTGACCATCTGCTGCACGCCGCTGGGGAGTTCGTCGCCGCGCTTGAGGGCGTTGAGGCGACGGTCCTTCTCGTCGATGAGGAACGTCAGACGTTCCTGGTACTTCTTGTTGATCGCCTTGGCGTCCTTGACCTTATCCGCCGAGCGGATGTCGAGGTTCTCGATCTTGAACCCGGTCGCCAGTTCCGCTGCGGCCTTGTCGTCCTTCTCGCCCGTGAATGCCTTCAGCTCCTTCTTGTCGAGCACCGTGCCAAGGTCGGCGACGAGCTGACGGAACTGCTCTGCGATCATCTTGTTGAACTTCCCCTCGATCTCCTTGTGCTCCTTGTCGATCGCCTTGCGTTCGTCTTCCGTCATGGCCGCCCGTCGGCTGAACTTCTCCGCCTGAATGACGATGCCTTCCACGCCCGAGGGGACGTCGAGGCTGTCGTTCTTCACATCCTCGCCGGCTCGGCCGAAGATGGCGTGCAGCAGCTTCTCTTCCGGCGTCAGTTCGCTCTTGGACTTGGGCGATACCTTGCCCACGAGAATGTCGCCCGGCACCACGAAGGTTCCGACGCGGACAATGCCGTTCTCGTCGAGGTTCGCCAAAGCCTTGGGCGACACGTTCGGGATGTCACGGGTGAACTCTTCCTTGCCGAGCTTCGTCTCCCGGATTTCCAGCTCGAACTCTTCGATGTGAATTGACGTGTAGGTGTCTTCCTTGACGAGACGTTCGTTGATGATGATCGCATCTTCGAAGTTGTACCCGTCCCACGACATGAACGCGACGAGCACATTTCGACCCAGCGCCAGCTCGCCGTTCTTGGTGGCGGCGCCGTCTGCCAAAATCTGAGCCTTCTTCACCTTCTCGCCGACCTTGACGATCGGCTTTTGATTCAGACAGGTCCGCTCGTTCAGGCCGACGAACTTCCGCAGCGCGTATTCTTGCACGAACGGCTGCGCCCGCGCTTGCTCCAGAAGCAACGCCCCCTCGGCGGCATCCTTGATCTTCTCGGAGCCGACGATCAGGCGCTCGGCGTCGCAGTAGAGAACGTAGCCGTCGCGCTCGGCGCGGACGACCATGCCCGAGTGCTTCGGAACCTGGATTTCCAGGCCGGTACCGACGATGGGCGGATCGGTGACCAGAAGCGGCACGGCTTGCCGCTGCATGTTGGAACCCATGAGGGCGCGGTTGGCGTCGTCATGTTCGAGGAACGGAATGAGCCCCGCCGACACGCCCACCATTTGCTTGGGGGAGATGTCGAGGTACTGCACCTTGTCGCTTTCGACGACGAGGAAGTCGCCGCCAAAGCGAGCGGTGACGCGTTCCTGCGTGACCTTCGAGCCGTCGTTCGGGGTATCCGCGGGAGCCAGGTACGCCTGCGATTCCTCGTCGGCACGCAGCCAGGTCACTTCTTCCTGAATCTTCTTCTTGGTCGCCTTGCGGTACGGCGTCACCAGGAATCCGTACTCGTCGATGCCCGCGAAAATCGACAGACTCGAAATGAGGCCGATGTTCGTACCTTCAGGCGTCTCGATGGGACAGATACGGCCGTAGTGCGAGATATGGACGTCGCGCACTTCGAACCCGGCTCGTTTGCGATTGAGACCGCCAGGCCCGAGAGCCGACAGTCGACGCTCGTGCGTCAGCTGGGCGAGCGGATTGGTTTGATCGACGACCTGGCTCAACTCGCCGCGGCCGAAGAAGTACTCGATCGCTGCCGAGATGCTCTTGGGATTGATGAGCGAGCGCGGCGTCATGTCTTCCTGTTCGCGGATGCTCATGCGCTCTTGCACGGTGCGACGCAGCTTGAGAAAGCCCTTACGCAGTTCGTCCGCGGCCAACTCATCGATGGTGCGCAGTCGGCGGTTGCCCAGGTGATCGATGTCGTCGATGTGCCCGTTGCCCGCGCGAAGTTCGAGGATGTAGCGGACCGAATTCAAGAAATCGACCGCCTTCAGCGTCATCTCCGATTCGGGAATATCCTGGCCGAATTTGCGGTTGATGCGGAACCGGCCGACCTTCCCCAGGCGGTAGCGATTGGGATCCTGAAACTTTTCTTTGAAAAGATCCTTGGCCTTCTCCAGCTGCGGGGGATTGCCAGGACGCAGACGTTGATAGATCTTGAGCAGCGCCTCTTCGTGCGTACTGCAGGGATCCTCCTTGAGCGACGAGATGATGAGCTGATCGACGCCCTTGCCCGCTTCGGACTTGATCGGCAGCACGTCGATCGCCTTCAGGCTACAGGCGTAGACGCGGTCGAGGTGCTCCTTGCTGAAGACGTCGCCGGCCTCGAGGTACAGCTCGCCGGTCTCCGGATCGATGACGTCCTGGGCGGCGATGTTGCCTTCGATCGCTTCGCGATGGGCGGGCGTGAGCGTGATCGTCTTGGGCGAGTAAAACGCCTTGATGATCATGTCGTCGGTCGAGTATTCCGGATCCATCGCCCGCAGCAGCGTCATCGCGGAGAACTTGCCCGATTGATCGATGCGGACGCTGAGGGTTTCTTTTTTGGTGACGTTGACTTCGATCCAGCTGCCGCGCTCGGGAATGATTCGGCAGCTATGCAGTTTGCGTTCGCTGGCTTCGGTCTCGACGACGTAATCGACGCCCGGGGAGCGGTGCAGCTGGGAAACGACGACGCGTTCGGCGCCGTTGATGATGAACTCGCCGCCGCCGATCATGATGGGCATGTCGCCCAGATAGACCTCTTCCTCGACGGGCTGCTCCTTCTTGAGGCGCAGCCAGACGCGGAACGGACGGCCATAGGTGAGGCGGAGCTGCCGGCATTCGTCGGAGCCGTAGCGCGGCTTGCCGAGTTCGTACTTCACGAACTCCAGGGCGAGGGTTTTGTCGTAGCTCTCGATCGGGAAAATTTCGCGGAGCACCCCCTCGAGGCCGACGTTCTCGCGTTGCTCGGGGAGCATGTCGAGCTGGAGAAAACGGGCATAAGACTTTAGCTGGACGTCGGTCAAAGGGGGGACGTCGACGGCATCGCCGAAGCGGCCGAAGTTGCGGATTTTATCAGGCGTAACGGTCCGTTTGGCCGCGATAGGCATGGTTTAACCTCCCCGAATTGTCGTCGAATCGGCGTGGCCCGAGGCAAGGCAGGGGCGCTGAGTCTGGCCGATTCGTAGGAAAACCGTATGAACGATGGAAACCAAAGAGTGGTCGAAAGCGATGTCGTCACCAAGCGGAGCATCCGCAAAGGCGGAGGGACCGGGTCCGCAAACTCGGCGCCTGGGGGATGAGCTTACGCGTCGCACGCTGCTTCCGCCATGGTCCAAAGAATACGAACGAGGGCGCAAAAACCCCCGACTTACTTGCCGCGCCCTGGCACTGCGTGAAGGCGAGCGCCGCAAACGAGATAAGCCCGAAGCGAATAGAGGCTTGCTCCCTTCGCTTCGGGCTGACTTTCGTTGAATGATGCCTTCATATTATTTTTATATGGACCCCTGGATGGAGAATCCAGGGGCTAGGCACAAAATTTGCTCTTTTTGTCGGCCGCACCAAACTACTTGATCTCGACCTTCGCGCCGCCGTCCTCGAGCTGCTTCTTGAGCTTCTCGGCATCCGCCTTGGCAACGTTTTCCTTCACGTTCTTCGGGAAGCCCTCGACGAGATCCTTGGCTTCCTTCAGGCCCAGGCCGCTGATTTCGCGGACGACCTTGATGACGTTAATCTTCTTGGCGGCGTCGAAACCAGTGAGAACGACGGTGAACTCCGTCTGCTCTTCCTTGACCGCGGCGGGGCCGGCGACAGCGGCCGCCGGGCCAGCGACGGCAGCGCCGGCGGCGGGCTCGATCTTGTAGACTTCCTTGAGGTAAGCGCCCAGCTCGACGGCCTGGGAGACTTTGAGGTTGGCGATCTTGTCGCCTAGCTCTTTGATTTCTGCGGAAAACTCAGCCATGACCCGATCCTTTCTACGAATGAAACGAACTCAATATCAAAAATGAAGAAGCGCTGCCTGAAGCGGGGCAGCTCAGCGTAATAGCCTAAGCGTTTATGCGGGAGCCGACGGCGTCGCCTCGGCGGCGGGAGCGGCAGCCGCCGCCTCCTCCGCACGTTCCGAAAGCGTCTTGAGCTGACCGGCGACGTACCCGGCAGGGCCGTTGAGCGCCGAAGCCAGTCGAGCCGCGGGAGACATGGCCAGGCCGACGACTTGACCGAGCGCCTGAGCAAGCGTCGGCATCGTGAGCGCTTCGGCGAAACCGATCTCTTGGCCGTCGGCCACCGCCGACTTCACCTTGATGAACTTCTCGTGCTTCTTCGCCAGCGTCTCGATTTCCTTGGAGAGGTCGGCAATGCTATTACCGCCCCAGGCGACCGTGGTCGTGCCGCCCCACGCCTTCTCGACGCTGAAGCCCATCTCGCCGAACACCTTTCGGCACAGGCTGTTCTTGACGACCTGCAGGCGAATCCCCTTCTTACGCAGATCGAGCCGAACCTTATTGTCGGTGATCGCGTCGAGGCCGGAGACGCTGAGCATGACCATGTCGCGCACGCCCGAGAAATTATTCTTGAGGGCGGTGAGCTGCATTTGCTTGATGACTTTACTCATGACGAAATCCCAATCCGCGAATCGTGTTTCGAGCTTAGATGGCAACCGGGATCCCGGGGCTCATCGTGGAGCACACGGTGATCGACTGCACGTAATTTCCTTTGACGCCCGAGGGCTTGGCGGCGCGGATGGCGTCGACGAATACCTGAATGTTGGCAGCCAGCTTTTCATCGTCGAAGCTGATTTTGCCGACGCCGGCGTGAACGTTGCCGCCCTTATCGGTGCGGTATTCGACCTTGCCCGCCTTGAAGTCCTTGACCGCGGTCGCGACGTCGCCGGTGATGACCGTGCCCGCCTTGGGGGTCGGCATCAAACCGCGAGGGCCGAGCACTTTACCCAGCCGGCTGACCTTGCCCATCAGATCTTGCGTGGCCAGCGCCACGTCGAAATCGAGGTAGCCTTCCTTGGTGATTTTCTCGATCAAGTCGTCGCTCCCCGCGAAGTCAGCGCCGGCCTCTTTGGCCTTACCGACGTTGTCGCCCTGACAGAAGACCACGACGCGAACAGTCTTACCGATGCCGTGGGGCAAGGGAACGGTGCCGCGAACCAGCTGGTCGCTCTGCGTCGTATCGACATGCAGCGACATGTGAATTTCGACAGTCTCGTCGAACTTCGCTCGCTTGGTCTGCTTCAGCATCTGCACCGCACGCTTGATGGCGACGGGGCCTTCCTTCTCGATCTTTTGCAACTGATTCTTCAGATGATTGCGGAGCTTTTTCCCCTTCGCAGGGGGAATGCCCGGCTTCTTTTTCTTCTTCTTGTCAGCCGCAGCTGCGGTCGCGGCGGGGCTGAGCTTGGGTTCGGGCTTCGCCTCGGCGGCAGGCGCAGCGTCGCCCTCGCCGGGCTTGGCTTTCGCCTTCTTCGGTTTCGCTTCGCCTGCGGGCTCGGCAGCGGCCGAACTGTCGTTCGGCTTCACTTCGGCATCGTCGGCTGTCTTCTTGGCCATGACTTCTAATCCTTATCTAGATCGTGCGGTTACTCGACCAAAAGACCCATGCTCCGCGCCGTCCCTTCGACGATGCGCGTGGCATGTTCTTCATCGCGGGCATTGAGGTCGTTGAATTTCTTCTTGGCGATGTCCAGCACCTGCTTCTTGGTGACCTTGAAGCCCTTGTACTTGCCAGCCGCCTTGGTTTTTTCGTCGCCGGTGATGAGTTCTCCCCCCTTTTTCTTCTCGATGGGGATGCCGGCTGCCTGCTTCAGCAGCACCGCGGCGGGAGGGCTCTTGAGTTCGAAGGTGAACGAGCGATCGCTGAAGACGGTGATGACCACGGGAATGGTCATGCCCTTCATGTCGGCGGTCTTGCCGTTGAACTCGGAGACAAACTTGCCGATGTTGACGCCGTGCTGACCGAGCGCGGGACCGACCGGAGGCGCCGGAGTCGCCAGGCCGCCGGGGCACTGGAGTTTGATCTGTGCGGTTGCTACTTTCGCCATGACGCTTCCTTTGGAGGGGAGGCCCCTCGTCCAAACTTCATGCCAAGTAAATGGCGGAAGTCAAAATTATAGAAAATCCCTCGCCTGGTGTCCGCAGACGCGAGGGATTTTTTTTCCAGTGACAAAGCCCAGGGATGGCTATCCCTGGGCTTTCAGGACGCTACGACCGTCTGCAACACGCCCGATCACGAGCGATCGATCTGCCAAAACTCTAGCTCAACGGACACCGGCCGACCGAAAATGGTGACTTCGACGCGAATCAAACCCTTGCCGTCCAGCAGTTCCTTGACTTCCCCTTCCAGCCCGGCAAACGTACCGTCGCGGACCTTGACGCGGTCCCCCTTCTCGAATTTGTGCTGCACCTTCTCCGGCGCCTCTTGCGGCTTGCCCTGCTGGCCCTTCATCCGCTCGACTTCGCGGTCCGTCATCGGCAGCGGCGGCTTGTTCAGCCCGGCGCCGACAAAATCCCCGACCCCCGACGTCTCGCGAAACAGATACAAAATGCGGTCGTTAAACTCGACGTTCACCATCAAGTAGCCCGGATAAAGCTTCCGCTCCTTGACGACGCGCTTGTTGTTGCCGCGAACCTCTGTGACCTTCTCGACCGGGATCACAATTTCGCCATAGGAATCCTGGATCCCCTCGATCTTGACCTTGCGCTCGATGGCTTCCTTGATCGTCTCTTCCCGGCCGCTCTGCACCTTGACGACGTACCAGCGTTTATTGTCGGCGGCTGCGTCGCCAGCGACGGCGCCCTCAGCAGCTGGAGGCGGCTCTTGAGCCACGGGTTCCGCCGGTGCGGGGACGGCCTTCGGTTCCTTGGCCTTTTTGGCAGGTTTAACTTCCGCGGGCGCCGCCTCTTCGAGCGGCGGCGCAGGCTCCTCGGCGACAGGCGGCGCAGGCTCGTCAGCGACGGGTTCGGTAGGCGCGGGAGCGGACTCCGACGCTTGCGGCTCGGCAGAGGGTTCCACGCTGTTGGGATCGTCAATCATGGGGAGGAGGCCTTCAGCCAAACCCGCAGTTACCATTTTGTCTTCTGCCTTTGGATGTTCTTTTCTTGATTGGTATCCTTCACGAGGACGCCCACCTTGTGAAGTGACCACACCCAGCCGATATCCAGGGCGAAGAGGAAAACCGTGAACAAAAACATGGTCACCAAGACCACGATAGTATCTTGAATCAAACGCCGACGGGTGGTCCACGAGACCTTGTTCATCTCGGCTTCGGTGGCGATCAGGAAGTCGCCGAAACTCGGGTGATTGACCAGACGATACGCGAACCAGATCAGCCCGAATGCCAGCAATATTGGAATCACGACCGGCGCGTTGTAGACGATCGGAACATAGTGGTATTCGGTGGGCTCGCGGCGCTCGTCGTCGCGGGTCTTGGATTCTTCTTCCTTCTTCTTGGAGGCCGATTTTTGCGGAGCTTCTTCGGGCTCGACGAGCTCGTAGGTGAAGGGGACTTTCCAGGTCCAGTTGGGGTCGCCGTCGCCACCGAGAATTCGGCTATGGACCATCGAGTAGACGCCGGTAAGGCCGATGGCGAGGACGCCGACAATAGTTCCGCGGCGAACTTTGAGACCCTGGTTGCCCTTGAATGAGGCCCAGCTGAACCAGCCGTTGGCCTGGTGTCGCTCCATGAGGCCGACGATGGCGGCGCGCGTGAAGATCCAGGCGATGCCGGCGAACACGGCGACGGCTAGGACGCAAAGCGCAATGGCGGCGCCGTTGCTGCTGTACTGCCGAGTCATCCAGCCGCCGATTCCGACCAGGGCCCACAGGACGAAAAAGCTGATGAGCGCCACGTAGAACGCCCCGGCCCGGACGCCGGGAATCGGGTATGCCGCCGAAAGGAGGTAGAGCCCGTAGCAGACCGCGGCGATATTGAGGAGCGAGACGATCAGGAGCAGGGCGCCGGAAAGGAACGGATTGGACTCGAGCACCTGAAAGATGTCGATCCATAGAGACGGTACGGCGCCCAAAACCCACCAAAGGGCCAGGAGCAGAATCCCGCCTCCCAGGAGGAAAGAGACTCCTGGATTGCCGACGCGAGCGGCGGAGGGACTGGTTTCGGCGACCATTTTTTCTGCCACAGCCATGGCGGTAATCCTACGGAAAGGGACGTTCGGGGCGAATCGAACACCATCGTCCTGATGTCTAGTGGACCGCGCCCGCGGCGAAAATCGCCTGGGGTCAAGCAGGGGCGGAGCGACTCGAACGCTCAACCGCTGGTTTTGGAGACCAGTGCTCTACCAATTGAGCTACACCCCTAGAAGGGTTTGGCGGCGAACGTCACGCATTCGCCCACTTACTTCTTGCGAGTTTCCTTGTGGGGCGTGTGCTTACGCTCTTTCCGACAAAACTTCTTCAGTTCCAGGCGCTCGGCACCTCGCGTTTCTTTGTGCGTCCGATAATTGCGGCTGGCGCACACTGTGCATTCGAGCCAAACGTATTCGCGCATGTCAGTAACCTACTCGGGACGCCAAAAGAAGTCATTAAGCCCACGAGCAAACCTCGTGGGCTTTTGTAAGGAAAGTCACGCGCCCAAGACTCTAGCTAAGAATCTTGGTCACGACGCCCGAACCGACCGTCTTGCCGCCCTCGCGAATCGCGAAGCGAAGACCGTCGTCCATGGCGATCGGGGCTTCGGGCTGAAGCTCCACGGTCATCTTGATATTGTCGCCGGGCATACACATTTCCGCCTTGCTGCCATCGGATCCTTCCAGGCTCATGACGGAACCGGTGACATCGGTGGTACGGAAGTAAAACTGCGGGCGATAGTTCGCGAAGAAGGGCGTGTGTCGGCCTCCTTCTTCTTTCGAAAGGACGTAGACGTTGGCTTCGAATTTCGTATGCGGCTGGATCGAGCCCGGCTTGGCGAGAACCTGGCCGCGTTCGAGCTCCGTACGTTCGATGCCGCGCAGGAGAACGCCGACGTTGTCGCCCGCGATGCCGGAATCGAGCGTCTTGTTGAACATTTCGACGCCGGTGACGATGACTTTCTTCGGATCCTTGCGGAGGCCGATGATTTCGACTTCGTCGCCGACCTTGCATTTGCCGCGTTCGATACGACCGGTGCCCACCGTGCCGCGCCCCTTGATCGAGAAGACGTCTTCAATGGACATGAGGAACGGCTTATCTTCTTCGCGAACCGGGTTCGGGATGTAGGTGTCGAGCGCGACGATGAGTTCGTCGATGCACTTGTTCGCTTCTTCGTCCTTGCCGGCCGAATCGAGTGCGGGCTTGGAGCAGCCGCGGACGATCGGGATTTCGTCGCCGGGGAAATCGTATTTCTTGAGGAGTTCGCGAAGTTCGAGTTCGACGAGGTCGAGGAGTTCGGGATCGTCGACGGTGTCGATCTTGTTCATGAAGACGACAATACGGGGCACGCCGACCTGACGGGCGAGCAGGATATGCTCGCGGGTTTGGGGCATGGGGCCGTCGTTGGCGGCGACGACGAGGATGGCGCCGTCCATCTGGGCGGCGCCGGTGATCATGTTCTTGATATAGTCGGCGTGGCCCGGGCAATCGATGTGGGCATAATGCCGATTGGGGGATTCGTATTCGACGTGCGAGACGGCGATGGTCACCGTCTTGTTTTCGTCGCGGACGATGCCGCCCTTGGCGATTTCCGAGTAGCTCTTGAACTTCTCGATCTTGTTCTTCACCGCTTGCCGGGTCAAGATGGCGGCAGTCAAGGTGGTTTTGCCGTGATCGATATGCCCGATCGTGCCCACGTTGACGTGCGGTTTATTCCGTGTGAAAACTTCCTTAGCCATCGTTCCTCCGCGTGAAAACAAATCCCGGCTCCATGGCCGGCCCAGTGTGATGAAAAACCACGAAGATCTACAGTCGCAAAGCTGCTGCTGGGATTTGAACCCAGGACCTCGTCCTTACCAAGGACGCGCTCTACCAGCTGAGCTACAGCAGCAGGGCGTCAGGAGGAATGTGATAGCGATTCCCCCGGACATCGCCCAGCGGAATCCGCGAAATCGCATTCGCAAGCGCCAAAGTGGGTGATGGGAGTTGAACCCACAACAGCTAGCTTGGAAGGCTAGCGCTCTGCCAATTGAGCTACACCCACGGGGCTGCAAAAAATTTGGGCAGGGAGGGATTTGAACCCCCGTAGAGTAAACTCGACAGGTTTACAGCCTGTTGCCTTTGGCCGCTCGGCCACCTACCCGTTTGCTTCGTTTGCCGCCCCAAGCTAGCGGAGGGAATTGAACCCACAACCGCCGGTTTACAAAACCGGTGCTCTGCCAGTTGAGCTACGCTAGCAGCTCAAAACCCCTACTATAAGAACTCGCCGGTTCCGGTGCAAGCGAACTTGCCGGCATCGCAAACGACACGCGGGCTTCCTCGGGGGTTCGCATTCATTCCGCGATGAATACCTTATGAAGACAGGACGGTGCGGACACCCCTGGCCCTCGATTCTGCTCAAGATTGCACGTCGGCGAACGAATAGGTTGGTAGAAGCGAAAGCCCAGGGACGGCTGTCCCTGGGGACGCACTTCCCAGGGACAGCCGTCCCTGGGCTTTCCTAAAAGGAGACTTATGCTTTCCCTGAAATTGGCGGTCATGATGGCCGGCTTCTTCTTGGGAGCCATTCCGTCGCTGATGGGCTCGATCCTGCCCGGACTGCGCAAATCGCTCGGCACGGACGAAAAAATCCTCCGCTGGCTCACCGTCGGATTTTTCGCCAGTCTCACGCTTTTCATGCCCGCGGTCGGGCAGCTGGTCGATCGCCAGCCGTCCAGCGAGACGTTTCTCATCCTCGGTTCGCTCCTGTCAAGCCTGTTGCTCGTGGGACTCCTTCGAATCCGAGCGGCACTCCCGGCGTTTTTTCTCGCCATCGGTCTGGGCTTTTCGTTTGCCTGTTTATCGATGGGGACGATTTATCTGATGCCGCTCACGCTGGGGGGCAAGCCGTCGGAAGCGTTTAATCTCGGGTTCATTTCGGTGGCGCTGGGCGCGTTCACGGCGCATCTGATTTACCCGCCGCTGGAAAAACGCGCCGGGCTCAAGGCGGCAATCCTGACGGTCGCAGGGCTCTGCCTTTGGCCCGGTCTGGTCGCCATCTTTAATAAAAGCACGACGCCGGCTCTGGAAACGTCGGTCAACACCGCGTTTGAAACCTGGCGATTCTTGCTCATCCTGGGCGTCTTTCTGCTGTACTTCGTCGTCGAGATCACGCTGGAAATCTGGGTGGAACCGTACTTCAAGGACGCTGGCCGTGCCCACTGGCACCTGTTCGTATTTTGGTTCTGCTTCTTGCTGGGGCGATTCCTGGCGTACTGGTTTCACTTCAACGATCCGTGGTTTTACTGCCTGGCCGCGTTCCTGATCGCGGTGTTCCTGGGGAACTTGGCGGGGGACTTCAGCACGAACTCCACGCGCGTCTTCGGACTCCATCTGGCGGCCTTGTTTTTGGGCCCGCTATTTCCGGGCTTTTTGGGCATCATCAGCGAGGGCTACCCGCGTCGGCAGGCGGAGATGATCGGCTACGCGATGGCGCTGCAGGGGTTGGTATTCCTGGGGGTGCCGCGGCTCAAGGGGTTCGTGTCGAGCCAGTCGCCGCACCGGGTGTTCATCTTTGGCGCGTTCTGCAGCGTGGTGATGAGCGTGCTGATCATGATCGATCTGCTGAGCAAGGAACCGACGGCAGCGCCGCCGCCCACGCCGCGGAAACAAACACGACCGAGCGGTTCGCGAGCGGCTACAATAACGGCAGGAGGTTGGTCATGAAGTTCAAGATTTCGCTGTTTCCGTCGGAGGAAGGTTTCGCGGTTTGTGTGCCGAGCTTGCCCGGTTGCTGGTCTCAAGGGGCCACGGAAGCGGAAGCACTGGAGAACATCGCGTCGGCCATTCACGAGTACCTCGAGGCGGAAATCGAGCCGAAGGATGGGGCCGAGGTCCGTGAGATCGAGGTAGCGGTCTAACCATGCCAAAGATGCCGGGTGTTATTCTGCATGCGGTCAATAATGATGCAAGACCAGCGGGTGAGGTACTCCGAACCCCTGGGATAAACGCATGCGACCGCCGGATCCCAAGGGTTCGGAGTACCTCACCCGTTGGGCTTATGGCTGTCTAATCCTCACTTCTTCGCCGCCAACTCCGCGGTCATCGCTAACAACTCCGCCAACATCCGGTCGGATGCGGTCCGCTCCAGGCGGTTGGTGCCGAGCCAGGTTTCGTAGCCCCCCAGTTCGTGCTGTGCCGGCGACGGCAGATAGCCGTAGTAGCCGTGGGCGAGCGACACGAGCCAGGTCTTCTTGATCGGACTCTTCGCCTTGTACTCCAGTCCGATGTCGCAAAAAACCTCGCACGGCATGGTTGCCAGCGCGACATCGCCGATGCGGAATGCCTGGAGCGGCATCTTGATCTGGGCGGGATTCTGCGCGACCGTGGTCACTCGGCGGGCGTAGATCGCAGGGAGATTGCGCTTGATGGCGACTTTCTCCGGGTCCGCGAGCGTCGTCTTGGCCCATTCGAGCATCTCGGGGCTGGGTCGACGCGTGCCGATCGGCGGTTCGCGGTAACGGGCGTCGAGCGTCACGTCCGCGCGATAGGAGAGCTTGCCCAGCGCGGCCACGACTTTCTGGGCCAGGTCGTCGGCGATGAGATTCATTTGTTCGTACGGCTTTCGCCTGGGGCGTTTGCCGAGCAGGTCGTTGTTGTTGATGTCGCCGCTGGTGCCGTTGGCCATCATGGCAACGAAGGGCGGCGTCTGACGGTCCGCCTGGAGCAACTCGGCGATGCGGTTGGCATAGACGCCGAAATAGTCGGCGGAGATGTGCCCGTCGCCGACGCCCCCCACGTAGTGAAGCGAATAAGTCGAGAAGAGGGCAATCGGTTTGCCCCCCGGTTCGCGGACCGCGAAGAACGGCAACTCGGGATCGGTGGGCCCGGCCGGCTTGACCAGGTGAGGCCCGCTCCCGGGATTCGTCTTCACCTTGTCGAACGTGCCGAACGGGTTCGCGGGCATCGTCCCTTCCTTCAAAAACCATCGGCGATTGAAGACGTGCTCGGGCGCCTGGATGCTGCCCCAGGCGATCTCCGCGGGACGCAGATGATTGAGCGCGCGCTTCACGCCGTCAACGATGCGGCGCGATACGAAGCGCTGATACTCGTCCATGACGTGCGTGATCATGCGCGAGTCTTTGCCCAGCACGCTCGACGCGGAGTGCGTGTGCGTGCCGCAGATCAGGACGTGCGATGGCGGGACGCCAAGATCTTTCTCGATCAGCGACCGCGCGTCCTCGCTGACTTGTTGATGGACGCCCAGCAAATCGCAGACGACGAAGACGAGCTTGGTTTTGCCGTCGTCGAGGACGAGACAGCGGGCGTAAAGTTCGTCGTGGATGTGGGTCGAAGGGGACGGGACGAAGCCGCCGACGATGTCGTTACCCAGCGGGGGCGTGATATTGCTGGTCGCGGCGCCGGCGCGGAAGGTCTGCCCCCACAGCGACGAGGCGCCGAGCCCAACCAGGAACCATGTGAAGAACACGTGACGAATCATACATTAACTCCAGAGCAAGTGACCCGACCTGCTTGTCGTTATACTTTGAGTTCCCACGCCGGAGAACCGAATTTCCCAATTCGGCCGGCAATTGTGAAATTCCTCACGAGTCCGATCTGGCATGATGGTTGCCCCTCGTGGAGGCAGAGGAGACGAAATGTGCGCATTACTCGGAATGGATTTCAACATGCCGGTCTTCGCCGGCTTCTCGTTCCGCGAGTTCGGGCGGTGGAGTGAAGAGAATGCCGACGGCTGGGGCCTGGCCTGGTATCCCGACCGCTCGGCTTCGCTGATTAAAGAGCCCGTGAAGTGGCGCTCCAGTCCGCACATGCAATTCCTCAATACCTACCAGCAAAACAGCTCGCGCATCTACATCGCCCACGTGCGCCATCGCACCATCGGCGGCACTCCGACCCATGCCGACACGCACCCGTTCCTCCGCGAATGCAATGGCCGGGATTACACCTTCGCGCACAACGGCACGATTCTCCAGGCCGAGACCGTGCTCCCCGTCGAGCGGTTTCGGCCCATGGGGGGCACCGATTCCGAACGCCTGTTTTGCCATCTCCTGGGCAAGCTCGAAGCCACAGGTCAGCTCCCGCTCGAAACCGAAGACCACTGGCGAAAACTGCACGACACCCTGCGCGAACTCAATCGCTTCGGCAAACTCAACTGCCTCTTCTCCGACGGCGAACGGCTCTTCTGCTACCGTGACATCAACGGGTGGAAGTCGCTCATGGCCCATCGCCTCGCGCTGCACGGCGACGGGTCGCAGCCTTTCGAAGATCCGAATGTGAAAATTCAAGTCGCGGGCAAGGCGCTGCAGTTCGGCACCGTCATCGCCACGCATCCGCTCAACGAAAAGGGCTGGTCGCCGCTCCATCCGGGCGAGTTGTTGGTATTGCAGGGAGGCCAGCCGCGGTTCTCATGTCACCCGGCCATGGCGTAGCGCGCGAAATCCGAGCCGGAAGCGTCTGCGACGATCTGATACGTCGCTGACGCTTCCGGCTCGGAAACACGATGCGCCGCTACGCTCCAGTCATCAACCGGTCGAGCGCATGGATGTGAATTCGGCAGTTGGGCAGCAGCCGGGTGCGAATCAGGGAGCGGCATTCTTCCGGAAGCTTCGCATCGTTGAGGGCGCCTTCGTAGGCGTTGATACCGTGCTCTTCGCCTTCCTTGAGCGCCTTGAACGCCGCGGTTTTTCCGAAGACTTTCGCCGTCCCTTCGACGGCCTTGGCGAAGACTCCCCAAACGCCGGAAGTTTCGTCCGGTTGACCGCCGAGTCGTTGGATGTGGTTGCGAATCTCCTGGGCGGCGGCCTGGTGGTCGGAGCGCAGCTCTTGCAATGTCATCGCTACGGGTTCTCCTTCGGTCTTGGCGATCGCCTGGGCGTACGTTTCCGACGCCGCCACTTCGCCGCGGAGGAAGGAATTGAGCGTGTCGAGCGTTTCTTGACTTTCCATGACAAGGTCTCCTCAAAACACAGAAATGAGAGGCAAACGAAAGAGCCGGGACGGACGGTCCCGGCTCGAGGAAAGGCTTTGGTTACTTGGGAGCGTTTTTGAGCAATGCGATGGCTTGTTCGCGATGATGACGCAACGGCCCGACGTGGGCGCTGGCGAACTTGCTCACGTCGTTGCTCGTTTGGCGTTTGACCTGCCCTTCAAAGTTCGCGATGCCCTTATCGTGATTCTGAATGACCCATTTGAGATACGCGACGTCGAATTCGCTTCCTTCTTTCTTGAACAAGTCGGCGATCTGATCGCGGTATGCGGGATCGAATTCGGCGGCGAGGTTGACTTTGCGATCCTTGAGAAGCAGTCCGATCGCTTCGAAGCACCTCTGATGTTCCTTGATCATGTGGTTCGCAAGATTGCGCACATCTTCGCGGGTCGCGCGCTTCGACGCCTTTTTGCCGACGTCGATTTCCGCATTGAGGAAGGAGACGGCCTGAACGAGGAATTGTTCGTCCCCTTTTCGCGTCGCGTCATTTTCCTGCGCGTGGCTTAGATTGCTGAAGAAGGCCAGGGAAAATACGACGGCGCACGCAGAAGTCATTCGAAACATTGGGCAACTCCTTTGAATGAGATGGGTTTTCCAGCTTCACTCAAAGGCAAACCGCGCGCCGCGTCGGGACGAACGGTTTTTGCGTCACGAGCCTTTGCAGATCCGCGGAGGTCATGGCCTGCCTACTTCTTTTCCCATAAAGGCTTGAACGACTCCTCCTTGCCGCGATGCTGCGCCAGCGCGTCCATCAGGATGAGCAGCGCCTGGCAACGTTCGCGGTAGAGTTCCAGCGGATCGTCGCGGCCTTCGAGTCGGCCCACGCGGTCGAGTTTTTGCTTGAAGCTCTTTTCGTCCCAGGCGACGCCGAGCTCGCGGACGCGCTGTTCGAGCTTGGGGAGTGCATCCGCGAGTTGGCGGTTGCTGTCGGCGTCGATGGCGCAGGGGACTTGTTTGTAGACCTGGAGCTTGCGCTTCTTGCGCGGCGCCGACGCGTTTTTGGGTTCGTAGAGAAGTTGCCAGGCGAGTAAGCCAAGGCCCGCCAGGAGCGTGATGCCTCCCAACGCGAATGCGGGGATCACCAGTTCGTGCCAGTTTTCACTCCGGGCGTAGATCGCGCCCAGGAGCAGTACGATGCCCACGCCGAGCAAGATTGGGGCCCAGGGCAACTCGCGTACCTGGGCGCCCAGACCGGGGCCTGGTTCTTCTTTGACTTCCGATTTACGTCCTTTGCCGGGTTTGACGCGAATGACGACGGCGGTGATGTTGTCGGGCCCGCCTTGCATGTTGGCCATGTGGATCAACATTCGGCTCGCGTCTTCGGGCGTCAGGGCGCTGAGCACGGCGCCGATTTGTTTGTCCGGGACCGGACCGCTGAGGCCGTCGCTGCAGAGAACGTAGGCGTCGCCGGGCTGAATCGGATGCGGTCCTTCGACGTCGACCTGCACGGAGGGTTCCGGGCCGAGCGAGCGGACGATGACGTTGGAGGGGACGCCGGAAATTTCCTCGGGGGAAACCTTTTGCCGACGCGCGAGTTCCCAGACGAGGCTGTGATCGAAGCTGAGTTGTTCGATGACGCCGTTGCGCACGCGGTAGACTCGGCTATCGCCGACGTGCCCGATCCAGGCGCCGTCGGCGCGCAAGACGAGGGCGCTGCCGGTGGTGCCCATGCCGGCGAACTCGGGATTTTGCTGGCCCTTGGAGTGGATCGTCTCGTTGGCTTCGATGAACGATTTGTTGAGGGCGTTGCCGGTGCCCTCGCCGATATATTTTGAGTAGGAATGCGGAATGGTATCGGCGGCGATTTTGCTGGCGAGTTCGCCGACAGCGTGGGCGCCCATGCCGTCGGCGACGACGAAGACGTGCCCCCGGGAGGCGAATTGCTCCGAATCCTTGGCCGGCAAGATGGCGAACGCATCTTGATTGTGACTACGGCGCACGCCGACATCGCTCCGACTTGCGAACTCGAAATCGTCGAATCCTATCACCCGGTGCACCTCCTGAGATTGGAGCTTATGGTATCTGAAGCGCCGGCGTTTTCCTAGGCCCTACGCCGTTTTCTCATTTTGCGCCCTCGGCGTTGCGTCCTCCGCGCCCCTGCTATATACTGAAGCCCGAACCGCATTCCTTCGCTTCACGGGAGAAGGCCATGTCCAAGCAAGGCAAGCCGAGTCAGTCCCCCGCATCCGTTGCCAATCGCGTCAGCGATGAATCTCAACTCGATTTCGAAATCGATTTCTTTAGCAGCATCCTCCTGCGCCATCCTGATTACCTCGACGTTCTCCGCGTGCACGGCAACAACCTCACCCTGCAAGGCCGCTACGAAGAAGGTCTTAAAATCGACCGCCGACTCACGCGTCTCCGCCCCCAGGACGCGCTCGCCCATTACAACCTCGCCTGCAGCCTCGCCCTCCTGCACAAACCCGAGTCCGCCTTCAAGGCGCTGCGCCGCTCCATGGAGCTCGGCTACCGCGATTTTCGCTACATGCTCGAGGACGGCGACCTCGACGTTCTCCGCAAAGATCCGCGCTTCCGCCAACTCCTGCGCGAGTTCCAACGGCCCAAGTAACGCGAGCTAAACCGAAGCCGTAGGGGCAAGCGGCTTCGCTTGCCCATTCCGCAAAAGCAAGCGAAGCCGCTTGCCCTACGAATCTCCGGCAATCGCTGTTCCGCATCTTCCGGAGAAATTCCAAACGCATCGCAAATCTTCAGGAGGGAGAACCCCATGCTGCGCGCGTCGTGGCTCCTGGCTTTCTTGCTCGTCGGCTGCCGCGAGGCGCCTCCGGTCGATCCCGTCGATCGCGACGACGAGTCGCTCGTCCTCGCCGTTCAGCCCATGCCCGAGGGCTTGCCCGAATCGATTCCGTTCGACGGCAAGCGGGCCATGAGCTATCTCGAACAGATCTGCAAGATCGGCCCGCGCATGTCCGGCACCAAGGGCATGCGCGAACAGCAGGCGCTCATCCGCAAGCACTTCGAAGATCTCGGACTGAAGATCGAAGATCAGGCCTTTCGCAGCAAACAGGTGAGTTCGCCGGAAATCGTCGATTTCTGCAACCTCATCGTTCGCCTCAAGCCCGAAGCGAAGCGACGCGTCATCCTCTGCACGCACTACGACACCCGCCCCAAGGCCGATCAGGAACCCAATCCACGCCGCTGGACCGAACCCTTCGTCAGCGCCAACGACGGCGGTTCCGGCGTCGCCTTCCTCATGGAGTTCGCTCATCACGTCTCCAAGCTCAAGCTCGAGGTCGGCGTCGATCTCGTCTTCTTCGATGCCGAGGAGTACGTCTGGACGAAGGAAGACAATTATTTCATCGGCTCGAAACAATTCGCGAAGTTGTGGAAAGCCGACCCGAAGCGTCCCGTCTATCTGGGCGCCGTGCTGCTGGACATGATTGCGGGGAAGAACCCGCGTTTCCCGGTCGAGGACAACTCATTTCGCCGGGCCAACAAGCTGACGATCGAATTGTGGTCGCTGGCGCTGAACATGAAACTCCCCGCGTTTCAAAACCGCATGGGATCGTCGGTGCTGGACGACCATATCTCGCTGCTAGACGCCGGCATCCCCGCGGTCGACATCATCGATTTCGATTATCCGCACTGGCATCGGCTCAGCGACACGCCGGCCAACTGCAGCCCCGACGGCATGCTGCAGGTTTCGAAATTGCTGAGCACCTGGGTGCAGATGGTGAAGTGACCGAATTTTCGGCGAGCGGGAGGACGTCAATCCCCCGGTACGCCACTTTCGCCCGAACGAATGACGTCCGCACGGCTGTTTTTATTTTTGAAGGACCGCGTACCGGGGGACGTCAGTCCCCCGGTATGTGAAGTTCGTCCGCAACGAGATTTTGACAACACGAAGCGCCGCATCCGCATCACGTACCGGGGGACTAACGTCCCCCGCTCGCCTGAATCGTTTTACACCAGTTCGCGAATCGGCTCGATGCCGCCGTCGACCAGATACTGCGGCCGACCGTTGGGATCGAAGATGCGCGTGGTCGCCAGGTTCAGGCCGACGTTCTGATAGAGCGTCGCGAAGATTTCCTGGAACTTGACCGGGCGTTCCTTCGGATATTCGCCCAGGCGGTTGGTGGCGCCGATGATCTGACCCGTACGCATGCCGCCCCCGGCGAGAATCGCACAGTTGGCTTGCGGCCAATGGTCGCGGCTGTTGTTGTTGTTGATCCGAGGCGTGCGGCCGAACTCGCCCCAGCAGACGACCGACACGGTTCGGTCCAGCCCGCGAACGTGCAAATCGTCGATGAGCGCTGACAACGCCCGATCGAGCATGGGCGAATTTCGGCGACCTTCGGGGAAGTTCATGCCGTCGCCGCCGTGCCAATCCCAGCGGCTAAAGTTCAGAGTGACGACGCGGGCGCCGGCCTCGACGAGTCGACGGGCCAGGAGGAAGTTCCGCACCATACGCGGAGCGCCGTCGCGTTCGAACGCCGGGTCGTCTTGGCCGTAGCTGGCGCGGACGCGGGGGTCTTCTTTCGAGAGATCGAGGGCTTCGACCAGTTTCGACGAGGTGAGGATGCCGAGCGCCTGGCGCGAGAATGCGTCCATGCCGTCCATGGTCGCATTCGTGTCGAGATTGCGGTTGAGGGTGTCGAACGAGTTGCGCAGGTTGACGCGATCGCTGAGGCGTTCGAGGGTGACGCCGTTGAGCGTCATGTTCGAGCTGGCCATGTTGTCGCGGCCGCCCATGAGCGCGAAGGGATTGTGCGACATGCCGAGGAAACCGCCGGTGTAGGGATTGCCCCAGCGCTGTTCGCCGGTGCGGTACATGAGCGAGAGGTTCGGCGGAATCGAAGAATGTGCCGGGCCCTGCAGTTTGGAAACCCACGAGCCCATCATGGGCCAGTAATCGCCTTGTTGCGGCATCCGCTTTCGGCCCGTCATGCACTGGTACGCGTCGTGGTCGCCGGAGGAGTCGGAGATGGAGCGGACGATGGCGAACTTGTCGGCCATTTGCGCCATGCGCGGGAACATTTCGCAGATATCGATGCCGGGGACATTGGTGCGGATGGGGTTGAAGTCGCCGCGAAATTCGCGCGGGGCGTCGGGCTTCATGTCCCACATATCCATGTGGGGCGGGCCGCCGGGAAGGTAGACGTTGATGATGGCGCGATGGCGGGTGGTGTCGGCCTGGCCTTGCGATTCGGCCTTGAGGACGTTGGCGAGGGAGAGGCCGCCCATGAGGCTGCCGCCGATGGTGAGAAAATCGCGGCGGGTGACGCCGTCGCAGAAGCCGCCGTTACGACTGGGCTTGCCGAAAATGGTGAGCATGGCGAGGTTTCCTGAGCGAGGGACCGGGGAGGTCACATATTTTAAGGTGGGAAACTTTCTGGAGAGCCGTTGGTAGTCTATCATGAGAATCGGCCCATGCCTAGAGGCGACGCGAGGATTTTTGGGCTCTTGCCAGATTTTGGACTTCCGATATAGTGTACCGTTCTACGGAACGTGTTTCTCTTGCAACCTCAGGTGCGGTCATGCCACAGCGCTGTGCGATCACGGGAGCAGTCAAAAGTCGCGGATTCAAGTACGCTCGCCGCGGCAAGGCGAAGTACTTGGGCGGCGTCGGTAAAAAGGTGACCGGCAAGACCAAACGCGTCTTCAAGCCGAACATGCAGAAGGTGCGCCTGGTCCTCGACGGCAAGGTGCAGCGCGCCTGGGTCACGGTGAAAGCGATTCGCTCCGGCCTGGTGAAGAAGCCGTCGAAAAAGAAGCCGTTCCAGATGCCGGCGCTTTAACTATAAGAAAGCCCAGGGATGGCTATCCCCGGGAACGCGTCGCGATGTGCACTGCACAGACCCTAGGTGACAAATATCGATCCTGAAGCGTCCCCAGGGATAGCCATCCCTGGGCTTTCGCGTGGATTTTCCATGGCCATCTCGGAAGAACAAGTCCGCTGGATTGCGCACCTGGCGCGCCTGGAACTGAACCCGGAAGAAGTCGCCGGGCTCGGCAAAGACCTCAGCGCCATCGTCGAATACGTGAATTTGCTGCAACAAGTCAACACCGACGGCATCGAACCGCTCGCCCATCCGCTCGAAATCAGCAACGTCTTTCGCGACGACGTTGTGACGCCCGGCCTCAGCGCTGACGAGGCGCTCGCCAACGCTCCCAAACGTCGGGACGACTACTATGCCGTCCCCGCGGTCTTCGAGTAACTACTTCGAGACGATCTTCCCCGAAGTGATGAACTTCGTGCTGCTGAACGGGTTCGTCCCCTTGGGAGCGACTGGCTGGATCGGATTATCCTTTTGCGGCAACACAAAGACGTTCGCGATCTTGGGCGGCCAGCTGGCGATGGCGATGGTCGGGAACATGTTCCCCAGCCCAAAGCTGTTGCGCGTGCCCGAGAGCTTCGACATCGGCGCCCCGATGTTCAGCGCGCTGTTGGACTTCACCAGCGAATTGGTCGCGTCGAGCGGTTTGATGTTGAGCGTCGGCGGCGAGCCAAATTGGCCCATGGCACTACCGACCATCAGTCCCCACGTCAGTGCGATTGCGTACCAGCGCATGTCTGCTCCCCATCCTAAAAATGATCCTGACGCCCCTGGATCCCAGAGGTTTCGGAGACCCTCGCCCGCTGGCTTGCGACCATACCTCGCTTCTTCTCCGCGTCAAGAGAGACTTGCGGATTGCGACGGTTGCGCGGGGCTTTCTCCGGTACAATGAAGGGCCCGCCGCGAAATCGGTTTGCGGCCCTCCGCCCCATCCGTTAAATTGGGGAGGTTGGGAGAATTTTTCCAGCGATAGTGAATCTACCCACGGTGAGGACATTTATGCGCCTGTTCGCATGCATCGGGCTTCTCAGCTGCGCCGCCTGGCTCCCCGCTCAAACCTCCGAAAAGAAGTACGAAGATTTCGACAAGATCGTCAAGGGCGCGAAGGAACACGAAGGGCTCTTTCGACTCCACCTCAAGGACGAGAACCTCTACGGCGAAATCCTCCCCGCTCAACTCAACAAGCAATACCTGTGCCCCATCGCTATCGCCCGCGGCATGGGCCTCGGCGGCTACACCCTCAACTTCGACGAACAATGGGTGCTGATGTTCAAGAAGGTCAGCGATCACAAGCTTCACCTCATTCGCCGAAATATCCACTTCCAGGCGAAGAAAGGCAGCCCCGTCGCCGGCGCTATTGAAACCACCTACACCGACTCCGTACTCCTGGCCATCAAGATCCTCTCGGTGCACCCCACCCGGCAAAGCCTGCTCATCAACTTCAACGAAGTCTTCATGCGCGACTTCGCCGACACCGGCATCGGGTTCTTCGATACCAGCCGAAGCACCTGGGACCGCGTCAAGGCGTTCCCCAAGAACATCGAACTGCGCGTCGCCGCCACCTTCTCCGGCGCCGGCAAAGGCAAAGGCGGACAAAGCGTCATCGACGCCCGCGGCTCCACCGTCGTCTTCCACTACGCCCTCGTCGAACTCCCCGACTCCGGCTACAACCCCCGGCTCGCCGACGATCGCGTCGGCTACTTCCTCAGCGCCGTCAAGGACTACTCCACCGACAGCAAAGACACGCCGTATGTCCGCTACGTCAACCGCTGGCGCCTCGAGCGCGCCGACTCCGACGCCAAGAACAAAGATCGGCTCTCCGTCCCCAAGAAGCGGATCGTCTACTGGATCGAAAAGACCGTGCCGCACGAATATCGCGGCTACGTTCGTGAAGGCATCCTCGAGTGGAACAAGGCGTTCGAGAAGATCGGTTTCCGCGACGCCATCGAAGTTCGCCAGCAGGAGAGCGAAGACTTCGATCCCGAAGACATGAACTACAACACGATCCGCTGGATCACCGTCGGCGCCGGGTTTGCGATGGGCCCCTCGCGCGCCAATCCGCTCACCGGCGAAATCCTCGACGCCGACATCATCATGGACGCCGACATGGTCCGCTTCTACAAGCAGCAGGCGCGACTCTACGGCAGCAACAAGGCCGCCCATCTCGACGAGTTCGCCAGCCCCATGCAGGCGATCAAACGCGACTGGATCCTCCCCGACCCCGCCGAGGTCTTTGGCGGCGAGATTTCCAGCTGGCGCAAGAAACCCAAGGAGGAAACCGTCGAGCCCGGCAGCCAATTCTGGGCGATGAAGTATGGCCTGTGCCAGTGCGCCTCGTGCATGAAGCACGAACTCAACCTGGCTGCCCTGTCGTTCTCGATCCGCGATCAGGGCAAGGGAGCCGAGAAGGTGACCGAGGAGTTCATCGGCCAGGCGATCAAGGAAGTCATCATGCACGAGGTCGGCCATACGCTGGGCCTGCGGCACAACTTCAAGGCCAGTTCGATGCTCCCCAACGATCAACTGCATGACGTGGCCATCACCAGCAAGAAGGGCCTCGCCGGCTCCGTCATGGATTATCTCCCGGTGAACATCGCTCCCAAGGGAACCAAGCAGGGCGAGTACTTCATGACGACCCTGGGGGCGTACGATTACTGGGCGATCGAGTACGCCTACCGACCGCTCGACGGCGGCACCGAAGGCGAATGGGACAAGCTCCAGGACATCGCCAAGAAGTCCGCGCAACCGGGCCTCGACTTCGGCACCGATGAAGACCTACGAGCTTCTTCGGATCCGCTGATTCACGTGTGGGATCTGGGCAACGACCCGCTCAAGTTCGCGCTCGACCGCATTGTTCTTGCCCAGGAGCTCGCCAAGGAGTTGCCGGAGAAGGTCGTCGAGAAGGGCGAAGGCTATCAGCGCCTGCGCGGCGCCTTCAATCTCGTGCTGAATCAGTATGGCAACGCCTCGTTCCTGGCCACGGGTTACATCGGGGGCTCGTTCGCCCATCGCGACCACAACGGCGACCCCAACGGCCGAGATCCGTTCATCCCCGTCGCCGGCAAGAAGCAGCGCGAGGCGCTCAAGTTCCTGCAGGAGCACATCCTGAGCGACAAGCACTTTACGTTCTCGCCGAAGCTGCTGCGCCGGCTGGCTGCGGATCGCTGGTATCACTGGGGCAACGAATCGACGATCATGACGGCGATCGACATGCCGATCCACGAACGGGTCCTGAGCGTGCAGCGGGTGGCGCTTTCGGAGCTATTCAGCAACGACACAATGTCGCGCATCCAGAACACGGCACTGCAATCGGAAGACGGCGATGCGCTCAAGCTCAACGAGGTCTTCCGCGCCGTCACCGAGAGCGTCTGGACGTTGCCGAAGAAGGACGCCAAGAAGGAAACGTGGGCGAGTTCGGTCTTGCGCCGCAACCTGCAGCGCGAGCATCTTGGGGTCCTGGCGAATATGGTGGTCGGCAAGGGCGTGGGCACGCGCGCGTTGCCGCCGGACGCGCGGAGTCTGGCGCGTTTGCATTTGCGCGAGATCCAGGGGGGGATCGAGATCGTGTTGCGCGACGAGAACCTGGACGAGGTGACGCGGGCGCATCTGGACGAATCGAAGGAGCGCATCGACCGCGTGCTGAAGGCGTCGTTCCAGCTCGGGCTGTAGACATGGAGTATCGTTCATCGACCGGAAGGAGCTGCCTTGGAGCGTTCGGAAGAAATGACGGAATACACCGGTAGTGAGAATCCGAATTAGGCGAGCGGCCGACGTGAGTCGGCCGGTACATGTGCTTGAGCGGTTGCGATCGGATCTTCGAATGGGATGCTATACCGGCCGACTCACGTCGGCCGCTCGCCTTAGCCAATCGCCAAGCTTTGCAGCGATTGCGTTCATTTCTTCCGAACGCTATTAATGCCAGATCCCTTACAGTCGGATTCGTGGGGCGAAACGGGCCGAACGAAATTTGCGGTTGTCTTTTCGCGCCCGCCCGCGGACAATGCCTGCATGCCGCCCCCCAACGCGAAAATGCTCATGCCCTCCTTCTTCGACCGCCTCCTCGAGGCCGGCCAAGATTCGCACGGGCCCCAGGGATACAGCCTCGAGCAAATGATCTCCGCACTCCGCGCCGACCTTGAGGATCTCCTCAACACCCGGCAGTCGCAGTCGCTCTCCACCTGCATTTATCCCGAAGTCCGGCGCTCGATCCTCGCCTACGGGCTCCCTGATCTCAACTCCATCCCCGAAATCTCAGGCGCCGCCAGCGATTCCATCAGCTCGATCATCGAAGCCCAGGTGACGCTGTTCGAACCGCGGCTGCGCAACGTCCGCGCCTTCATCATCGAAGAAGAAGGCGAAAACACACGCCGTGTCCGCTTCCACATCGAGGGGAAGCTCAACGTCGATCCCGCGCCCGAAGTCGGCTTCGAAACGGTTCTGGAACTTTCCACCGGCCATGCCACCATCGAAACCAAGATGTCATGAGCGAAACCCTTTTTCCCTACTACGAACGCGAACTCCTCTTCATCCGGCAACTCTCGCAGGAGTTCGCCCGCCAATATCCCGGCGCCGCCAGTCGGCTTTTGCTCGAATCCAACCGTAGCGTTGATCCGCACGTCGAACGTTTGATCCAGTCGTTTGCGTACCTCACCGCGCGCGTGCAGCACAAACTCGACGACGAGTTCCCCGAGATGACGGAATCCCTCCTGCACGTGCTCTACCCGCACATGCTGGCGCCGATCCCGTCGATGACCATCGTCGAGTTTGTGCTCGACGCCGCCCGCGGTCCGCTTCCCAACGGCTTCCTGATCGATCGCCACAGCAAACTGCGCACGCAGCCGGTGCAGGACGTCGAGTGCAAGTACCGGACGGTGTATCCGGTGACGCTTTGGCCGGTGCAGATCCCGCAGGCGCAGATGCTCTTGCCGCCGTTTCCGCCCGGGCTCAAGCCGCCGCCGGGAACCGCCGCCGCCGTCGTGCTGTCGCTGGAAACGCAGGCGGGACAAAAGTTCTCCGATCTGTCGCTCGACAAACTCCGCTTCTACCTCAACGGCGAAAACCAGATCGTCGGCACCCTCTACGAGCTTCTCTTTAACCACACGCTCCAGGTGCAGTTTCGCTCCGCCGAACCCGAACTGAAACGGCCCCCCTTCACGATGCCCGCGAGCCAGTGCCTCTTCCCCGTCGGCTTCGAACGCGACGAGGGGATGTTGCCCTATCCCAAACGCGTCTTCCCCGGCTACCGCCTGCTCACCGAGTTTTTCGCGTTTCCGAGCAAGTTCCTCTTCTTCGATCTCGGGGGCTTTCAGCGCGTGAAGCGTGCGGGATATCAGAAAAAAGTCGAGGCGATCTTCTTCCTCAACCGGACCGAGGCGGAGTTGCCGCAAGCGGTCGAAGCGGGGCTTTTCCGCCTGGGCTGCTCCCCCGCGATCAACCTCTTCGAACGATTGGCCGAGCCGATCTCCGTGATGCAAACGCGTTCGGAATATCTCGTGCTCCCCGACGTCGGCCAGCCCGAGGCGAACGAAGTCTACTCCGTCGATTCCGTCTCCGCGACCGAGGCGGGCACCGGGAAAGCCTTCGATTATCAGCCCTTCTATTCCTTTCGGCACGGCGTGACGGCCGAGAGCCAGCAACACTTTTGGTATCCCTCGCGCCGGCAATCGCCCCGCGAAGGCGACCGCGGCACCGACGTTCATCTCAACCTTGTCGACCTGGGCTTCCATCCCAGCAAGCCGGGCGAATCGACGCTCGCGGTCCGCATCACCTGCACGAATCGGCAGCTCCCCGCGTACTTGCAGCGCTACGCCGACCATCTCAAGATCCAGTACGAAGGGGCGGCGCCGTTGCATGCGGTGCGCTGTTTGCGTCGGCCCACGCTGCCGATCCAGCCCCCCTTGCGCCGCGGCATGCACTGGAAGCTCATCTCGCACCTCACGCTCAACCACCTGTCGATCTCCGACGACGCAGAGGGCCGGGATGCCCTGCAAGAGATTCTCCGCCTCTATGATTTTACCGATGCCTCGGTCAGTCATCAGCAGGCCGCCATCACCCGTAACCTCATCGACGGCATCCAGGACGTCCACAGCCGACGCGTCGTCGGCCGGGTGGGCCCGCGCGGCATCTGTCAGGGCATCGAAATCGTGGTCGGGTTCGACGAGCAAAAATACATCGGCACCGGCGTGTACCTGTTCGCCAGCATCCTTGAACGCTTCCTGGGAGCGTATGCCTCGATCAACTCGTTCACGCAGATGGTCGCGAAGATCCAGCAAGGCGACGGCTATTTCAAGAAGTGGCCCCCGCGCGCGGGGGACAAGACGCTGGTTTGACTTCGGATCTTGACATCGATCCTTGGCGCGGTCAGAATGCGCACATGAACGTCCTCGAACAAACCTCCGTTCCGCTCGACGTTGCAATCGACCTGCAAGCCGTGGCCGATAGCCTCGCAAACGGGAAGCCGCTCGACGCGGAAACCTACCGTCGCGTCCGCGCACGGGGTCGCCAGCTCACCGACGAGCTGCGCGAGCGCTTTGGCACGCTCGATATCGCTGTGCCCGCCATTCGCGAGCTTCGCGGCGAGCTCCCCGAGTTCGGATAAGGCACACTGCCCACGATAAGCTTCTCAAGAACCTCCGACCGCGGTTTCCGTTCATCACGCCGATGCCGTGATCGACCCGAACCGTGTCGCCCGACGCTTCGAACGAATGCGAGACTCGCCATGCGAACCTTACTCTGCCTGCTCCTCCTTCCCGCGCTTGCGAACAGTCAGGAACCGACGCCGCGCGTCGTCGGGCATCGCGGACTCATGCACTCGGCGCCCGAGAACACGCTCGCGGGGTTCTCGGAGTGCCTCAAGCGGCGCGTGGGCTTCGAACTCGACATTCGCCGAACCAAGGACGGCGTCCTCGTTTGCCTGCACGACGCGGACCTCGAGCGCACCACCGACGGCCAAGGTAAACTCAAATCCTTGACGCTCGTTGAGGCACGAAAGCTCGATGCCGGAAGCAAGTTCGGCAAGGCGTTCGCCGGCGCGCGCATCCCGACGCTGGAGGAAGTCTTTGCCCTGATCAAGAAGCACGGCTTTCCCGGCTTACTCGTCGCGCTCGATATCAAGGACGACGACGAAACGCTCGAAGGGGACATTGTCGCGCTCGCCAAGAAGATGGACGTGATGGATCGGATTGTCTGCATCGGCCGGGCGATCGTCGAGCCGGAGGTGCGTAAGAAACTGCGTGCTGCGGACGCGAAAACGCCGATCGCCGTGCTGGCGCCAAAAGCGGACGACCTCCCCACCGCCCTCGCGGATCCGCACGCCGACTGGATCTACCTCCGTTTCGTGCCCTCGGCGGAACAGGTCGCACAGATCCGCAAGGCGAGCAAGAAGATCTTCCTGTCGGGAGCGCTGGTCGCGGGGCACGATCCGGTCGTCTGGGCCCTGGCTCGCAAGGCGTCGGTCGATGCGCTCCTCACCGATTATCCGCTCGAGTGCGTCGCGGAGTTTCGCCGACCGCCGGCGGCGATTCGGCTCGGCCGATTCAGCGTCGATGTCACGCCGCCGATCGGACACGCCTCGATGGGAGGCGGCATTTCGCCGATCAAGAAAATCGACGATCCGCTTTACGCCCATGGTTTCGTGCTCGTTTCCGAGCAAAAGCCGATCGTCGTGGTCGCGGTCGATTGGTGCGAGATCCGCAACGACGCCTACGAACGTTGGCGGTCGGTCATCGCCGAGGCGGTTCATACGGATAAGAATCGGGTTCTCGTCACGGCGCTGCATCAGCACGACGCCCCGATCGCGGATCTGACGGCTCAAAAATTGCTCGATGCCGCCAAGGCGAAAGGGAACATCTGCGATCTGGCGTTCCACGAGAAGACCGTGCAACGCGTCGCCAAGGCGGTCCGAGAGAGTCTCAAGGATCTGCAGCTTGTCACGCACATCGGCGTCGGCGAGGCGAAGGTGCAGGAAGTCGCGTCGAATCGCCGATACCTCGACGACCAGGGGACGGTCCGCTTCAACCGCATGAGCCGGACCGGCGATCCGAAGATTCGCGCGTTTCCCGAGGGCGTCATCGACCCCTGGCTCAAGACCTTCAGCTTCTGGAACGGCGCTCAGCCGATCCTGGCAATGAGTGCGTATGCCGTCCATCCGATGAGCTATTATGGAGGGGGAGGCGCCTCGAGCGACTTCGTCGGCCTCGCCCGCAAATTGCGCCAGGCCGACGCTCCGGAAGTGCTGCAACTTTACGTTTCCGGCTGCAGCGGCAACGTCACCGCGGGGAAATGGAACGACGGCGCGCCCGCGAACCGTGCCGTGCTGGCCGACAAGCTGTACCAGGCGATGAAGGAGGCGTGGAAGAATACCAAACGGCATCCGCTGAGTACGTTCGAGTTTCGCGCGGCAGTCCTCAAGCTCGAACCGCGCACGTCGGCCGGGTTTTCCGTCGAGGAACTGAAGAAGAAATTGCACGAGGAGCCACGGGCTTCCGACAAGCTCGGCTTCCAACAGTGCCTCGCCGCCCTGGGGCTCAGCTGGCGCGAGCGTCTGGAAGCGGGACTGGCGATCGACGTCCCCGCGCTCGACTTCGGGCCGGCGCAACTCGTGCTGCTCCCCGCGGAATCGTACGTTGAATACCAGCTCCTCGCCCAGAAGCTCAGGCCCGAGAGTTTCGTCGTCGTCATGGGCTACGGGGAATGCGCCCCGGGCTACATCCCGACCGAGCAGGCGTTTGCGGAAAAGGACGGCAACCTGCACGACTGGTGCTGGATCGCCCCCGGTTCCCAGGCGCGCATGACCGAGGCCTTGACCCGTGTTCTGCAGAAAAAGTAACTTTCCACCCGGAGTTTGGTCGACGAACTACATAAATGGTGCTTCTAACGCGGAAAAAGAGTATAATGAACCATGAAGTTTCGCTCGTTTGCCCAGATTCGTGCGGTTTTGTTCTTGAGTTTTGGGAGAATGTTCGGTTAGAACTTCATGTGTGAGTCGTTCCGCTCCAGGTGGGAATGACTTCTTCACGAGGAGCCAATATGTGGATTCGCTCGTTGGTGTTGGGATTCGCCGTCCTTCTCGGCCTCGGCGACGTGACTCGGGCAGACACGCTACCCTCCGTTTTTAGCAAGGCTCATCCCGAGAATCTTCAGGATCTCAAAGAGATCCAAAAGCACGTCCAGGAACTGGTCAAGAAGCTCGCCCCTGCCACGGTCGGCCTACAGATCGGCAGCGCCTCCGGCAGCGGCGTCATCATCGACTCCGACGGCCATATCCTCACCGCGGGACACGTTTCGGGCAAACCCGATTCCGCCGTCACCATTATCCTGCAAGACGGCCGCAAACTGAAGGGCAAGTCGCTCGGCGCCAATCAAGGCATCGATAGCGGCATGGTCCTCATCACCGACAAGGGAGACTTCAAGGGCGAACTCCCCTACATCGACATGGCCGTCTCCGCCGACCTCAAGAAGGGCCAATGGGTCCTCGCCCTGGGCCATCCCGGCGGCTACCACCCGGGCCGCTCGCCCGTACTCCGCGTGGGCAGGTTGCTCACCACTGGCAAGTTCGTTCTGCGCACCGACTGCACCCTGGTCGGCGGCGACTCCGGCGGACCGCTCTTCGACATGAACGGGAAAGTCATCGGCATCCACAGCCGCATCGGCCCCTCCATCAGCGAAAACATGCACGTCCCCGTCGACACGTACCGTGAGACCTGGGACCGACTCGTCTCCGGCGAATCGTGGGGCCCCAATATCTTCGGCACCAAGACCGTCAAGAGCGGCTATCTCGGCATACGCCTCGACCCGCTCGCCAAGGGCGCCAAGATCTCCGAGGTAACGCCCAAATCCCCCGCTGACTCCGGTGGGCTTGTCGCCGGCGACCTCATTATCTCCATCGACGGCAAGAACATCGCCAACGAAACCGACCTCAAGGATTTCCTCGGGCGCAAGAACGCGGGCGTGCAGATCGCCCTCCGCATCCAACGCGAAGCCGAAACCCTGACCATCAAAATCACGCTCGGCAAACGTCCTTGAAACACCCTGCAAAATCAGCCGCAGAGAGCATAGAGGACACGGAGGGAAGAAGAAGTCCTTTTTTCTCTGTGTCCTCTGTGCTCTTTGTGGCCTAACGCTTTACCCATCCGGTGACGATATGAAACGCTTGCTTGCACTCCTGCTCGTCCCCATCCTCGCCGGTTTCGCCGACGCTCAGTTCTCCGATCCGAACAAGGAGTTCCTGCGCTCCAACGGCAAGTTTCTGGCCGCGTTCAAGGAAATCGTCAAGAAGCCGAGCGAGAGCACCGTCCGCGTCCTCAGCATCGGCAAGGATTCGGCGTTGGGCATTATCGTCGGGCCCGACGGCTGGATCCTCACCAAGGCGCACGACCTCAAGGGGCATCTTTCCGTTCGCGTCAAGTCGGGGCAGACCTACGATGCCAAGCTCGTCGCCATTCATACGCCGCACGATCTTGCGCTGCTCAAGATTGGGGCCAAGGGCCTGACGCCGATCGAACTTTCCGACAGCAAGAACGTGATGGTCGGCAGCTGGCTTGCGGGGGTCGGCCTGAACGAAGAGCCGGTCTCGGTCGGCGTCGTCAGCGTGGCCACGCGCAATCTCAAGGGAGTTTTGGGTGCGGGTCAGGACATTACGAAGATGCCTTATCTCGGCGTCGCCATGGAGCCGACCGAAGGGGGTATCAAGGTGGGGCAGGTGATGCCCAACACGCCGGCCGCCAAGGCCGGCATCAAGGCCAATGATTTGCTCTTTCAGTTCGAAGGGACCGACGTCCGCGAACCCGATGAGTTCATGAAGCTGCTCGGCAAGTTCAAGCCGGGCGACACCGTCAAACTTAAAATCCGCCGCGGCGACATGGATCTCGACTTCACGCCCAAGCTCGAGGCTCGCCCCAAGATCCCCGATGGCCGAGGCGATTTTCAGAACCGCATGGGGAGTGAACTCTCCTCGCGCCGCACCGGCTATCCGACGATTTTGCAGCACGACGCCATCGTCTTCCCCGCCGACTGCGGCGGGCCGATCGTCGATCTCGAAGGCCGTGTGATCGGCATCAATATTTGCCGGGCCGGGCGAACGGAAAGCTGGGTCATTCCCGCGGAGGTCATCAAGCCGCTGCTCTTCGAGATGATGTCCGGCAAGTTCCCGCCTCCCAGCGAAAAAGATTGGCTCAGCAAGCTGACGCTCCTGGAGAAGATCGACAGCCTGCGGATGTCGCTCGCCGCTTCCGAAGCCGCCGGGACGGAGACCAGCGTGGCCGAGCTGCGCGAGATGCTCAAGAATCTGGAGCTTGAGCAGCGTTCCGCCCGGGACAAGACGATGACCGATTCGGTCGACCGGATGCTCGTCTTGATCCGCGATCGTCTCGCGCTCATGAACGAAGTGGCCGGGTACAAGTGGTCGCACCGCATGAACGTCGCCGACCCGGCACGCGAGGAGGAATTGCTCAAGGTGCTGACGGCCGAGGGCCAAAAGCTCAACATCCCTTCCGCAACGATCAAGACGTTTTTCACGCAGCAATTCGAGGTGTCCCGTAAGTTTCAGGAGGAGCGCATCGCCCAGTGGCAAAAGGACGGCGTCACGCCCGAGGTGAAGGTCAAGGATCTCAAGGAACTGCGTCCCAAGATCGAGACGGTGAGCAAGGAAATGGTGCAGGTGCTCGCGAAGTTGCAATCGTGCATCTACGAGCCGGCCGTGCAGAACCGCCTCGCCGCCCAGGCCAAGACGATCCTCACGGGCAACGGCATCAACGACGGACTGCGAACGAAGTCGCTCGAGTGGCTCAGCAAGCGTTAATTTTGAGAAAACGCCGGGACCGCGCAGGATGAGTTTGAAGCGTCGGTTGCTTCAAGCCGTTCCTGCGCGGCCGCGGCACTTTCGTATTTAAGGAGCATCGATTGGCCACCATCAGTTACGCCGTTCTGCTCAGCCAGAACCTGAAGCTCAAGAAGCTCAAGTTGGATCAGATCGAGGTGGAACTCGACGTCACCGGCGCTGACCCCGATCCCTTGACGCTGCAGCAAATCCGCGACGAACCCAGTATTAACGATTGCTTCCAGGCAAGGCGAAAGAACATCAACGACCTCGTCGCCATGACGGCTCAGGGATTCGACAAAATCAAGGACGTCAAGCAAGGCGAGACGCTGACGACGGCATTCAACAAACGGCTGACGACCGAGATCAATACGCTCGAAAAGGAACTGCAATCGCGCGTCGATACGTTCGTGCAGAAGCAGAAGAAGAACGTCAACGATCTGTTCTGGGCGCGGGCGAAGGTCAGCGTCAAAGTGATTTGGTCGGTCGGCAAGTTCATCAAGGGCGCCGTCGAACTCCCCGGCAAAGTCGCCGCAGCAGTGACCGCAGGCGTGACGGGCGTTGGCGCGTTCCTTTCCGTTGTCGCGCTCAAGAGCATGGTCAATTCCGTCAACGATCTCGTCGGCGCCCTGAGCGATATCATGGGTGCCATGGAAGGCGAACGGACGCAGTTCAAGAAGCTCAAGACCGCGGTGGACGAACTCAAGAAGATCAAGAAGGGCCAACCGGTGCCGCAAAGCAAGGTCGACGCCGTCGAAACGCAGATCGGCCCGTACGGCGCCCGCTTGCTCGGCGTCGATCAGGAGGCCAAGGCCGCGGCGCGCAAACTCGATCAATTTCTCAAAGATCTCGAGAAGGGAAAGTTCCGCAAAAAGGCGGCTCAGGAGGCGGCCGAGAAGGCGGTCGATCAGCTCATCAACAAGATCATCGATTTCAGCAAGAACGTCGAAGAAGGTC
>JBBQPM010000034.1:0-47451 GCA_038217425.1 Gemmatales bacterium
CAAGCGATTGAAACAGACGGGCGCCCGTTGGAAGGTGGAGAACGCCAACAAAATGGGCGAACTCTGCTGTCTCAACTACAGCAGCCAATGGGCCGCATACTGGAATGCCGCATGAGTGCCGGAAAGGATTGGCGCGCCCATGCCGATAGAGGCAGGATTGCGCCCCAACGGTCATTGCCCACGGAAGAAATGGCGCTTGGTCGAGGTGATCTTAGCAGTACTCGTGGGACTCGTCGTCCGTGGACACTCCCCCGGAAAACTTGGCTACCCTCCAAAAACGGCGCGCAAATCGTGAGGTACAATGGATCGGCCCCGCCTCCTCCGTACGAGATTCCGCGCATGCGTCGCAAGGTCAACGTGCCGTTTCTTCTCAAAACGATTCTCGTTCTCGGCGTACTGGCCGGGCTCGGGTTCGGCCTGCACGCCTGGCAACTGCGTCGGGCCGCCCCTGCGTATCTGAGTCGATTCGAGCGTGCCCTCGCGGCGAAGGATTACGAGCGCGCCCGCGCCAGCATCGAACAGTACCTGAAGTTACAGCCCGACGACGCCGTCGCCCGCGAAAAGTACGCCCTGTTGCTCGACGAAACGCCCGACGGCGATCCGAATGAAGCTTTCCAGGCCCTGGAGGCGACGCTCCGCAAAGATCCGCAGCGTCTGCAGGCCCGCTATCGCCTCCTGCAGCATTACATCCGCGATCAGCAACTCGACGACGTGCTGGCACAGGTCGAACTGCTGCGCGAGCGCTGGCCGAAACCCGCGGAGATGGATCACGTCGCCGGCTGGGCGTACGAAGGGCAAGGGAAGTACGCGGAGTCGGCGGCGGCGTTTCGCCAGGCGCTGGCGAAAGAGCCGACCCGCCTCCCCGCGGCGCTGCTGTTGGTCGACGTGCTCGCATCGCTGCACAAGGCCGAGAACGACGAGGGGGTGAAAGCGAATCTTCGCAAAGAGCAGGACGAGGTGATGGACCGCATTGTCGCCGCCCTGCCCGACGCGTCCGCCGGGTATCTGGCGCGCTATCATTACTTGCGAACCCGGGGCCGCAAGGACGACGCCAAGAAGGATCTCGATCGCGCGTTGGCCAAGCGCCAGCCCGCCGAGGCCGCACCCGTGCTCGCCGCGGCGCAGTGGGAGTTCGAACACGACAAACTCGAGCGCGCGCAACAGCTGCTGGCGCCGCTGGCGCAGGCGCAGGTCAAACACGAAGACGTTTACAAGACCCTCGCTTTTCTGCAGCTTCGCACCGGCGCGCGCGATTCCGCCCTGGCGACGCTCGAGCAGGGTGTGGGCGTGCTGCCGGAGTCCTTCGCGCTGCGCGTCTACCGTGCGGACTTGCTCATCGGCGCCGGCAAGCTCGAGCGCGCCCGCAAGGATCTCGACGAACTGAGGCCGACCTGGACGTCGCCGCTCCTGGATTTTCTCGAGGGGCAAATCTTGTTGGAGCAAAAGAATCTCCCCGCGGCGCTCTCCAAGCTGGAGTCGGCGGCCCGACTGATGGAAGGCAAGAAGTCGCTCTTCCACGACTGGTGCCGTTGGCCGAGCCGGGTCTACGCATCCCAAGGATTGGCGTACGAACTTCTGGGGGACTCCTTTCAGCGCGTCGAGGCTTACCACAAGGCGACGCTTGACGACCCGGCCTGGACGCAGGCTCGCAAACAGTACGCCGCCGCGCTGCTTGACGCCGGTCGAACCGACGAGGCGCTCGACGAATTGGAGAAGCTCGCTCAGTCCAAAGACGCGCCGCCCGAGGCGCACCTGCTCGCCTGCCGGGCCCATCTCATGAACTTGCAAACGCTCGGCGCCAGCCCGGAACGGCTGTCGGCGTTCCAAGAGGCGCTTGCCCTCGCCCGCGCCAAGAATCCCCAGGAAGCGCTCGCGCTCGACCTGTTTCAAGTGCAGCTGCTGAAGTTGCAGAAGAAGTCCGCGCTGGCGCAGAAGCTGCTCGATACCTGGCACGCTCGCTCCGCCGTGATGACGCCCGACGAACAAAAGTCGTTGGCGCGGGCCCAGGCCGAATTCTATGTCAGCGAGGGTCGGCTCGATCTCGGCCTCAAATTGCTAACGATGTCGCCGTTCGCGGACGATCCCGCGCTCCTCTCGGCCCGTATCCGCTACCTCGCCGAGCGCGACGGTCCCGGCGATCGCCAGGAACTCGAAAAACTCGCCAAGAGCGCGGCGGTGCAGCGCGACCTGGCGCGGGCCTGGCAGCGTCTGGGGGATGTCGAACAATCTCGGCGCGCGTGGCAGCGCCTCGCGCAGGAGGCGCCCGGCGACCTGGAGAGCCGACAGGCCTTGCTGGAACTCGCGCTCGCGCAGCGGACGTTCGACGAGGCGCGGGAGTTGGTCGAGGCGATTCGCCGAATCGACGCGGGGAAGAGTTACCGCACCGCGGCCGCGGCGCTGGCGCTGGCCGAACGAAAGCTCGACGTCGCCGGTCAGCATCTGAGCGCGCTCCGCAAGCTCGCGCCGGAGTGGTCGCGGCTGGCCCTGATGGAGGGCCAACACGCCGACCTGCTAGGCGACGAGCGCTCGGCGCTGGCGCATTTTCAGGCCGCGATTCAGCAGGGCGAAGGCGATCCGCGTCTGCTGCTCAGTACCGCGCGCCGTTGGCTTTTGCGTCGCACGCAAGATACCGACGTCGTGGCGAAATTGCAGGAGTTGCTCCGCGCCGCCGGCAAGCGCGACGGCTGGTCGCCGGAACTCAAGCGCATCGCCGCCGAGGTTGCAGCGCTGGACGACGCGCTCGGTCCGCTCGAAGAATCGTTGGCGGAACTCGTTCCCGAGACGAACCGAGATTATCGCGATTGGTTGTGGAAGGGCCGATTGCTGAACGAGGTGCGCGAGCCCCGGAAAGCGGAAGTCGCGCTTCGCCGGGCGACGGAACTGGCGCCCCTCGTGCCGGAGACCTGGCAGGCGCTCGCGGAGCACCTGGCGTTCGTGGAATCGAGCCCGGCGAAAGTCGAGACGCTGCTGCAAGGTTTGGCGCACCGCCCCGCGATTCTCGCGCGCTGCCTCGGAACGCTGGGCCGAGTCGACGACGCCGCCAAGGCCTATCGCGCCGCGCTGATCGAGCGTCCCAATGACATCATGTTGCGCTGGCACGCGGGCGATTTCTTCCGCAGCGCCGACCAGGGGGAGGAAGCCCGGAAATGTCTGCTGCCGTTGATCGATCCAAAGGCCAGCGTGCCGAGCGAGATCGCCGCCCGCGCCCGCCGAAGTTTGGCGCTGCTGGAAACGGCGCCGAATAAACTCGAAGCGATTCGCGCCGACCTACGTGGCCGAACGGACCTTCAGGACCAGCGACTCGAGAAGCTCCTGTCAGCCCGCGAAAGCGCATTGCGTCCGGCGGCGCTGGCCTGGCTCAAGGAGTCGTTTGCGCAGGTTCCGCCGCGGGCCGAGGAATGCTTCGAATACGCAAAGCGCTGCGGCGAAGCGGGCGACGCCAAATCGGCGCAGGCCGCGTTCGAGCTGACGCTGAAGATGCGCAAGACCGGCGAATTCCTGGCGGGGTATCTGCGCTGGCTTCAGCAAAGCCCCGACCCCGACGTCGAGCGCATCGAGACGCTGAAGAACGAGTTGCGCGTCCGCGAACCGCAGGGTGCCCGAGGGAAAGCCCAGGGATGGCTATCCCTGGGAAAACGCCCCGATCGCGATTTCATTGCTTTGATGAAAAACGTCACGATTCCGGGCGCGTCCCCAGGGATCGCCATCCCTGGGCTTTCGGGAGTAACGGGCTACGGCAACGGCACATTCTCGAAACGAAACGGCGCCTCGAGTTCCACGATCGGGTTCGGCGTGCGAATCTTCAGCGTCCAGTCCGACAGGGCCTTTCCCTTGACCTCCACGAACGTCGCCTGAAACATCCCCGGCGCCAGTTCGCGTTCCGCCGCCGGCGTCATCACTTCCTCCTTGCCCCCCTCCAGGCGCCGTAGCGTGAGCCGATTGTTCGTGAAGCGCGACTGAAACGACTCCAGCGCCGTTCCCTGGATCGGCGGATCCTCTACCCGAATTTCGAACCGCCAGGCCTGCGACAAGGGATTCACCTGCGTGAGCGAAACCGTCACGCCCTCAAGGCTCTCCTGGCGCGGAACGTCGCCGGTCTTCTGCGCCTTCAGATTCGCGAACGTGAAGTCGAGCATTCGGCCCGGCGTGAGCAGCGTCACCTTCCCTTCGAGCAATTCGATGGCCGGGCTAGACCTGGGCGGCGCGGGGAAGCGAAACTCCAACTCGACGCTGCGCTTCCCCGCGACCGCGCTGCGCTCACCCAGCGCCAACGTCGCGGGTTTGCCGACGCCGACGAACGTCGCACGCACTGACGTCGGGCCGAAGTAAAGCGGTTCCAGACGCGGTTCCCACATCATCTCCGCCGACACCTGACACCACGAACGCGATTCGTCGCGCAGCACCGCGACCCGGCGAATGACGAAGCGGAAAACCCCCGCGCGATGGACGTTCGGCGAACGCTCGCCGTCGATGAGATGGACGCCGTCCTCGTGGTAAGGAGAAAACGTACATCCCAGGGCCTCGGTAAGGGCGTCGAGCGCTTGCCAAAACGTCGCGCCCGGCAAGTCGAGCGTCACCGACTTCGGCGCCTCCGGACCGCGGCGGTCGTGGACGCGGTTGCCCGTCTGCCGATAAAGTCTCTCAAGCGCGTCGGCCACCTTGATCTGGCCGGTGAATTTCACGAGGCGCGGTTTGAGCTGTTCGCGCGTCGCCAGGTACGGATCGACGTCTTGCGACCACAAGGCGGACGCGGCGAGAAGGAACGTGAGAAGGGCGATGGGAATCTTCATGGAGGCATTCTCGTTATTTCATTGTTTAGCCGCCGACTCCTGTCAGCGCGGAGAGGTGCGGACGTGAATCATGTTCTCCTTCGGCACACGTCCGCGCCGACCGGGGTCGACGGCTAAACAATTTCAACCTGGCGAAGGTTTGCCGGTCGTGCCGGCGCCGGGTTTCGCTGGTTTACCACTCTTCACTGAGAAGACGACGATCCTCGTCATGGACAACCGCCGACCGGCCGAATTAAACTAGGGATCGCGACGGTCGGCAGGAGACGGACACCATGAATCGGCGAACAGCTTGCGTTTTATTCTGGCTTACGGCGCTGCCGGTCGCGGCGCAATCTCCGCCCGGCGCCGTCGGTTATCTCGTCACGCAGGTTCGCGACGCTCAGGGGATCCTTCGGCAAACCACGGATCCCTACTACCCCCTCGAGGGGGACATGGTCTTCTTCAACGACCATAGCGAGAAATGGGCGCTGCTCTACAAAATGGTCGGCTCCGAAGGGCCGTTTCACACCGCCATCATTGCCAGGCTCCCGGAAGGTCGCAACGCCATCGTCGAGGCGGGCCCCAATGACACGCTCCGGTGCCGGGTACTGGAGATCGAGCCGAGATTGCACGGATTCGTCGGCACCGTCTACGTGCGCCGGTACAAACACGCCCTGGCGCCGGCGAATTCGAAGGCGCTCACCGATTGGTGCATGACCCAGGACAACAAGCGTTACGCCCTGGGGAGACTGCTCTTGCAGGCGACGCCGATCCGTTGCCGGGCGCCGTTGCGGCGCGATCTTTTCGGGGCCACGTACCTGGATCGCGATTCGTATCTGTGTGCGGAGTTGGTGGTGGCGGCGGGGACGGCGGCGGGGATTTTCGATCCGAAATTGCACAAGGCGAATACGATCTACCCACGCGACATTGTATTTGACGACATCAACGACCTGAGCCACCTCTATCACGTGGTTCAGGTCTGGACGCCGACGCCAATCGGCGTCGCCCCGCCGCCGCGGCCCGCGCAGGGGGATCGCACCACTTCGCTCATCAACGCGCTGCCGCAACCGGTGAAGTAAATTGCCCATCTTAATGTTCCGCGCGGAACATTCGTCTACTATGTTCCGCACGCTTTCTTTTCCGAAAGCCCCCAAATTCCAGTTGCACGGCCAGAAAAACCTGGCATAATCTCCGCATTCTTCGCGCGAGAGCATCTTCATGAACAAAAATTGTCCTTCCTGCGGGGCCTCCTACGGGATCGGTCCGCAGAATGTCGGCCGACGCTTGCCATGCAAGAAATGCGGCACGGCGCTGGTGGTCGGGTCCGACGGACTCCAGCTGGCGCACGCGCAGACGCCGAACCCGTCCTCAGATATTGCCGCTCACGAAGAACCCACACTCTACGGAGGCGACGTCATGCCGCAAACGGGCTTCGGCCGATCTGTTAAAGCTCTCCCCACGGACATGCTTTTGGGGCTGGTCGCCAAGATCTGTTTCGGTTTCGGCATGTTTCTCGTCATTCTTTTTCTGTTCTTCCCGCTCATGGACCTCGCCCGCGCCGACGGCATCAAGGCCGAGATCAGCGCCGGCAATAACAAGGTCGCATTCAAAGGCATACCCCAGGGAGGGCCGAACGAGGGCGAGGACAGCAAACGCAAAGATTGGGAAAAAGCCCGCGAGAAGCTCGACAAGAACCTGGAAGAAGTTCACATCGCGTCGCATCGATCGAGGTATTGGAACCTCTGGGGCATGATGATCGGCTTCTTCTTCCTGGCTGGCTCGTCGCTCTCGTTCCTGCATCCGCGCAATACGACCGCGACCAAAGTCGTCGGGGCGGTCATCCTCTGCGCCCAGGCGGTACTCATCTTCACGGCCTTCGTGATCGGCGGGACTGCGGCGGGCTTTAGGTAAGTTGAACTATTCGGAGAGCGGCACTTCCAACAGCATCGGCGTGGGCCGGCGCAACCAGGCCGCGACCCGTTCCGCGAGGTCCGCCGACGACGCGATGCGCGCCGCCGACACTCCCATCGATTGTGCCAACGAAACGAAGTCGACGACCGGGTCGCGCAGTTCCATGCCGGGACACGCGGGATCGCGCAGCCGCGGTAAATTCATGACGTCGCCGCAAATCTTGAGAATCTGATACTGAGCGTTGTGTGCAATCACGAACAGGACCGGGATGCGGTGGTGGGCGGCGGTCCACAGCCCCTGGATGCCGTACAGTGCGGACCCGTCGCCCAGCAGCGCGACGACCGGGCGCTCGGGCCAGGCGAGTTTCACTCCCAGGGCGCATCCCAGGCCCCAGCCGAGCGCCCACCCGCGGTGCGCGAAATGGCCCGTCGGGTCGCGGAAGAAGCCGAGACGTTCCAGGAGATTGCGATGCGTCGTGATCGCCTCCTCGACGACGACGGCGTGCGCGGGAAGCACCCGGGCGAGCGTCGTCATCAGCACCTCGGGCGCGAGCGGCATCGTCGTCGGCACCGCGTCCATCTCGAGCCACAGGGCTGAGCGTTTGGCATCCGCTGCCTGTTTCCTTTCCGCGAGGCGTTCGCTCACGTCCGTCTGCGGCGAGAACGCCAGCAGCTCGGCCAAACCTTCGCGAATGTCGCCGAGCAGACCGACGTCGGCGGGATGGTTTTTGCCGATGTCTTCGGGGACGTCGTCGAGATGGATCCAGCGCGTTCGCTCCGGGAAGATCGACGCGGGATCTTGATAAATGTAGAGCCGCACCGCGGTAAGACCGACCGCGAGAATGACATCGAAGGGTCGTAAGATCGCCGCGATTTCGCCGGACCAGAGCGGCAGCGTCCCCTGATAGAGCGGATGATCGGCGGCCATCGGCAGTCGGCCGTGCGACGTCGTATTCTCGGCGTAAACCGGGGCCGCGAAACGCTCGGCGAGTTGGCGCAGCTCGTCGAGCGCGCCGGCGGCGACGACCCGACTGCCGGCGAGAATCGCGGGATGTGTCGCCTGGGCCAAAAGCGCCGCCGCCTTTTCCAGCGCCACGCGCGGCGGCCGCGTCCGCACATCCAACTCGCCGAGCCCGGGCAACGTGCCGACGTACGTTTCCATCTGCACGTCGAGCGGCAGTGCCAGGAAGACGGGACCCGTCGGCGGCGTTCGGGCGATCTGCAGCGCCCGGCGCACCGCGTGCGGGATTTCCTCGACGCGCTGCACCTCGCACGTCCACTTCGTCCAGGGCTGGGCCACGCGCACCAGGTCGCCGCTCAGCACCGGGTCGAAAAATCGCAGCCGGCGATCTTGTTGGCCTGCGGTCACGAGGATCGGCGTGCCGGCGCGGTGGGCGTTGTAGAGCATGCCCATGGCGTTGCCCAGGCCGCAGGCGATGTGCAGATTGCAGACGCTCACCGTGCCCGACGCCTGGGCGTAACCATCCGCCATCGCCAACACCGGGATCTCGTGGATGCCGAAGATGTAGCGAAAGCGCGCGTCGCGGGTGAGCGCCTCGTTGAGCGGCAACTCGGTGGTCCCCGGATTGCCGAAGAGATGGGTCACGCCTGCCTGGGCGAGGAGTTCGAGCAAGGCTTCGATGCCGGTCATCGTTCGAGCGCCTCCGCGACGAGGAGTTCGGAGCCGGGCCGGGCGCGAAAGAAGAGTTCCGGCTCCACACCTTCGCATTCAGAGACGAGCGGGCCGGCCGACGTCTCGATCAGATCGACGCGCAGGTACAAGAGCGGAAAGGCGATCGGGTCGGCGTGTCGGCGACTCCAGGCCGCGGGGAGTCGCGCGACGGCAACCTCGGCCACGCGGCGCACTTCCGCAGGCGCGTCGGCGAAGTCGAGCGAGCCGCCTTGCTCCGCCTGGCACAGGATCTTCCCTGGCGCCGGTCGCTTGTGCACCCCATGGCTGTAGCGGCCGTCGAGGTAGATCAGCGACCATTCCCCGTGCGTCTGAATCTCCGGCAACATCGGCTGCACGAGATACGCTTCGTCCTGACAAAGGCGTTCGAACTCCGCCTGAAATGCGTGCGGATCTTCGACCAGCACCAGGCCTTTGCCGGCGGCGGACATCATCGGCTTGACGATAACTCTGTCCGAGCCGGAAGCGTGAGCGACGATTTCGCCGGATCGTCGCTCACGCTTCCGGCTCGGTAAATCGAAACGCGCGCCGGTCTGGCCGGACCGTCGCTCACGCATCCAGCTCGTAAGATCGAAACGTTCGCCCGCTTCGACGAACCGCGTGGGCACGATCGGTATGCCTGCGTTTTCTAGGTCGGCAAGGTAGTGTTTATCGAGCAGCCAGAGGAGGATTTTCGCGGGATTGTGCACCGCGAGCGAACTTTCGTCAAGCGCCAGGAGCCAACTCAAAAACCGTTGTCGGCTCGCGGCACTATCCATGTAGTCCCAGGGCGAGCGGACCACCAGGCGATCGAGTCTCAGCGCACCGGGGTCCGTGCCCCAGAGAACGGGGACGACAGCATGTCCTCGTTGGCGCAGGGCGTTCACGAGGATTTGATCGTCGGGGCAGAAGGGGGGTTCGGTGGGGAGAAAGTCGGGCTCGCCGGCCGTGGGGAAGTAGTCGCGCAGTTTATCCGCCGCGCACGTCACGAGACCGATGCGCATGTTATTCCTCGACGCCGGCTTCCTTCGCCTGGCGGAGCGGGCCGCGGAAGGTGATTCGACCTTTGGAGAGGTCGTACGACGAGACGGCCACGGTGACGATATCGCCGGGGAGGATGCGGATAAAGTGTTTGCGCATTTTGCCCGCAATGTGTGCGATGATTTCGTGCCCGTTGTCGAGCTTGACGCGAAACTGCGTGTTCGCGAGGGCTTGCATCACTTTGCCCTGCATCTGGAAAGCTTCTTCTTTGGCCATGAATCCTCCGCGTTAGACAAGATGGAACGGTCCTAAAGCTTTATTATATACGGAAATCGGCGAAAGCCCAGGGATGGCGATCCCTGGGGAAGCGCCAGGGAACGTCATTTTTGGAGGAGCGCCATCAATTCACGATTCGGGCGCTTCCCCAGGGATCGCCATCCCTGGGCTTTCACGCCGATCTACTTCTTGCAGTAACTCAGACTCAGCAGCGCAAACGCGGTGGCGAGGTCGGCGTTGGATTCGCCGAAGGTCCGTTCGCCGTCGTTGACCCAGCCGCCGTCGGCCTTCTGCTTTGCCTTCAGCGTGTCGAACAATTCCTTGCGCCAGGCGTGCTTGGTCCCGGCGGCGTCGACGAACTGCTCCTCGCCCAGGGCGTCCATCGCCTTACCGAAAGTGTGGTAGTAGTAGTACAGGCCCGCCTTCCCCATTCCCGGGTTTTCCGCGAGCGTGTAGTGCCGGCGAATCCAGCCGACGGCGCCCTTCACGCGCGGATCGTCCTTGGAGATGCCCGCGTAGAGAAAGCTCTTCAGTCCGCTGTAGGTCATGGCTCCCAGCGAACGCAGCCCCCCCGCCGGCGTGGCGTACGGGTTCTTGTCGGAGACGTCCTGCTTATACGTCAGGCCTCCCTCGTCGTCCTTGGTCGCCTTCTTGGCAAAGTCGAGCGTGTTGGCCTCGCCCGGCAAATTCTGCACGCGCCCCACGTAGACGATCGCGCGCTTGATGGCCGGGTCGTCCTTGCTGAGCCCGGCGGCGAGAAGCGCCTCGATGTTGAACGCCGTGTTGGAAAGGTCGGGATTTCCCTTGCCGTCGTAACTCGCGCCGCCGTGGGTGGGCGTGAGCGCGTCGTCCATGTTCTGCATCGTCTTCAGGAATTCTCGGCCATTCTTCAGCACGCCGTCGTATTGTCCGTTGGTGTTCGCCTCCTTGAAGGCGAACATCGAGACGCTGGTGGCGTAGTTGGCGAGCGCCTTGTTGTAGATGCCCCCGTCTTTTTGCACCTGCGATTCGAGATACTTGAGGCTCTTGGCCACGAGCGGATCTTGCGGCGAGACGCCGTTCTTGATGAGCCCGGCCACGACCAGCGCCGTGACCCCCGGCCCGCCGAGCTTCGGCGCGAAGCTGCCGTTTTCGTTCTGCGTCGTCTTGAGATAGGCGATCGCCTTATCGACCAGCGGTTGAACGTCCTTGCTGGTGACGTCCTGCCCGCGAACCGGGCCGACGCCGACGAGCAGCGCCAGGCCCAGCCATCGTACGCTACGCATGAGAAACTCCTCCCAAATGTTCTCCCACCACCTCCTGATTGTACCCAGGGGCGACGAGCGTCGGGAAGAATATTAACGCGATTTCCGAGCCGGGAGTGTCAGGGACGCTCGAGCGGAGTACGTCGCTGACGCTTCCGGCTCGGAAATGCGCCTCTCGACTTGAAACACCGCCGCTCATAACTTGTTCTGTAGATATTCTCTTCAGATCTTCAGGTAGGAGCTTTCATGATTAAGATCGGCATCAATGGGTTCGGGCGTATCGGCCGACTCGTCTTTCGCGCCCTCGTCGAACAGGGCCTCTTGGGCAAAGATATCGAAGTCGTCGCCGTCAACGATCTCGTCCCCGCCGACAATCTCGCGTACCTCGTCAAGTACGACTCGACGCAGGGCAAATTCACCGGCAGCGTCAGCAGCGAGAAATCGAGATCGAGCGTGGCCGAGGACGACACCTTGGTCGTCAACGGCCAAAAGATCAAGTGCCTGGCCGTCAAGGAAGGACCGACGGCGCTCCCCTGGAAGGCGCTCGGCGTCGATTACGTCATCGAATCGACGGGGCTCTTCACCGAAGCCGAGAAAGCCAAGGGGCACATCACGGCCGGGGCGAAGAAGGTCATCATCTCCGCGCCCGGCAAAGGCGAAGACCTGACCGTCGTCATGGGCGTCAATCACGAGAAGTACGTCGCGGACAAGCACCACATCGTCTCCAACGCCAGCTGCACCACGAACTGCCTGGCGCCCGTCGTGCACGTCCTCTTGAAGGAAGGTTTCGGCATCGAAGAAGGCATCATGACCACGGTGCACAGCTACACGGCGACGCAGAAGACGGTCGACGGCCCGTCGAAGAAGGACTGGAAGGGAGGCCGATCCGCGGCCATCAATATCATTCCGTCCAGCACCGGCGCCGCCAAGGCGGTCGCGCTCGTCTGCCCCGAAGTGAAGGGGAAGATGACCGGCATGGCCTTCCGCGTGCCGACGCCCACGGTTTCCGTGGTCGATCTCACGGTGCGAACGACGAAGGAAACGAGCTACAAGGACATCAGCGCCGCGATGAAGAAGGCGAGCGAAACGTACCTCAAGGGCATCCTCGCGTACACCGAGGACGAAGTCGTCTCGACCGATTTCATTCACGACACGCATTCGAGCATCTACGACGCCGGCAGCGGCATCGAGCTGAATAGCCGATTCTTTAAGCTGGTGAGCTGGTACGATAACGAATGGGGCTACTCCAACCGCTGCGTCGATCTGCTGAAGTACATGATCGCCAAGGGGTAGGAATGAACCCGGTGAGTCACTCGTTTCTGCAAGCCGCCCGGAAACGATTGCGCTCGGCTCAATACCTGGAAGAGGGCGGCTTTTTTCTCGATGCGATGTATCTCGGCGGCTACGCGATCGAGTGTTCCTTGAAAGCGCTGATCCTACATCTCGCGAAGACCAAAGCGGAAAGGCAGGAGCTTTACCTCAAAATCAGTTCCGGCGCTTCGATGCATTACGCCGAACGGCTCAATGTGATTCTGAGTGCTGAAGCGAAGCCCATACCGGCGATACTCGTCAAGAAATTGCGCCCCTTCGAGTGGAGCACCGACCTACGATATGAACCCGGGCGCAAATCGAGAGGTATGGCGCGAGGATTTCTGAAAGTCGCAAGCCGGGTTTTGCACTGGGTCGAGGGGGAATTGTTATGAAAAAAGTACCCAAGGGGACGTGGAAGCGAAGGCGCACCGTTGAAACCCGACTTGTCGAGAAAGTTCTCCGCGAGGAATTCCCGAATGTTGACGCGTATCTTTACAACCCCGTCTCCATTCGGGTCCGCGTGATCGATCCGCGTTTTGCAGGGAAATCGAATCACCGGCGCGACGCCATAGTTGATCGACACCTGCAAAAGCTACCCGAGGAAATTCAAAACAAGATCATGCGATTGTTCGCGTTTACGCCGAAAGAACTGGAAATCCCTTCGCTGCATCACTGGTTTATTAACCAGGATTTCGAAGCCCCAGACGCTCCCGGGATCGATTAACCCACGCTCACGATGGTTCTCGAATGCCTGACTCTCCCATCATCGAAACGCGACGGCTCACCAAAATCTACCGCGACTTCTGGGGCCGGCAGAAAAAGGTCGCCCTGCGCGCCCTCAACCTCCAAATCCACCGCGGCGAAATCTTCGGACTCCTCGGGCCCAACGGCTCCGGCAAAACCACCACCATCAAACTCCTCCTCGGACTCCTCTTCCCCTCTGACGGCGAAGCCTTCATCTTCGGGCAACCCGTCGGCGACGTTTCCAAAAACGAAAAGATCGGCTACCTCCCCGAAGAGTCCTACCTCTATCGCTTCCTCACCGCCGAGGAAACCCTCGATTTCTACGGCCGACTCTTCAACATGGACGGAGCGACTCGGCGAAAACGAACGCAAGAACTCATCGAAGTCGTCGGTCTCTCCGCCGACAAGAAGCGCGTGCTCAAAGAATACTCCAAAGGCATGCGGCAACGCATCGGCCTGGCCCAGGCGCTCATCAACGATCCCGAACTCGTCATCCTCGACGAACCGACCTCGGGTCTGGATCCCATCGGCACGCGCTGGATGAAGGATCTCATCGTCGAGCTGCGCAACAAGGGCAAGACCATCATCATGTGCAGCCATCGGCTCGAAGACGTCCAGGACATCTGCGACCGCGTCGCCATCCTCAACGAAGGCGAACTCCGCAAACTCGATAGCGTCAAGAACCTCCTCGAAGACGTCCAACGGCTCGAGCTGCGCGCCTCGGGCGTCCAGCTCAGTGACGAACTGCGCCGCGATCTCGACGAGGTCATTCGCAAACATCAGGGCCAAATCGAGTTCCTCGGGCATCCGACGCTCGCGCTCGAAGAACTCTTCCTGCGCATCGTCGAGGAGACGAAGGCGAATCCGGGACGTCGATATTTGCCGGAGAAAACGGTCGGCGAGCACATCCAGAACAAACCATGATATTCGCCTTCTTCATCCTGGAGCGCGATCCGCTCCAGCTGTCGGACCTCGCTTCGGCCCTGGTGACGTGGTCGCAGAACGCGGGCACCTACGCGCTGCTCGGCATCCTGCTGGTGGCGCTGTCGCTACGGCTGCGCGGGGCCAGGCCGATCGAACTTGGACTGAGGACGTTCCCGCTTGGTATCTACGCGATCTTCGTTTCGTTCGCCCTGCTCGCCGGGTTGGCGGTCTTGTATTTGCTTTCGGCGTTCGGCTGGAGCCGGATCGGCGCCGAGGTTCCGTATCCCGAAACGCGGAATCCGCAGACCGTGGCCGATTACGTCTTCGGCCTCGCGGGCTTCTTCGCTGTCCTCGCAGCGGTGGCGCCTCTCTTTCAGGTTCGCTTTCAGCGCCTCGCCGGCCGTCGCGTCTGGGCTTTCGCCATTCTCAGCTGGAAAGAAGCGATTCGCAGCAAGATCCTGTGGATCTTCATGCTCGTCGCCGTCATCTTTCTCTTCCTCGACTGGTTCGTGCCTTACAAGCCGGAAAACCAGATTCGGGCCTACGTGCAAGTTCTCTACTGGTCCGTCTACGCGGTCTTTTTCGCCACGGCCGGGCTGCTCGGTTCTTTCAGCATCCCGAGCGACATCCAGAATCTGACGATCCACACCATCGTCACCAAGCCGGTGCAGAAATTCGAGATCGTGCTGGGGCGCATTCTCGGGTACGGCATGCTGCTGACCGTGTGTCTCGCCGGGTTGACGCTGCTCAGCCTCATCTACATCTGGCGCGGCGTCACCGAAGAAGCTCGTAAGGAAAGTCTCACCGCGCGCGTCGTCGAGTACGGCGACCTCGCGTTCCTGGGCACCAAGGCCCGCACGGAAGGCGTCAGCGTCGGCAACATCTTCGAGTACCGCAGCCACATCAGCGGGCCCCATCCCAGCGACCCCCCCGGTAAGCCCATCCACTATGCCGTCTGGGCGTTCAGGAACGAACTCCCGGGACTGGACGCGGCCCGCATTCAGTTCCAGTTCACCTTCGACGTCTTCCGCCTGCGCACCGGGAAAGTCGATCGAGGCGTCTACTGCAACTTCTGGTTCGTCGACGGCCGACATCCCGAGGACAAAGTCGAAAGTCTCGTCCAGGCGATGCAAAAAGAACAGGCCAGCGGTCGCTACAAAATGGAAGAGGATGGTTACTCCCCTGAACTCGCGCGAAAGTTCCGCATCGCCGTGATTCCCAGTTTCGAAGTGAAGGACAACCACACGCAGGAACTCGAAGTTCCCGGCAAGTTCTTTCAGATGCTGCGCGAACTGGAGCGATCCGAGCCGCGCAAGGATGCTGCCGTCACGCCCTTCTTGCGCGTCTTCGTCAGCGTCGATCGCAACGAGGCCAACCGCGACGCCAACAATTCGCAACTCATCGGCATGAATCGCCGAGACTTCTTTATGCTCGAGGGCTCCAATTCCTTCACGCTCAATTTCATCAAGGGCATGATCGGCGTGTGGTTTTCGTTCATGCTCGTACTGATTCTTTCTGTCGTACTTAGCACCTATCTGAGCGGCGTGATCAGCATGCTAACAACGCTCGTTTTGATCGCGGGGGGGCTGTTGTTGCCCTTCCTCACGGATCTGGTGGAGAACCGCGTGCACGGCGCCCAGACGCGGATCGATTCCGGGCCGGCGGTCTCGTTCTATCGGCTCTTCACCAACACGCCCTTGGTAGCCACGCCCGACGACACGCCGGGAGCGACGCTCATGCGTGCGGTGGACAATTCGTTTCGCTTCGTGCTCCGCAAGATCATGATCCTCATCCCGGACATTGACCGCTACAACCTCGAGGTCTACGTCGCCAACGGGTTCGACATTTCGTGGACGCAGATTCTGCTCATGGACAATCTGCTGCCGTTTGCCGCGTATGTGTTGCCCTGGTTGCTCCTGGCGTATTACCTCATCAACTTCCGCGAGATCGCCAACCCCACATAGGTGAAAGCCCAGGGATGGCGATCCCTGGGAAAGCGCCCGAAATCGTAATTTTGCCGCGACCGTGCCTGGTGGAAATCGTGTTCTCTGACGCTTCCCCAGGGATCGCCATCCCTGGGCTTTCGCCGATTCATTTCTTTCCGCCGGGGACCCACAACACGTCCTGCTTGCCGTCGTCGTTGTAAACCCGCGCCAGGACGAACAGCAAATCCGAGAGCCGATTGAGATAGATCACGACTTGCGGATTGACGCGTTCGAGCGCCGCCAGCGTGACGACGTCGCGCTCGGCCCGGCGACACACCGTTCGCGCCCAGTGGCACCACGCCGAGCCCGGCGTTCCCCCCGGCAGCACGAACGAACGCAGCGGCTCGAGCTTCTCGTTGGCCTGATCGATCGCGCTTTCCAGGAACGCCGACTGTTCCGCCCGAACGCGAAGCGCCTGATCGCCGTCCGCCTGGGGCACGCACAGGTCAGCGCCGACGTCGAAGAGATCGTTCTGGATCTGCCGAAGGAGATCGCCGCCGTTCCCGTGGAGAATGACGAGCCCGAGGACGGCGTTGAGTTCGTCGACGGAGCCGTAGGCGGCGACGCGCGGATGGTCTTTGCGGACGCGCGAACCGTCGCCGAGCCCGGTTTCGCCCTGATCGCCCGTCTTCGTGTAGATTCGCGAAAGATAAACCATGACCCGATCCTCAGGATTGTACAAAACGACCCAACCGGATGCGTGATATTGTAAGAAGGTAAACCTTGTACACTAGTGGTCGCATGCAGACCGCGCGTCTTACGTATTCCGCAAGCCAAGAGCTGCGAATGACTTGTACAAAATTTGATCGTGCAAGGCGATTTGGCATCCCGCGTGCTTTATGAGACTTCAGAAAACGACCCATGCAATTAAATTTACGCAAACGGAGCCACGCCATGAACCGAATCACCTCGTACCTCCCGCAAACTTCCTCCAACCAGGTTCATCCGCATTATCGTCCCACGCGCCGCTTGGCCGAGGATTCGGAAACGACGCTTCGCGATATGGCGTATGTGCTGAGCTTGACTCGGCGGATTCGGGACGAGATCGTCGAAAGCGTCGCGAGCGGCGAACGATAAGGCATGCGAAAGCCCAGGGATGGCGATCCCTGGGAAGGCTCCCGCGGACACGATTTTAATCCGACGCGGGGTTACGATTTCGGGCAGCTCCCCCAGGGATAGCTATCCCTGGGCTTCACCCCTCACTTCTTGGCCGCCGGCACGACGTACAACGTGAACTGCATCGGAATGTTCTTGCCGTCCTTCTTGATCGTCAACAACCGCTGCCCCTGAATGTTTCCCAACACGAAGTTCTCGTTGAGCCGTAGGGCGAGGTTCAGCGACTTCTGCACGTGCGGCCATTCCGCGTCGAGCGGATCGACGGCAATCTGAAAATAGACCTGCCCCGGAGGCGCCGGCAACTCCCGCGGCGGCCTCGGTACATGCGAAAACTTGAGCCCCGCCGACCCCTGGCGGTAGATCGCATCGACGCGGTCGGAGCTGCCGATCTTCATGTCGAGGCCCTGTTTCGCCAGGAGCGCGACCGTGTCCTTCGCTTCCAACGAACTATTCGCGCCGACGAAGAGCTGCGAGCCCGCTTCGAGCCAGAACGGCTCCAACGGCACCTGCATCCGCATGCCGGCGCCGACGAACGCGCGCTCCTTGTATTGCGGTTCGACCACGATGTCGAGGAACCCGTCGATCTGCTGCTTGACCTGACGAAACCCGCGAGCGAGGTCGTCGTGATCGTACGGCGGCAGATCGAGCACGCGCCGGGCGGCGCCGAAAATCGCCAGTTGTCCCGCGACTCGGCACAATTCCTGGTACGCGCGGCGCGGATGAATGCCGGGCGTAAAGGCGAGGATCGCCAGCACCGTGAAGGCCTCGTTGAGTTCGCGCAGCTGATGCAGGAGGAGCGCCTGCCCCTGCCCCTGGCTGTCGAACGTCAACCCGTCGCGCGTGACCTGCCCGGCGAGATTGTCGATCTTCTTGCCGACCCGTTCGTAGATCGAACGCAGGATCCCGTGCTCGAGGCCGGGCCAGGCGTCGCACGACAGGACCGACGGAATGAACGATTCGTCGACCTGAGGCGTCGCCTCGGCGCGCTGCGACTTCTCGAGCCGAACGATCGGCAAGATCTCGTACCCTTGCAGATCGCGCGTCGAGCAGAGGAGCTGGGCGTTGAGTTGGCGAAACGGGATCGACTGCGGATTGACGCCGGTGTTTTCATCCTCCAGCGGCACGGTATCGACCTTGAAGCGTGCGAAGGGTTGCGTGCCGGCGTTGGCCTGGCCCAGCGAAAAGATCGGCAGGGCGAGATACACCGTGAGATTCGCGGCCTGGGCGAGTTCCGGTTTGAGATTGAGCGGCGCCAACTCGACGTCATCCGGAACGGAGAGCAGCGTGCCGTCGCGGAAGCGGGCTTGCAGGGAGCGGACGACGATACGGTGATTGGCGAGCGAATCGAGGTCGAGTTCCAGGGCGCGGAGGCCCCAGTTGTAATGGCTGTCCCATTTGCCGTTGCGCTGCGAGGTCTGCGCGAGGAAGCGATGGGCGGCCTGGAAGTGGTGGGGCCGCAGGAACATGCCTTCTTGCCAGTTGACTGCGTGCATTGCCATCGGCGACCCAACGAGTTCCGAGGCGAGCGGGGGGCGTTAGCCCCCTGGTACGTGATATTAACTGCTTGTACTTGTTGACCGCATGTGCTTCAAGTACCGGGGGGCTAACGCCCCCCGCTCGCCGCGCGTTAACTCCAACATACGCGAAGCCGCGGATTTTTTCAAGAAATCGTTGGCTTTCCCCACGGATCGGGTAGCATATCGGTACCAACGTCCCTCGCCTCATTTCTGGAGATCCCCGATGGGAAGCGAAAGCCTGCAACACAAACTCGACCGCGTCCGTCGCCCTCGGGTGCAAATCACCTACGACGTCGAAACGGGCGGTGCCATGAAAGCCGTCGAATTGCCGTTTGTCGTCGGGGTCATGGCCGACCTTTCTGGCCAACCCAAAGAGCCGCTGCGCCCCATGAAGGAACGCAAATTTACCACCATCGACCGCGATAACTTCAATGACGTCCTCAACCGCGCCGCCCCGCGCGTCGCCTTCAAGGTCGATAACAAACTCAGCGATCAGCCCGACACCAAGCTCGGCGTCGAACTCAACTTCAAGAACATGGACGACTTCGACCCCGCCAAGATCGCGGCCCAGGTCCCCGCGCTCAAAGAGTTGCTCGACATGCGCCATCGCCTGAATCAGTTGCTCTCGAAGATGGAAGGCAACGACAAGCTCGAGGCGCTCCTCAACGACGTCATGTCGAACACGGAAAAAGCGAAGTCGCTCGCCGAGGAATTGGGCCTGGGCGGCGAAGAAACGAAGTAACCGTTTAGCCGCCGCGCCCTCGTGGCGCGGGCGCGGCGAAACGATATTCCAGGAGATTCATGTGACGTCCACCGAACTATTCCAGGCCGGCAAGCTGACCGAGGCGATCGCCGCCCAAATCGCCGTCGTCAAAGACAAGCCGGCCGACCACAAGGGCCGACTTTTCCTCTTCGAACTCCTCGCCTTTTCCGGCGACCTCGAACGGGCCAAGAAGCACCTCGACCTGCTCAACTTCGACGAGATCGAACTCGCCGTGACGGTCGAAGGCTACCGCAAACTGCTCGCCTCGGAAGCGGCGCGGCGCGAAGTCTTCAAGAACGGCGCCCCGCCGCAATTTCTCGAAGAACCCCCCGAGCATCTCAAAATGCGGCTCGAAGCCCTCGGCCACCTGCGCCTGGGGAACGCCAAGCAGGCGAACGATCTGCTGATCGAGGCCGAGGCGCAGACGCCGGTGCTCAAGGGGAAGTACAACGACAAGCCGTTCGAACTGATCCGCGACGCCGACGACATTTTCGGCGCCGTCATCGAAGTGATGGCGAAGGGGAACTACTTCTGGGTGCCGCTCGAGCAGATCGAGTTGATCCAGATGAACCCGCCGAAATCGCCGCGCGACGTGTTATGGCGACCGGTGATTCTGGAGACGAAGACCGGCTCCGCGGGCGACGCGTTCATGCCGAGCTTGTACCCGGGCTCGCACGAGAGTGCCGACGAGCAGATCAAGCTCGGGCGCATGACGGATTGGAGGCAGGTCCCCGACGGCCCGACGGTGGGCATCGGCACGCACACGTTCCTGGTGGGCGACGACGCCGCGAGTCTGCTCGACTGGAAGAAGCTGGAAATCGAGTAAGCGTTTAGCCGCCGCGCCCTCGCGGCGCGACTGTAGCGCCGCGAGGGCGCGGCGGCAAAACGAATGAGGGACGACCATGTCATCGCTCATGCAATCGTTGGGCATCGATAAGCTCAGCGCGGAAGAGAAGATCGCACTCGTCGATGAAATCTACGAGAGTATCGAGCAGGAAGTGCCGCCAATCTCGGACGCGCTTCGCCGAGAACTCGAGCGACGACTTGAGCATCTGAGGTCGAACCCCAACGATCACTCCTCGTGGGAAGATGTGCAAGTTCGGCTGGGGATGAAGGATCCTCTACTTTCCGACGCTCAACGTAAGGAGTTGGATCGACGCATCAAGGCGTACGAATCCAATCCTAGGAATGTAATCTCCCGGGATGACGCGAAGGTGAAATTGGGCATTTCTTGAACCTTCCGGTGTTGTGGGAGCCTGAAGCTCTGAAGGATTTCGCCGACGCAAATAGTCATGGCATCGCTCATTTTACCAATGCAAGTTTTTCGTTCCACGCGAGGTGCAGCGTTCGTCCTGCTTGGATGCTGCCTGGCGGTCGGGGCGGCAATTTTCGCCTGGCACAATCTTGCGAACGTTCCCGTCGATGGGGCATATGTCGGATGGACGCGAAACCGGATCATTCATGCATGGGGACAGCCGACTGAGAATTGGGATGGACATTACGGCAATCCGCCCGACAACTACCGGAAGCAATTCGACCCTGCGCGAACGTTGGTTTTCGAACGTTGGTCCGGCCGCTTGTACGTCTCCATTCATGCGGTCGGAGATGAGTGGATTTGCTTCAGTTCGACTTGGCTCCCAAATGGCTGTGTTTTTTGAATGTGATCGGGGTCCGCAGTGAAGAGAATGTCGCTTTGGAGACGCGCTGTCTTGAGAAGAAGCGAACGTACGATTAGGCATTCAATGACTCCGACCGCCAAAAATTCTGGATTTCGGCCTGAAGGGCCGTCTCTTACAGCCCAGGCCGTGAGGCCTGGGTATGCGGCAACAACTATCTACGGCCCTGAAAGGGCCGCTCGTCAGCATGCTTGCGAGTGGCCCCTTCAGGGCCGAATACACACGATTACGTTCCCAGGCCTCACGGCCTGGGCTATAAGAGGCGGCCCTTCAGGCCTAACAAAATCGTCGCCACCTGCATCCTTTAATCGACCTATTCGCTTGCATCCCTCCCCGTTGCTAACGGCTGGTGGCCTTGCATGAGCGAAGCTCTCTTTCCCTTCTACGAACGCGAACTCCTCTACCAGCGGCAACTCCTCCAGGAGTTCGCTCGCAAGTACCCCACCGTCGGCCAACGCCTCCTCCTGGAAACCAACCGTAGCGCCGATCCGCATACCGAACGCCTCATCCAAAACTTCGCCTTTCTCGCGGGCAGGGTGCAGCAGCGCCTGAGCGACGACTATCCCGAAATCTCCGACTCGATGTGCAACCTCCTCTACCCACACTTCACGGCTCCGTTTCCGTCGCTGACGACGCTGCAGTTCGAGCCCGATCCGCTCAAGGCGCCGATGGCGCAGGGGTTCGTCATCCCGCGCGGCAGCAAACTCTCGACGCGCCATGAAGGTCGCCGAGGCCGATACCGGACCTGTTACGACGCCACGCTTTGGCCGATCCGCGTGACCGGGGCGTCGTTTCTGCCGCCGCCGTTTCCGCAAGGGCTCACGCCGCCGCCCGGCGCCGCGGCGCTCATCCGCATCCAGCTCGAATGCCTGGGGCAACTCCCGTTCGCCAAGCTCGAGATCCCGCGCTTGCGCTTCTACCTGCACGGCGATTCGGCCGTCGCCAGTCTGCTCTACGAGACGATCTTTCAGCACGGCATCCAGACGATCTTTCGGCCGCTCGAAGCCGGTTCGTCCTCGCCCGCGCTCACCAGCGCCGCGGCTTCGCTGATCCATGCAGTCGGTTTCGGCCGGGACGAGGGCTTGATCCCCTACGGCCCGCGCAGCCCGCTCGGCTATCGGCTCCTCACCGAGTACGCCCATTACCCCGAGAAGTTCTTCTACTTCGATCTCGGCGGTTGGCGGCAGGTGGCGCGGGCCAAGTTCGACAAGACCTGCGAGATCAATCTCTTCGTCAGCCGAACCGCGAAGCTGCTGGAGCAGAACGTCTCGGCCACGACGTTTCGCCTGGGCTGCGTGCCGATCGTGAATCTGTTCGAACACGACGCCGAGCCGATTCCGCTCGAGGGCCGGGCCGAGTACCGCATCGATCCGAGCAAGGACGAATCGCTGGATCACGAAATCTACGCGGTCGAGAAGGTCACGCTGGTGGAGACGAAAACCGAGTTGGCGCCGTTCAACTCGATTCGGCACGACGCGGCTCCCGATGCCTCGCTGTGGACGAGCACGCGCCGGCTCGCAGAGAAAAAAGGGGACCAGGGGACGGAAGTCTTCTTGCACCTCGTCGATCTGGCGTTCACGCCGTTCGAACCGGAGGCAGGTCAGCTGCAGGTGCAGACGACGTGTTCGAACCGCGATTTGCCGGTGCTGCTGCAGCGTGATGGGGACAAGGTCCGCTTCGAACTGGAGATGGCCGCCCCGTATGCGAAGGTGAATTGTCTGCACGCGGTGACGTCGCCGGATCGGCCGTCGCTGGGCCGGGGGCTCGCCTGGCGGCTCATCTCGCACTTCAATCCGAATCACCTGTCGCTGACGTCGGAGGCTGAGAGCCTCGAGGGTCTACGCGAAATCCTTAGTCTGTATCCGCTGCCGGAGGCGCACATCGAGGGCGTGGCCGGGCTGACGAGTCGGCGCGTGTTGGGCCGGGTGCAGGACGGTTTGGGGACGGGTTTGTGCCAGGGCGTGGAAGTGACGTTGACGCTGGACCGGGAAAAATTCGCCCCGGCGAGCATCTTTCTATTTGCCTGCGTGCTGGAGCAGTTCTTAGGATTGTACGCATCGGCCAACTCGTTCACGCAGCTCGTGCTGCGGCGGTTGGGCGACGCGCAAGAATATCGCCGCTGGCCCCCCCGTCCCGGCGAGGGGGCGATTCTGTAGATCAAGGGAAGGTAAATCAAGCCACAGAGGTCGCAGAGGACGCAGAGAAGGAAAAAATGCTCGAGGGCGACGTCGCGCTGGCCGCCTTTTTCCTCTGTGCCCTCTGCGACCTCTGTGGCTAAAATCTCCGAATTCATTCCGCTCGAGAAAGGGTACTCCATGGCCGACATCGCTCCCAAATCGCTCATCAACAAAGTCAACTCCCTCTGCCTCAAAGCCCTCGAAGGAGCGATCGGCCTGTGCGTCTCCAATACGAACTCGAACGTCGAGATCGAACATTGGCTCCTCAAACTCCTCGAGCCCGGCAACACCGATCTCACCCGCCTCTTCAAACACTTCAACATCGATCAGGCCCGCGTCACCAAGGAAGTGCAGCGCTCGCTCGAAAAGCTGCGCCGCGGCCACGACCGCAATCCGACGCTCTCCAACGATCTGCTCGAACTCCTCAGCGAAGCCTGGCTCCTCACCACGCTCGGCTTCGAACGCCAAAAAATCCGCTCGGGCTTCTTGCTCGCGGCGATGATCAGCAATCGGCAGATGCTGAACCGCCTGCGCGACGTGACGCCGGAAATTGCGGAAAAGGCGTCGGAAATCTCGCAGCTCTTCAACGTCTCGGACGTCACGCGACAAAAGCAGGCGCAGCTGCAGGCGCACGCCCTCTTCAAAGATTCCGTCGAAGAAACGCTCGAGCCGGCCGCGGGGTCGGGGACGGCGACGACGTCGGAACCGGGTGCAGCCGGGCAGCCGGTATCGCCTGGCTCGAAGACGCCCTCGCTGGATCAGTTCACCATGAATCTCACCGCTCGCGCCAAGAAGGGCGAGATCGATCCCGTCATTGGCCGAGACTTTGAGATTCGCCAGGTCATCGACATTCTGACGCGTCGTCGGCAGAACAACCCGATTCTGACGGGCGAAGCGGGCGTCGGCAAGACGGCGGTCGTCGAGGGCTTCGCGCTGCAAATCGTGGCCGGGGACGTGCCGGCTCCGCTGCGGAACGTCGAAGTCCGCACGCTCGATCTGGGCCTGCTCCAGGCCGGCGCCGGCGTCAAAGGCGAATTCGAGAATCGCCTCAAGTCGGTCATTCAGGAAGCGAAGTCGTCCCCCGTGCCGATCATCCTGTTCATCGACGAAGCCCACACGATGATCGGCGCGGGCGGCCAGGCGGGACAGGGAGACGCCGCCAATCTGCTCAAGCCCGCACTCGCCCGCGGCGAACTCCGCACCATCGCGGCGACGACGTGGATGGAATATAAGAAATACTTCGAGGCCGACCCGGCGCTCAAACGTCGCTTCCAGGTCATCAAGGTCGACGAGCCCGACATCCTCCGCGCCACCCGCATGATGCGCGGCCTTTCCCACACGCTCGAAAAGCATCACAAGGTCCGCGTGATCGACGAGGCCGTCGCCGAGGCCGTGAAGCTGTCGCATCGCTACATCACGGATCGCCAACTCCCCGACAAGTGCGTCAGCCTGCTCGACACGGCGTGCGCCCGCGTCGCGCTGAGCCAATCGTCCACGCCGCCGCAGGTGCAGGACGCGCAGCGCGAGATCGAACATCTCGACGTCGAGCTGAAAGCGTTGGCCCGCGAAACGTCCCTCGGCGCCGACCACGTCAAACGCGCCGGCGAACTCGAAGAGAAGAAGGTCAAGACGGCCGAGAAGCTCGCAACGCTCAAGGCCCGCTGGGAGAAGGAGAAGGAACTCGCGGGCAAGGTGAAGGAACTCTACCTCAAGATCGAAGCCCACGTGAAGGGCGACGACCCGAAGGCGAAGCTCTCTGAAAACGACGCGAAAAAAGCTCAGGACGAACTCGCGAAAGTCGAAGCCGAGCTGGCGATCAGCCACGGCGACGATCCGCTGGTGTTGCCGCTCGTCGCCGGCCAGGCGATCGCGGAAGTCATCTCCGGCTGGACCGGCATCCCCATCGGCAAGATGGTCCGCGACGAGATCAAGACGGTCCTCAACCTCAAAGATCGCCTGGCCGAACGGCTCGTCGGGCAGGACCACGCCCTCGAAGCGATCGCCCAGCGTATCCGTACCTCGCGCGCCAACCTCGCCGACCCGAAGCGTCCGCTCGGCGTCTTCCTGCTCGTCGGTCCTTCCGGCGTCGGCAAAACCGAAACCGCCCTCGCGCTGGCCGACCTCCTCTTCGGCGGCGAACGCAACATGGTCATCATCAACATGTCCGAGTTCAAGGAATCGTCCAAAGTCTCCAACCTCACCGGCTCCGCCAAGGGCCTCGTCGGTTACGGCGAAGGCGGCATCCTCACCGAAGCCGTGCGCCGCAAACCGTACAGCGTCGTGCTGCTCGACGAAGTCGAGAAGGCGCACGTCGATGTCCAGGAACTTTTCTACCAGGTGTTCGACAAGGGCATGTTGCAGGACAGTCACGGCAACGACGTCAACTTCAAGAACACGATCATCCTCTTGACCTCGAATGTCGGCACCGACACGATCATGAAGCTGTGCGCCGACCCCGAAACGATGCCGAACTCCGCGGGCCTTGCCGAGGCGCTTCGGCCCGACCTGCTCAAGTCGTTCAAGCCGGCGCTGTTGGGCCGCATGACGATTGTGCCGTATTTCCCGCTCACCGACGAAGTGATCAAGAACATCATCAAGCTGAAGCTCAAGGCCATCGTGACGCGCGTGAAGGAGAACCACCGGGCCGAGTTCACGTACGACGAGGCGCTGGTGAACGCGATTGCGAGCCGTTGCAAGGAAGTCGAATCGGGCGCCCGCAACGTCGACCACATCATCAACGGCACGATTCTGCCGCAGATGGCGGAACATTTCCTGTCGCAGCTCGCGGAGGGCCGGGAGATCAACCGGGCGAAGGTGTCGGTCGGGGCAGATGGGAATTTCGTGTACACGGTGGAGTAGATGCGTTTCGCCCCGGAGGGGGCGACGGAAGGTAGCCACGGGTGAAGCGCAGCGCAACCCGTGGAAACGTCGATTTCGAAGAACACTCCCGGAGGGAGGGAGGAATCGTTTTCCCTCGGGTTGAATTTCCTTCGCCCCTGCCGGGGCGAGCGGGACGGTATGACGATCCACGGGTTGCGCTGCGCTCCACCCGTGGCTACCTTCCCTCGCCCCTCCGGGGCGAAATGCCATGATACTTTGCGGGAAACCAAATGATGACTTGTCGCGTTTTCTGCTACCTGCTGCTCTTCTCATCGACCTTAGCCGCCCAGAGCGACGTCGACCTCGTGGCGCGGCAGGGCCTCGAATCCGAAGCCGGCCGCGCCGCCTGGAAACGCCTCAAGGACGGCGGGCCGGAACTGCTCGTCCCCATTCTCAACGCCATGCCCGCGGACAGTACGCCTGCCGTCAACTGGCTCGCCACGGCCTACGACCGCATCCTGCAGCGACATCCCTATGACAAACTCCCCCTTAAGGATCTCACCGAGTTCGCGGCCGATCCGAAAAAATCAGGCCGGGCGCGCCGACTCGCTCTCGAGACCGTCGAGAAGATCAAGCCCGGCTCGAGCGAACAGCTCTACCCGAAATGGCTGCATGATCCGGAGTTTCGCTACGAGGCGGTGCAACAAGTCCTCGAACAGGCGAAGAAGTCGGGCAAGGTCGAACTCTACCAGACGGCGTGGAACGACTTCCGCGACGTGCAACAAGGGCGTGAAATCGCCGCGGGGCTCAAGACGCATGGCGTCCCGGTCTCCGTTGCCGCGAAGATGGGTTTCCTGCTCGACTGGCACGTGGTCGGTCCGTTTGACGCCGGCGGCATGAAGGGCTTCACGACCGCTTATCCACCGGAAAAAGGCGTCGATCTCAAGGCCGAGTACCTGGGCCAAAAGGGGAAGGTCGCCTGGAAGCCATACCGCGTGAAGGAAGTGACGTCGGGCCGACATCCGGCGCTCGCCAACCTGCGCGAGGCGATCGGCGACGCCGACGATGCGGTGGCGTTCGCCTATGCGGAAGTCACGCTCGAGAAGGCGCAGGAGGTCGAGTTTCGCGGGGCCGCGGATGACAATTTTACCGTCTTTGTGAATGGCAAGCGGGAGTTCGGTTTTGAGGAATATCGCAACGGCGTCCGGCTCGATCGGCATCGCTTCAAGGTCACGCTCAAGGCGGGCGTGAATCAAGTCCTCGTCAAAGTCATCCAGTCCGCGGCTCCCAACAACGAAGCGAACTGGGAATTCCTGTTGCGCATCGTCGATCCATCAGGCCAAGGCGTGCCGGCCGTGAAATAGCGGATTTCGCCCGCTTTTCCCAGATTGCGGTGAAGCGACTCCGGCAGTCGAGCCGATGGATGGGGTATCACCTTCCCCACCCCTCCGATGCAAAGCACCTATGACCCATAAACCTCTCGACGCCTTTCGTCTCGCGGTCGAATCTCTGGGCGACGTCAGCTCGGATGAGATCGCCCTGCACATTCAGCAAACGTTCGGCATGAAGTTCGAGCCGAAAATCATCCCGATCCTGCGGGCGTCGCTGCAGGATTGGCAGAATTTGTCACGCCATCGAGCGCCGGCGAATTGATTACGGAGCCGCGCCCGTTAGGAAGCGGGTCAGCATCCTACGCAGAGACGTCACTTCCGTTCCGGAATCACGATGCCGCGTGAGATACTGGCCCGCTTCCTTACGGGCGCGGCTCGGTAATTGGTGGTGCAATCCGCTCGCCGTCCGATTAGAATCGATGCCTGACCAACATCGATCCCCGACGGACCCGCATTATGATCGCACTGCTTGCCCTTGCCCTCGCCCTGCCGCCGAGCGAGAAACCGCTCCCCGCGCGCGAGGCGGCCGCCGCCATGACGCTCCCCCCCGGCTTCAAAGCCACCCTGTTCGCCGGCGAGCCCGACGTCGTTCAGCCCATCGCCTTCACCTTCGACGACCGCGGCCGACTCTGGGTCTGCGAATGCGTCACCTACCCCAACTGGATCAAGGACGGATCCCCCGGCAAAGATCGTATCCTCATCTTCGAAGATACCGACAACGACGGTCAATTCGACAAACGGACCGTCTTCATCGACAATCTTTACAACCTCACCAGCATCGAGTACGGCTTCGGCGGCGTCTACGTCACCTGCTCGCCCCACCTTCTCTTCATCCCCATCAAGGACGATAAGCCCGGCAAGACGCAAGTCCTGCTCGACGGCTTCGCGCTCGACATTCGCCATAACATGGTCAACGGCCTCAAGTGGGGCCCCGACGGCTGGCTCTACGGTCTGCACGGCATCATCTCCACCTCCTACGTCGGCACGCCCGGCACGCCCAAGGAGAAACGCCCGCCGATCAATTGCGGCGTCTGGCGCTTTCACCCCGTCAAAAAGACCTACGAGGTCTACGCCTACGGCACCACCAACCCCTGGGGCATCGACTGGGACAAAGACGGCGAGATGTTCATCACCAACTGCGTCATTGACCATGCCTTCCACATCGTGCAAGGCGGCCGCTACCAACGCATGTACGGCCAGGATCTGAACCCGCACACGTACCAGCTCATGAAGAGCCCGTGCGACCACATCCACTGGGCGGGCGGCGCCTGGCAGTCGTCGCGCGAAGGCAAGGGGAAGCATTCCGAAGCGGGCGGCGGCCATGCTCACGTCGGCTGCATGATCTATCTCGGCGACAACTTCCCGGCCGCGTACCGCAACACGCTCTTCACGCTCAACCTGCACGGCAATCGCATCAACAACGACATCCTCGAGCGCACCGACGCCGGCTACGCGATTCGCCATGGCCGAGACTTCCTGTTCGCGAACGACCCATGGTTCCGCGGTCTGGCCATCACCTACGGCCCCGACGGCGGCGTCTACTTCAGCGACTGGACCGACACCGGCGAGTGCCACAACCACATCGTCGCGGAGAAGGGGAACGGCCGGATTTTCAAGGTGACGTACGGCACGCCGAAGCATCAGGCGATCGACCTGGCGAAGTTGAATAATGCCGAGCTGCTAAAACTTTTTGATCACGATAACGAATGGCAGAGCCGACACGCGCAGCGGCTGCTTCAAGAAAGGCTGAGCCAAAACCCCGACAACATGATCGTTGCGGAAGTTCAAAAGTTAGCCCTCAAGAACGACTCGAGCAGCTTGCGTGCGCTTTGGCTCCTGGGTTCAATCGGCGCAATGCACGAGTTGAACGCCATCGTGACCGCCTCAGACTTTCTAACCCGAGCAGATCACTATCAGGGTTGGACGTTGCAGCTTCTCGTCGACAACAATCATTTGAAGCCCTTAGAAGACCATCTCTTGAAACGACAGCTTTTTAATCGGAATATCTCTCCCTATCTTCAAATGCGCATCGCCTCAGTATTGCTGAGCATTCCCGTCAAGTGGCGTCATAGGGACGGTATTGTGCGTTATGTGTGCGCAACTACGCTATCGCAAGTCATTGCTACAGACTTGAACGTTAGCCTCATGCTCTGGTATGCTGTTGAACCGGAGTTGCTGAGTGTTCCCGAAGCTATTCCGACCTTTCTACTGCTGTGTGAAAATCCTCTTATTCGCGAATTCGCCGCTCGACGAATACTAAGCGATTCCGACAGGAAGAATCTACCAATCCTGCTTGACACACTCGCATTCTCAATTTGTTCGTCCGCAAGTCAACGCGACATCTTGCGAGGCACGCTCACCGCGCTCACGGGCGTTCGCAATCTCGAAATGCCCGAGCGGTGGAAAAAACTATATCCTGTACTTGCCGAAAGTCCCCTCCAGGAAGTCCGCGACAAGGCCCTCGAACTCGCCCTCATCTTCGGCGACCAGCGCGCCCTCGTCTCGATCAAGACCACCGTCGCCGATACGAAGCTCGACGAAGATCGCCGCAAGGACGCGCTGCGGACGCTCGTCTTCCATAAGCCCGCCGACCTCTCCGCCACACTGCGCGAACTCCTCAAGGAAGAACCGATGCGCTCGGCCGCCATTCGCGGATTCGCTTCGCTCCAGGATGACGACATCCCGGCCCTGCTGCTCAAACTCTATCCGTCGCTGCCGGCGGAGGAGAAAGAGGACGTCGTCAATACGCTCGGCAGTCGGCCGACCTTCGCGCAGGCCCTGCTCGACGCTGTCGAGAAGAAGACGGTCGCCCGCAACGATCTGTCGTCCGTCATGGTTCGGCATCTGCTCGCCCTCAAGGACAAGAAGCTCGTCGAGCGCGTCGAACAGGTCTGGGGCACGCTGCGGCCCGCGTCCGAGGAGAAGGCGAAGCTCACCGTGAAATACAAGAAAGAGCTGACGCCCGTCGCCCTCAAGAAGGCCGACCTGAGCCGCGGCCGGGCGCTGTTTGCCAAGAATTGTTCGCAGTGCCACAAACTGTTCGGCGAAGGGAGCGCGATCGGGCCCGACCTCACCGGCTCGCAGCGCTTCAATCTCGAGTACGTCCTGGAGAACGTCCTCGACCCGAGCGCCGTGGTGGCGCGCGATTATCAGGTAACGGTGGTGACGCTCGATTCGGGCCGAACGCTGTCGGGCGTGGTCAAGGAGGAGACGGAGAACGCCCTGAAATTGCAGACCGCGAACGAGCTGGTGGTGGTGTCGAAGGCGGAGATCGAGAGTCGTTTGTTATCGAAGCAATCGATGATGCCGGACGGCATGTTCGAGAAGTTGGCGGCGGACGAGGTGCGCGATCTGGTGGCGTACCTGGCGAGTCCGGTGCCGGTGAAATGAGCGCTCTGCGAAAGCCCAGGGATGGCTATCCCTGGGAATCCGCATCCCCAGGGACGCCGTCCCTGGGCTTTCGCCCGAATTATTTGTTTTCGCTCGGCGTGGAGGTTTGCCCCGACCGGGGCGGTTCGCACGGGCCGCTGCGTCAGGTGCGGATGCCCATTTTCGGCAGGATCCACGCTTGCAGCACGATCAGGGCGACCAACAGGCCGCCGAGTAGGATCGCTTCCATGGTGTTGCTCCTTTTGACGTTCATCACAATTCTCCCTCTTCCATTATAGGCAGCCATGACGCTCGCAGAATTCCCGGAAATCGAAGTCGTGATCGTGAACGAGATCGGCGGTTTGCCGGCCGCGATCGCGTCGGCGACGAAACCGTGGCTGCTCCTGGTCGATCCGTGCCGCGGCTATGGGCCCGCGCACCTCAAGGCGATGACGGATGCCGTGGCGAAGTTTGACGACGTCGATCTGCTGGTCGGCCAGCGGCAACGTGCGGTGCCCGGCTGGTTGCGGTTGCTCGACGTCGGCAAACGGGCGGCGAGTCGCGTCTTGCTCGGAGCGGCGCCGGCGCCGCGGACCGCCTGGCTCGGGGGCCGCGGCGCGCTGCGACGCTTCCTCTATCGCCAGGGGTTCGGCGTTCGGCTGCCCGATCTCGAGTCGGGGTTGATTCTCGCGAAACGCTCGGTCTTCGCGCAGCTCGCCCTGCAAGCGCGCGGGCCGTTCGTCTGGACCGAGATCCTGGCAAAGGCGAATCACCTCGGCAAGATGATCGCGGAAGTTCCGATCGCGGATCCGGGGGGGGAAGGCTCGGGGTCGACGTTTCGCGATGCCGTGAGCGTATTTCGCACGCCGACGTTTCATTGGCCGCCGCGTCAATTTTCTTAGAGCCAAATTCCTACTAGCGCCTTTAGCCCGCCTTGCTCGTCGGCGTCGCGGTCTCGGCGGGGAACTCCAGCAACTTCGGCGGCTCGTCTTCCTCGGGCAACGGCGGCGGCAGACGCAGGATTCGTCGCGGTTTGAACATGAGCAGCAGCAACAGCGCCGACGACGACAGGAATAGCGCCCCGACCGCGAGCAACGCAATCCACGTCGGCCCCAACGTCGACAGGAAATACCGGACGCCGCCGTACGTCGCCACCATCGGCCCGCCGACGAAGCCGAGCACCTTCACCCCCAGCGCCACCTGCCGATCCCATTGCTCCTGGTAAAACTCCTTCGCCTCGCGCACGCTGGCGTTCACCATGTTGCTGAGGCACTCGATCTCCAGACCGTGATGCAGCAGGCAGTAGAGCTGACTCCCCTGCGCCTTGCTCGTGATCTCCGCGAACATGTATTGATTGCGGAAGGCGACGAACCGCTGCAGGAGCGACTGGGCGCCGCGGAGGTGCTCGTCGACCAGCGCCACCTCGCGCATGAGGTCGTTCGTGAAGACCGAGAGCTGAAATCGCTGATACAAGCTGAATGCGTAGAGGGGGAGATAATCGGTGTCGATCACCTGGGCCAGCGAACGCCGCGTGAAGGGGATGTTCTCGGTCGCCAGGAAGACCAGGCTCTCGCGCAGGGCCATCGCTTTCCAGCAGCGCCAGGTCGCCAGGGTGTGTTTCTTGGCGTACTTTTCCGTCTGTTCCGGCGCCGGCACCCACATCGGATTGTCGACCGATTCGCCCAGGCCGACATGGCTGGCGAACTCGAACAGCATCCGCGCCTCGCCGGTCGCGAACGTCCCCTTCGGCAAGGTCTGATGCTCGCCTTCGAAGAATGCCAGGCAGGCGTACGACAGCGCATAACAGCGCTCTCCATACGCCCGGCCCGCTTCCGAATCGGTGTAGCCCGGCGCGCTCGTGAAACGCAGTACCTCTTCCTCCGGGATCGTCGTGCCGACGCCGACGCCTTGCATGAGCACGTCGATGAGCCCGCGCAGCTCCATCTCGGCGCCCGAGGCTTTCAGGCGAAACGTGGGCAGCCGATACGAGAGCGACGGCGGATGCACCATCTGCAGCGCCTTGTTCATCTGAATGATCTGCGAAAAGAGCGGCGTCGGCTCCGTCAGCTTCGCCTTCATGAGCATGAAACCCAGACCCGAGGGAAACAACAGCAAGTCGATCCACTCGAATCGCGCCGGCGTCTTGCCCTGCCCCATCGCCCGGCCGCCCCATGAAATCGTTTGCTGAATGTCGAACTCGCTCACCTGCGCGAGCGCGTCGGCGTCGAGCGTGAGCCGAAGCACCGCCTCGCACGGCAAGGCGTCGACGAACGCCTGCAAGCCATGCTGCGTGAGGCGGCGGACGATGCGCGTCCAGTTTTGAAACTTGGGCCCGGTGGGATGTTCCTGAAGATGGCAGAGTTCCGGAAAGAGGAGCCGTTGCACGTAGGGAAGGAAGAACGCGGTCCCCTCGAGCGAATGGGCGAGCTGGTCGTCGCCCAGGCGGGTCCACCAGGGTTGCCAGCGCTCGCCGAGGCTATCCAGACGGGAACGCTGTTTGGCGCCGCCCAGCCTGTGGACGAACGGGTAGAGAAACGTGGACGCGTGATTGACGAGATCCGGATCGTAGGCGCTGGCTTGCATCGGCTTCCCCCTGCGAAAGCCCGGGGATCGCTATCCCTGGGACGAACTCCCCAGGGATAGCGATCCCTGGGCTTTCGGCTCATACGCGCGCTGGAGCGAGGCGTCAATGTTAGTTTGAGCTTGACATTCGCGGCTCCGGCTTTATAAGTCCGCTTCTTCGCGCTCGAGGCTGCGCTCAGCGGGGGCTGGGCGAATGGGAACTTTCATGGCCGATCAGGTGACGACGGTGGGAATGCTCAAGGACGCGATGCAGGCGTTCGTCGCCGAGCGCGATTGGCAGCAATTTCATTCCCCCAAGAATTTGGCCATGGGCCTGGCGTGCGAGTGCGCCGAACTCATGGAGCATTTTCTGTGGATGAATCTCGACGAGTCGCGGCAGCAGACGGCGGATCCGGCCAAACGCGAGCAGATCGCCGATGAGCTGGCCGACGTCGCCAACTACGTTCTGTGCCTCAGCCATGCGCTCGACATCGACCTCAGCGAGGCGATCGCTCGCAAGCTGCAAAAGAACGCAGAGAAGTATCCGGCCGAGAAGTTTAAGGGACGCTACCGCTAGATTGCGTCGGCGGGGGAACGGGATTCGGCCAGTGCCGAGTTCTTGCACACAGGGGGGACGGAACGTGAGGCCATCCCGAAATCAATTGGGGCTCGTTTGTCTGGGCGCCTGCGTCGTCCTGGGGGCGTACTGGGGCGTGCGCGCCCAGGATTCGCGACCGCCCTGGCCGCCGCCGCCGATTCGCTACTCCGCTCCCGCGCCGTACGCGGGGCCGTCGCAGCCCACCGTCCCGGTTCCCAATGTGCCGCGCGTGGAGAAGGTGCCGACGCAGTTGCCGACCATTATTGAGACGCCTCCAGGCATGCCGAGCGTGCAGGACGCCGGGCCGCCGATCGTGACGACGCCGAGCGAATTGCCGAAGATTCTGGAGGTGCGCGATCCGCCCCAGAAGAACCTGCCGCCGATTGAGGAGACGCCCAACGCCTTGCCGCAGATCATCAACGTGAAGGATCCGACGCCGCCCGCCGTCGAGCTTCCGAAGGTCGTCGACGTGATCAAGATCCCGGTCCCGCCGCCGCCCGTCGCGGAGATACCCAAGATTATCGACGTGAAGGATCCGCCGCCGAAGGTCGAGCTTCCGAAGGTCGTCGACGTGGTCAACGTCCCGCCGCCGCCGCCCGTCGCGGAGATCCCCAAAATCAATGAGGTGAAAGACCCGCCGCACATCATGAAGTTGCCTCTGATTATCGAGGGGACGCCGGCTCTCGTGGAGACGCCCACAATCATCGAAGTCAAGGAACCCCAGAAGCCGGCGCTGGTGGAGATCCCGCGAATCCCCGAGACTCCGACGACGACGAAGCCGGCGCTGGTGGAGATCCCGCGAATCCCCGAGACTCCGACGACGACGAAGCCGGCGCTGGTGGAAATCCCGCGAATCCCCGAGGCGCCGCCGACGAAGCCGGCGCTGGTGGAAATTCCGCGAATCCCCGAGACTCCGACGACGACGAAGCCGGCAGCCGTGGAGGCGGTCAAGGTCGCCGAGGTCAAGGATCCGCCCAAGAGCGTGCCAGGCCCGACGCGTCCGGGGACGTTGATTGTCATTTCGCCAGAGGAGATGCAGAAATTTCAGGGCGTGCCAGCGGTGAAGCATGAGGCGCTGAAGATCCCGACTCACGTGGTCGAGGAGGCGCCGAGGGTAGTCCAGGTGCAGAATGCGTCGCCGCCGGCGCCGCCGAGCTTTCCGCCCGCGCCGAAGTTTGTGATCCCGGAGCCCCCGGCGCCGCTGCCGATTCCGACTCCGCCGATGACGGCGCCAGAACCCCCTACGCCGGCGCCGATGACGGTGCCCGAACCCCCCGCGCCGCTGCCGATTCCGCCTCAGCCGATAAAAGCGCTGGAAGCTCCGCTGGTCATCCCCCCGCCGCCGACGATGGTGGAGCCGGTGCTGCCGAACCCGCTGCCACCCGCGCCGCCCCCAGAGGTGAAAGTTCCGGAAGCGATCAAACCCAATCCGATTCCGACCGTGAGCCCGGAGCGTCCGCTCGAACGACCGACCGCACCGCCGATACCAGTGCCAACGCCCGTTGCGCCGCCGATGCCAGTGCCGACGCCCGTTGCGCCGCCGATGCCGGTGCCGACGCCCGTTGCGCCGCCGATGCCAGTGCCAACGCCGGCGCCGACCAAGACGATGTTAATCGGCCCCAGTGCGCAGCTGGCAACGCCCGCGTCGATTCCGGCACCAGTACCGGTCGCGCCGCCGGAACCGAAGCATGGCCTTATCGAGTTGAAGGTCGTTGGCGTGGTGTCGCGGTTCAGCCCGGCGCCTCCCGCTCCGGCACCCGTGCTGCCGCCGACGCCCGCGCCCGTTCCCGTGCAACCGACGCCCGCGCCGCCGGCGCCGCGCGAACCGCTGCAGCCGCGCGGCCCGCATATCTCGCCCAAGGCGGGCGTCACGCCCCTGGTCACCGTCGAGAAGAAAGGCCCCAGCCTGCTGCAAGTCGGCGACACCACGCCCTACCAGATCGTCGTCCGCAACGTCGGCCACTACATGGCCACCCAGGTTCGCGTCGTCGATGAGATCCCGACCTCCGTGCGCGTGGAGTTCAGCAAGCCGGTCCCTGTCCTCAAGCCGGGCCAGGCGATCTGGGAGATCCCGCTCCTGCAACCGGGCGAAGAGCAAATCATCGAACTCAAGCTGCGCGCCTCGCGTCCCGGCGAAGCGGTCAACGTCACCCGCGTGCACGTCTCCGCCCAGGCCACGATGATGACCAAGATCGAAGGCGAAGCGCTCAAGGAAGACGTCGTCGCCAAGAAGGAAGAGGAGTACGTCGCGCCGCCTCCGCGCATCGATCCGCTGCCCAAGGTCGATCCCCTGCCCAAGGTCGATCCGCTCCCCCTGCCCCTGCCCAAGCTCGAAACCAAGGACGTCCTCAAGGTCTTCGCGCCGGATGCGGCCACCATTGGCAGCCAGGTCCGCTTTGACGTCATGCTCACCAATCCAACGTCGCAGCCGCTCACCGGGCTCAAGCTCTGGGTCAAGCTGCCCGAAGGTCTCACGCATCCAATCAGTAAAGAGATCTACGCCGATCTGCCGAGCATCGCGGGGAACAAGACGGAGAAGTTCGAAGTGCCGCTGACGGCGTCGAAGCCGGGCAAGCATGCGGTGCTATTCCGCATCAGCGGCAAGGGAGGCGAAAACTGGCAGATCATCCACGAGGTGACGCTCAGCGCCGCGGGCGGCCTGCCGTTACCGCTGATTCTCCCCAATCCGGGCGCGGGAGCCGGGCTCAAGCTCGAACTGGAACCCTCGGCCCAGTTGCTGCAGCAGCAAGAAGGCGAACTCCACGTCGTGCTCCGCAACGACAACGACCAGGAGATCGCCCAAGTTCTGGTCGAACAGAAGCTTCCGGTCGGCCTGGAGGTGCGCGAGATCGGCGACCAGGGGAAATACCAGCAGTCGACGCGGACGGTTTCCTGGACGGTGGCTTCGATTCCCGCCGGGCAGACGAAGTCGCTGCGCATCCGCGCGTTGCCGACGACGCCCGGACAGTTGCCGATCGAAGTCATCGCCAAGTCGGCAGGCGCGTCGGAGCTGCGCACGACGCTGGCGCTGGCAGTCGAGGCGCCGTCGAGTCTGGCGGTCAAGGTGTCGAGCCGGGACGGCCCGATCGAAGTCGGCAAGGAAACGATCTACGAAATTCGTCTTATTAATAACGCCAAGCTCGCGGGATCGAACCTTCGCCTCGTGGTGCAGATCCCGGAGGGGATGGAGGCGAAGAAATTCGCGCAGGGCCCGAGTTCGTTCAAGTTGGAGGGCCGCGACATGGTCTTCGCGCCGCTGGCGCGAATCGCGCCCGGCGGCCAGGCGGTCTACACCATCAGCGTCAAGGCGCTGTCGGCCGGCAACCGCCGAATCCGCGTGCAGGTGCAGAGCGACCAGGTGCGTACGCCGGTGGCCAAGGACGTGCAGACGGTGGTGTATTAGCTGGACAGCGCCGCTTTTTCTACGGCAGGAACCGCGGACGCGATCCTCTTCGGCCTGTAAGGCCGTCTCATAAAGCCCAGGCCGTGAGGCCTGGGTACGGCGATATCTGTAGTCGGCCCTGTAGGGGCCGCTCGACAGGAGCGTGCTGTCGAGCGGCCCCTACAGGGCCGATCTACGCGTTGCATCTTACCCAGGCCTACGGCCTGGGCTGTAGGAGACGGCCTTACAGGCCGAATGCAAGTACGCCGTATTTAGGCCTGCCGAACTTGCGCAGTTTGTAATCAGCTTTGCACAATGTGAAAAGTGGCGATGTCCAACTAGATTGAGTCGCGTTCGAGGTTGCTACTTCGCCTTGGGACGGAATGCTTTGGCGACCGCTTCGTGCGTCGTTAGATACGGCCCCTCGATCAGGTCGATGCAGTAGGGAATGGCTGGGAACACCGCGAGGAGACAATCGCGAATGGCGCTCGGCTTGCCCGGCAGGTTGACGAGCAGCGATTGCCCGCGGATGCCGGCGATTTGCCGGGACAGAATCGCCGTGGGCACGATCTTCAGCGACACGGCCCGCATCTGTTCGCCGAAGCCGTCGAGGATTTTGTCGCAGACGGCTTCGGTCGCCTCGGGCGTGACGTCGCGCCTTGCCGGGCCGGTGCCGCCGGTCGTCACCACCAGGCAGCATTTCTCGACGTCGCACAACTCCCGCAACGTCTGCTCGATGGTCGCCTGCTCGTCGGGAATGAGCCGAGGCACGGCTTCCCAGGCGCACGACAGGATTTCTGTCAGACACGCCTGGATCGCGGGCCCGCCGAGGTCCTGGTAGACCCCCTGGCTCGCGCGGTCGGATACAGTGACAATGCCGATGCGGATCATGGTGCAGGCGGCGCCTCCGGTTCGGTCGGCGGCAGCACGTCTTCAAGTTCCATCTCGTCGAGGACCTCCTTGGGAATCTTGGCGATGGAGGCGATCTTGTCTCCCTCGCGCAGGCCCATGATGCGCACGCCCTGAGTGTTTCTCCCGACGAGCCGAATCTCGGCCACGCGGGTGCGGTTGACCATGCCCTGCGTGGTGATGAGCATGATGTCGTCGCCGTCGCGGACCGCGACAATCTCGACGACGGGGCCGTTGCGGGCGCTGGTGCGGATGTCGCGCAGGCCCTTGCCGCCGCGCCGCTGCTTGCGATACCGCATGCCGGACCGATCGTCGGCGCCATCTTCATCACTCGCAGGCTCCTCGGGAGCTGCGGTCTCCTCGGGAGCGGCCGGCTCTTCAGGAACTGCGGGCTCCTCGGCCTCGTCGACGACTTCTTCGAGGATATTGGCGCCGAAGGGGGTGCGTTTGCCGTAGCCGTTCTCGCAGACGGTGAGCAGGGCGCCCTGCGGATCGGTGACGACCATGCCGACGAGTTCGTCGCCGGGCATGAGGGCGATGCCTTTGACGCCGCGGGTGTTTCGGCCCATGCCACGCGCCTGCGATTCGTCGAAGCAGATGGCCATCCCCTGCTTGGTGGCGAGCAAGATGCCGTCGCCCCCCTGGCACATGGCGACCTCGATGAGCGTGTCGCCGTCGTCGAGGCTGATGCCGATGATGCCGCCTTGCTTGGGCCGGGAGTAATCTTCGAGAGCGGTCTTCTTCACGATGCCTTTTTGGGTCGCCATGATCAGATACTTGTTCGGCTCGAAGTTCCGCACCGGGATGATGCTCGAAATCTTCTCGTCTTCCTTGAGCGATAGCACGTTGGCGATGGCGCGCCCGGGACTGGTGCGCCCCAAGAGCGGCAGGTCGTAGACCTTGAGCCAGTAAATCTGCCCCCGGCTCGTGAAGCAAAGCAGATACGCATGCGTCGAGGCGACGAAGAAGTGCTCGACGAAGTCGTCCTCGCGCGTCTCGCCGCCCGTCACGCCCTTGCCGCCGCGATGCTGCGACTTGTACGTGTTGAGCGGCAGACGCTTGATGTAGCCCTTGTGACTGAGCGTCACTGCCTGCATTTCTTCTTCGAGCAGATCCTCGAGACTCACTCGGCCCATCTCGTCGTCGATGATCTCGGTCTTGCGTTCCTCGCCGAACTTGTCGCGCATGTGCTCCATGTCGGCGCGAATGACGGCCAGGATGTTCTTCTCGGCGGAGAGGAGTTCTTCGTAGCCGCGGATGAGGGCGCGGAGCTCGCTAAATTCCTTGAAAATCTCGTCGCGTTCCAGTGCGGCCAGCTGCCCGAGCTGCATGCGGACGACGGCTTCCGCCTGGGCTTCGGTCATGAAGTAACTGGCCGCCGCCCCGATCTCGCGGGTCAGCGACGCGAAGTGCTCCGCGCCCAGCGCTCGCTCCATCAGCGCCGCCGAAACTTCGAGCCCTTGCAACAACTCCTTCGCCTCCGCCCGGCTCTTCGCCGATCGGCAGATGCGAATCACCTCGTCCAGCGACGAGATCGCGATGAGTTGCCCTTCCAGGACGTGGCTGCGCCGCTTCGCTTCGCGCAGGAGAAAGTCCGTGCGTCGGCGAATGACTTCCTTGCGATGCCGGATGAACTCCTCGAGCATCTGCTTGAGCGTCAACGTCCGCGGCCGACCATCGACCAGGGCGAGCATGATCAGGCTCACCGTCTTCTGCAACGGCGAATATTGGTAAATCTGGTTGAGCACCAGATGCGGGTCGGCTTCGCGCTTGAGGTCGATGACCAGACGCACCGGCTCGCCCGAACGATCGCTCGATTCGTCGCGGATGGCCGAGATGCCCTTGATCCGTTCGTCCTTCACCAGTTCGCCCAGGATCTCGTGCAGGCGGTTACGCGTTTGCTGGTACGGCACTTCGTTGATGATGATCTGCGTGGTCCGGCCTTCTTCGTTGATGGTGGCGCGGGCGCGGAGGGTGATTCGGCCCCGGCCCGTCTTGTACCCTTCGAGCATGCCGTATCGGCCGCAGATGATGCCGCCGGTCGGGAAGTCGGGCCCGGGGATGATCTTGATGAGTTCGTCGATGGAGACGTCGGGTTCGTCGATGATGCGGATGACGCCGCCGCAAACTTCCTTGAGGTTGTGGGGCGGAATCTCGGTCGCCATGCCGACGGCGATGCCGTCGGAACCGTTGACCAGAAGATTGGGGAACTTGCTGGGCAGAACGAGCGGCTCGCGGTATTTGCCGTCGTAGTTGTCGATGAAATCGACGGTGTCTTTTTCGAGATCGTGCAGCATCTCGGCGGCGACGAACGAGAGCCGGGCTTCGGTGTACCGCATGGCCGCGGGGGGGAGCCCGGCGACGGAGCCGAAGTTCCCTTGGGGCTGAATGAGCAGGTGCCGCATGTTCCACTTTTGGCCCATGCGGACGAGGGTCGGATAGATGGCGCCGTCGCCGTGCGGGTGGTAGCGTTTCATCGTTTCGCCGACGATACCGGCGCACTTGGAGGTGCTGGAGGCGGGCCCGAGATTGAGATCGTTCATGGCCACGAGGATGCGGCGCTGCGACGGTTTGAGTCCGTCGCGAACGTCGGGCAGGGCCCGGCTGATGATAACGCTCATGGCGTAGCTGAGGTAGCTGTCCTTGAGTTCGTCTTCGATGCGGAGCGGCGTGTAACCCCCCTCGTTGAACTCCGAAGGCGGGGCGGCGGGGGGTTCGCCGGGGGGAAGGATGTCGTCTGCCAAGGGGAAGATCCTCTTCGAAAACAGGGCGTTTGCGAAAAGGATATTGTATGGGCGAACGGGCGATTTTCGCGAGAATTCGGCGACAATTACCGAGCCGCCACCGCCCCAATTACCGAGCCGCGACCGTTAGGGAGCGGGGACGGCATCCCACGCGAAAAATCGAGATTTCGCGAGGCATCCTGACCCGCTCCCTCACGGTCGCGGCTCGGTAATTTTCCAGCGCCGATCCGTTGATTTACGGCCGAAGATCCCAGCCCTTGCGGTACTCGCGGCGAATGAACGGCGCCGCTTCCGGACAGCCGGGCGCCTCCAGCTTCTCCGTGTCCCAGGTGATCTTCTTGCCCACGCGAATGGCGACGTTGCCGAGCAAGATCGCTTCCGTCATCAGCGCCGAGTAATCGACGAAGTTCGACATCGCCGCCGGGCCTCCCTTGCACGCCCGGATCCATTCCTGGTAATGCCCGCCCACGTTGCGCGTCACCAGCGGTTCCGGCGGCTTGAAGCCCACGAAACTCTTCTCGGGCAAAAGCTTATACGATTCGCCGTAGTCGCTTCCCGAATAGAGCGTCCCCTTCGAGCCGATCAGGAGACTGCCGGAACCCGACGGCTTCTGACCGTGAAAGAGGGCGGCAGGCGGGAGTCGGCGCTCGTACCAGTAGAGCTTGCACTCGGGCAGATTGCCGCGCGCGGGGAATTCGAACGTGACCGTGCAGCCTTCAGGACCGGTCTCGGCATGGAGCGGCGTGGCGAGGGTGGCCTCGACCGTGCGGGGCGCTCCCAAACGCAGGCCCATGTACGCCAGGTTCAGCGTGTGACACGCCATGTCGCCCAGGGCGCCGGTGCCGAAGTCCCACCAGCCGCGCCAGTTGAACGGCAGATACGTGGGGCGTTTGTTCGCCGCCAGTTCGTCGTTGAACGGCCGCAGCGGCGCGGGGCCGAGCCAAAGATCCCAGTCGAGCGTGGCGCGAACGGGCGTCGCCGCTGCCGGGCGGTTGCGATTTTGCGGCCAGATCGGGCGATTCGTCCAGCAATGGAGTTCGCGGACGTCGCCGATCGCCCCGGAGCGGATCACGTCGACGCCGGCGCGCAGGCCGTTATTGCTCGTCCCCTGGTTGCCCATCTGCGTGGCGACCTTGGCGTTCTGGGCGACGATTTTCATTTGCCGGGCTTCCCAGACGCTGTGCGTGAGGGGCTTCTCGGTGTAGCAGTGTTTCCCGAGCTTCATGGCCATGATGCTGGCATGGGCGTGCGAATGGTCCGGAGTGCTGACCATGACGGCGTCGATGTTCTTGTGCTTTTCGAGCATGACGCGGTAATCGCGGAACTTGGGGACGTTGGCAAACTCCTTGTAGACCCCGGCCGCGGTTTGCTCATCGACGTCGCAGAGGGCGACGATGTTCTCGGTCCCTTTGACGCCGTTGACGTTGGACGCTCCTTTGCCGCCGGCGCCGATGATGGCGATGTTGAGTTTCTCGTTGGCGCCGTTCTGGGCGCGGGACTCGGTGAGGCCGGCCGTGAGGTGATAGCCAGCCGCCGTCGCGGAAACGGTCGCCGCCTTGACGAACTGCCGACGTGAGAGTGGTTTGGTCATGAAGTTCTCCTGGGATGGGATGGATCGCCTCAATGTAAAGCGAGCGGCGCGGCATGGCAACTAGAATTCGCGAATTGCCCGGATTCGTTTAGGGCGTCTCCTCTGCTCCTACCGGAGCAGTGCAACCACGGGCGGCGCTGCGTTTCATTCGTGGCTCCATTCCGTCGGCCCAGCCGGGGCGAAATTGGCGTCTCGAAGACAACCCTCGAACGCAGTTCACGTTTGCAGCGCCAAAGGCGAGCCGGGATCGCGTCAGCGCCCGGAGAAGCGAGCACGGGCAAACCCCCTGCACTCGGGCGCAGACGCCGCCCTGCTCGCCGTAACGGAGAGGCAATGGGAACGCCCTAAACGTCGTGCGGGCTTAGCGGACCTCGGTCACGCCCGGGATTGCCACCGTCGGCACCGGGATTGCCATGTCCCAGCGCAGGTTTGCGGGCATCAGGTTTTCCTGTGAATTCGACACCTGATCCCAGGTGATCGCCTTGCCGGTGTAGCACGCCACTCGGCCCATGATGGCCATCAGCGTGCTCTTGCACATGTAATCGCCGTTGTTGATCGGCGTGCTGTTGCGAATGCTCGCGAAGAGTTCGTTGTGCTCCTGCTGATACATGCTGACCACGCCCGCCGGCCGTTGGTACGCCCAGGGGTTTCGGCCCGCGATGCGATGGCCCATCACGTCGACCTTGCCGGCGGTGCCGAAGACGTAATCCTTCACTTCGCGGACCGTGTTTTCCATCTGGTTGCAGGCGGCGAAGCACTTGACGCCGTTGGCGTACTCGTAGATCACCGACATATGATCGTAGATGTGCCCGTAGTTTTCCGCGGGGCGCGCCTGCCGGCCGCCCAGGCCGGTGGCTTTGATCGGCGTTTGATCGCGCATGGCCCAGGCCATCTTGTCGAGGCTATGGATGTGTTGTTCGACGTTGAAGTCGCCGGAGAGCCAGGTGTGGTAGTACCAGTTACGGACCTGGTATTCCGCCTCCGTCATGGCGGGGGTGCGGGGGAAGTTCTTGATGGGGCTGGTCAGGTAGTTGCATTGCAGGGCGACGATTTCACCGGCTCTGCCCTCGTGGATGCGGGCGAAGGTTTCGCGCATGCCGCGGTCGTAACGCCAGCACAGGCCGGAGACGACGGACAGCCGTTTGCGGCGCGCTTCCTCGCATGCGGCCTGCACGGTGCGCACGCCGGGAGCGTCGACGGCGACGGGCTTTTCGGCGAAGATGTGTTTGCCCTTGGCGACGGCTTCTTGCATGTGCGCGGGACGAAAGCCGGGGGGCGAGCAGAGGAGCACGACGTCGCAGGCGTCGATGACGTGGCGATAGTTGTCCAGGCCGACGAAGCGGCGCTCGGCGGCGACGTCGAGTTTGCCGCGCAGGTCGGGCTTGCGGTTCAGCTCGGCCAGGCTCGATTCGATGCGGTCGGCGAAGGCGTCGCCCATGGCGTAGAGCTGGACGTTGGGATCGGCCTTGAGGGCCTGTTCGGCGGCGCCGGTGCCTCGTCCGCCGCACCCGATCAGGCCGACGTTGAGGAGATCGCTGCCGGCGGCGTGCACGGCCGACGCTTGCGCGAGCGTGAACGCAGCGGAGCCAAGGGCGGCGGACTGAAGAAATCGGCGGCGATTTAGCGAAGAGGTTTGCACGGAGGTCTCCGAAATTGGGAATCGTCGGCGGGAGGGTCTTGGTTTAGAATAGCGGGCCCACGCACCGGATGCAACGAATTTCCTGGATCTTAGCGGTTGGCCTTGCCATCGAGCACTTCGCGAATTTTCGCGACTAGGGCGTGTGGGCTGAACGGCTTTTGCAGAAAGGCCACCTGGGCTTCCAGGACGCCGTGCCGAACCACCGCGTCGTCGGTGTAGCCCGACATATAAAGGACTTTCGTAGAGGGACGGGACGCGGCGAAATTCTCGGCGACTTCACGGCCCCCCATCTTCGGCAAGACCACGTCGGTCGCCAGCAGATCGATTTGGTCCGGGTGCTGCTGGGCGACCAGCAACGCCTCGACGCCATCACGGGCTTCCAGTACGGTATATCCGAATTCCTCGAGCACATGCCGGCACAACGTGCGGACCCCTTCTTGATCTTCGACGAACAAGACCGTCTCGCAGCCGCGCGGCTCCGGCCGGTCGCTGCGCTCGACCTTGCTCGGCGCTTGATGCTTTTCGGAGCGAGGCCAGTAGATCTTGAAGGTCGTGCCGATGCCGAGTTCGCTGTACACGGAAATGTGTCCGCCGCTCTGCTTGACGATGCCGTGCACGGTCGCCAGGCCGAGTCCGGTGCCGAGTTCTCCCTTGGTGGTGAAGAACGGCTCGAAAATACGGACCATGGTCGGCTCATCCATCCCGCAACCGGTATCGCTGAACGACAACACCACATAATTTCCGGGCTGAACTTCGGGGCGTTCACGAGCATAGTGCTCGTCCAACTCCGCGTTGCGCACCTCAATGGTGAGCTGGCCCCCCTTGGGCATCGCGTCGCTGGCGTTGACTACGAGATTGAGGATCACTTGCTCGATCTGGCCGGCGTCCGCCAACACTTCGTCCACCTCGGGGTCGCCCAAGACCGTCATTTCGATGTCCTCGCCGATGAGCCGCCGAAGCATCGTATCGACTTCCGCGACCACTGCTTTGAGGTCGAGAATCTTGGGCTCGATAATGGCTTTACGACTAAAGGCCAGAAGCTGCCGCGTGAGCCCGGCGGCGCGATCGCCCGCAGCCACGACCTGCCGAATCATCTCACGGGAAGGATCGCCTTCCTCCAGCCGGCCCATGACGAGTTCGCCAAACCCGTTGATGATCGTCAGCAGGTTGTTGAAGTCGTGAGCCACGCCCCCCGCGAGTCGGCCGACGGCTTCCATCTTTTGAGCCTGACGGTATTGTTCCTGCAATTGCTTGATCTCGGTCAGGTCGATGATCATGGTGACCGCCCCGACGATCTCGCCCGCGGCATTGCGCAGGAGCTCGGGGTGCTTGAACACGTGCGACCTCGAACCGTCGGGCCGTTCGATAATCAATTCTTCGCCTCGAACGCTTCGGCCTTCGAGTACTGCCTTGGCAGTCGGCGATTGATCGCGCGGCAACGGCGAGCCATCCAGCTGGAGGAGTTTGTGAGAGCCGCCCCAACGATCCGTGCCGAGCACGGGCCGACGTCCCCAGATCTCGACGGCGTGCTCGTTGAAAAGCGTGATGAGGCCCGTGCGATCCGTGGTGTATACCGCCGCGGGAAGGGCCATGACCAGGTTGCGAAAGCGCTGTTCGCTGACCTTGAGTTCCTCGAGACTGTTCCTTTGCGCGTCGATATCCGTGCCGGTTCCGTACCAGCGCGCCACGGCGCCCGCGGCATCGACGCCGGCGACCGCGCGAACCAGGAACCACCGATACCCGCCGGTCTGGCGGTCGACCACGCGCATTTCGACGTCGAACGGAGCGCCGGTGCGCGCAGAATGCGCCCACGCCTCTTGGGCGCGCGGCAAATCCTCGGCGTGGAGTATCGAGGCCCAGAGTTGCTCAGTGTTCTTCGCCGGCGACCAGTCCGCAAACTGGTACCAGCGCTCGTTGAAATAATCGATCGTCCCGTCCGCGCGGGCCGTGAACACGATCTGCGGCATCGCGTCGGCGAGTTGCCGAAACTGAATTTCGCTGGCGTGCAGCGCCGCCTCGGTCCGACGCCGTTCGCAGAATTGGCCGATCTGGCAGGCAATGCTGTCGAGTGCGGCAATGAGCGCCGCGTCCGGTTCGCGCATCTCGGGATTGTAGAACTCGATGACCCCGACCATTTCCGTCCCTTGACGCATTGGCAAGCCAAAGCCGCCACGTAAACCGTCGTGCGTCATCGGCGCAGAGTCCGTGGGAGGACTGTCAATCTGGATGCCTTGCTCCCACACCGGCTCGCCCGTGCTCCAGGTGCGCCCGGCAACGCCCACGCCCTGTTCGAGCACCGTTCGTTGTCCGAGAATCTCGATAAGAACAGGGTCGGCCCACGAGGCGTGCCAGAAGTGCATCCGACGCAGCACGTTGGCCGATCCGTCAATCGTCCACAGCGCCGCCACTTCCCAGCGCAAGCACTCGGCCACGGTTCGCAAAACTTTCGGGCCTGCTTCTTCCAGGGTTTTGGATTCGGTCAAAATGCCGGTCACTGCCTGCTCCGCGCTCAGAAAGCGGTCCGAGCGTTTGCGCAAGGTGATGTCCAGCGCGATCGCCGACGCCCCAATCACCGTTCCCTTGCCGTCGCGGATGGGAGAGATGCTGAGCAAGACTTCGATCCGTCTGCCGTCCTTGCGCACGCGCACCGTCTCAAAGACGGCGACGTGTTCGCCACGACTCACCCGCGCGAGATTTTCCTGAGGCTTCTCCGGCACGTCGGAACTTCGGCGGCCGTGCGGAAACAGCATCGAGACGTTCTTGCCGAGCATTTCCTCGGCCTGGTAGGCGTACAAGCTCTCGGCCGCCCGATTCCAGCTGGTGATAACGCCGTCGAGCGTGGTGGCAATGATGGCTTCGCCGGAGGTCTCGACGATGGCGGCCAAGCGCGCCACCGTCTGCTCGGCTTTCAGCTTCTCTTCTTTGAGCCGCCAGCGCGCGAGCGCTTGCTCCACGGCCAAGCCCAGGCGTCCCAGGCGATCCTTGATGACGTAGTCGGTGGCGCCGCGCTGCATGACCTGCACCGCGCGTTCCTCGCCGATGGTCCCCGAGACGATGATGAAGGGAATATCGAGCTGACGTTCTTGCAGGATCTCCATGGCGCGCAGCGAATCGAACTCCGGCATGGTGAAGTCGGCGAGGATGATTTCCGGCGCCGGATCCAGGCAGGCCAAGAATTCAGGTTCGGTCTCGACGCGATTCGACGTCGGATCGTAGCCCGCGCGGCGCAGCGTGTGCAGCACCAGTTGAACTAAACCGCTTCGCGGTGGCGGGTTTCACTTCTTTTGATTCGAGTCGGGTTCGGTAGTCGTATGCATCGGATTTTCCACGTACGCTCAGGGTTCGCCCTGGGCGTTTTTCTTTTCCTCGTGGAGACCTGCCATG